>JADGQI010000104.1 GCA_017881905.1 Chloroflexota bacterium
ACCCAGGCGGTCGCCGACGCGATCCAGCGGGTCATCGCCGCGGCGCCGGACCAGTGGTACAGCTTCAAGCCGATGTGGCCGGAGACCGAGGCCGAGGCCGCGGAGCTCGCGGCGCGCGCCGCGCGGATGGCCAACGAGGACTCCGCCCACGTGGTGGGGCGAGTGGCCGGATGAACGCGACCCCTCGGCAACGGTTCGGCGCGGCCGTGCTGACCGGCGTGTCGTGGCTGGCCTGCCATCTGCCCGAGCGGGTCCTCCTGGAGCTGGCCGACTTCGCCGGTGAGCTGTGGTATCGGGCCGACGCTCGCCGAGCCGGCCAGGCGCGGCGGAACCTGCAGCGGGTCGCGGACTGGCTTGTCGCCGAAGGTCGCGCGGAGCCGCGGATCCGGGCAGCCGCGCGGGACCCGCACGCGATGGATCGGCTGGTCCGGTCCGCGTTCCGGCACTACGCCCGCTACTACCTCGACGTCGCCCGCGCGCCGTCCTTCACGCCGGCCTTCCTGGCCGAACGACTGACCGTCGAGACGCCGGAAGCGTTCGAAGCGGCGTTCGGCGAGCCAGGCCCGCGGATCTTCGTCGGGCTCCACTTCGGGGCGATCGAGCTCCAGGCGTACGTCGCGGCGGTCCACGCCGACCGGCCCCTGATGACCCCGATGGAGACGATCGACGACCCGGCGATGCAGGCCTGGTTCGAGCGGACGCGAGGTGCCCTTGGGATCACCATCGTCGGCCTGCGCGAGGCGCGCCGCGAGATCATGGGGGCGCTTGCGCGGGGCGAGCCCGTCGGCATCGTCGGCGATCGCGACCTGACCGGGGGCGGGATGCCCGCGAAGCTGTTCGGTGCCAGTACGTCGTTGCCGCTCGGGCCGGCACTCGTGGCGATCGAAAGCGGGGCCCCGACGTTCGGCGTGGCGGTCCGCCGCCGGCCCGGCGGCCGGTACATCGGTCGGCTTGATCCGTTCCCCGTCCCGACCACCGGTTCCCGACGCGAACGGGTGACCGCGTTCCTCGACCAGCAGGCGCGGATCTTCGAGCGTCAGATCGCCCAAGCCCCCGAGCAATGGTGGGCGGTCTTCTTCCCCATCTGGCCCGACCTCGAGGCACCGACGCGATGAGCACGGAGCGCGCGACGGTGGACCGTCCCCAGCCGACCGACCTCGGCCGAGCCGACCTGCACATCCATACCCTCGCATCGGACGGGACCGCCGGCGTGGCCGAGATCCTCCAGCAGGCGATGGCCATCGGCCTCCAGGTCCTCGCCATCACCGACCACGAGCGGATCGATTCGGCGCTGGCCGCCCAGGCGCTGGCGAGGCTCGGCGGGATGCCCCTCGACGTCATCGTCGGCGAGGAGATCTCGACCCGCGGCGGCCATCTCCTGGGGCTGTTCCTGACCGAGCCGGTCCGGCCGTGGCAGTCGCTCCGGGCGAGCATCGCCGCCGTGCACGAGCAGGGCGGCCTGGCCATCCCGGCGCACCCGCTCTTCCCCTACCCCCTCTGCGCGCAGGGCCCGACCCTGCGCCGCCTGCTGGCTGACGCCGACCCGCGGGTCCACCCGGACGGCCTCGAGGCGTTCAACCCGACCACGCTCGGGCGCGGCCAGCGCCGCGTCCGCTCGTTCATCGAGCAGCACGACCTGGCCGGGATCGGCTGCAGCGACGCGCACGCGCTCGAGGCCGTCGGGCAGGGCTACACGACATTCCCGGGCCGGAGCGCCGACGACCTCCGCACGGCCATACTCGAGCGGCGGACCGCCTGGGACGGGGTCCCTCATCCGACCGGCAGCCAGCTGTCGATCTTCGGACGACAGCTCCGCAAGCGCGGCCGCGACGTTCGCGACGAGGTCGGTGGCCGCGTCCGGCGCGACGGGACCGGGCGCGATCACGGCTACCCGGGCGGGCGGGCACGACCGCCGCGCTACGAGCCGACCGACCGCGCCGCCGGCGAACCGGACGCCCGCGGATGAAGATCGGTCTGGTCACCCCGTACGTCTACCCCGTGCCGGGCGGGGTCAACGAGCACGTTCGCTACCTCTACGAGAACCTCCGGCTCCATGGCCACGACGTCCGGATCATCAGCAGCAGCCACGGGCTGCAGCGAGCCTCGGAGGGCGACGTGATCCGGCTCGGCAAGGGCTTCAGCATGCCCATGAACGGCTCCGTCGGGACGATCACCGTGTCGCCGCGCTACGTCAGCCTGGTCGACGAAATGCTCGAGCGGGAACGGTTCGACGTCCTCCACTTCCACGAGCCGTTCGTCCCGTTCCTGTCGCTCATCCTCCTGCGCCGTTCACAGAGCATCAACGTGGCGACGTTCCACGCCTACGCCGGGTTCTCGCTGTCATACGAGTTCGGGGCCCGGGTGATGCAGGGCCACGCGCGCCTGCTCCACGGGCGGATCGCGGTCAGTGCGGCGGCGCGGCATTTCATCGACCGATTCTTCCCCGGCGACTACAAGATCATCCCTAACGGGGTGGACGTCGATCGGTACCGCAGGGCCGTTCCCATCGCCCGCTGGCAGGACGGTACCAGGAACATCCTGTTCGTCGGACGCCACGAGCCGCGCAAGGGCCTGCTGGACCTGCTCAAGGCGTACCGGATCCTGCGCAAGACCGGCTGTCCGTGCCGGCTCCTCGTGGTCGGCTCCGGACCCCAGGAGCGAGAAGCGCGCCGCTACGTCCTGACCCGCCGACTTGCCGGCGTCGAGTTCCTCGGCCGGGTCAGCGACGCCGAGAAGGCCCAGCTCTTCCGGACGGCGGACGTGTTCGTCTCGCCGGCGAGGGGCCAGGAGTCGTTCGGGATCGTGCTCCTCGAGGCGATGGCTGCCGGAGCCCCGATCGTGGCCTCGGACATCCATGGATACAAGGGCGTGGTCCGGCGCGGGGAGCAGGGACTCCTCGTCCCGCCGGGCGAGCCGCGCGAGCTGGCCGCCGCGATCGGCCGGCTCGTCCTCGACGACGACCTGCGCGCGGAGATGAGCGCGAGCGGGATGGCCCGCTCCGAGACGTTCAGCTGGGAGCGGATCACCGATCGCGTCGAGGCGTACTACGGCTTCGTCATCCGGCGGGTGGCGGCCCAGGGCGCACTGCCACGCGACTTCCGGGCCGAGGTGCCCGCGCCGATGCGTCCGACCGGGTCCTCGGTCGCCGCGACCGACGACGATCCGGCCGGCGAGCCTTCGGCCGGCGAGGGCGCCCCGTCCGAGCCGACGATCCTCGTCCCGCGACCCTAGCCCGCCCGACCCCCGGGTGCGAGGCTGCTCGGGTCGGATGCCTCAGCCTCGCGCTCGGCCGCCGAGACCCGCCACGTCCAGGCGCTGTACCCGACGACCACGCAGGTGAGGAGGAGCGCACCGAACAGGAGTGGGGCAGCCGGCACGCTGACCCCCAGGATCGTCGTGGGGTTCATCAGGTGGAACGGCTGGACCGGGTCCGTGTTCACAGGGAACTGGAACGCATAGAGGTAGGTCGGCAACAGGCCCTGGTAGGCGTTCACGATCGCCGACGGGAGGGGCAGGGCCGAGATGTTCGGGTACCAGACGACGAACCAGGCGATGCAGGCGATGAGCATGCCCGCGGCGAACCGGCGGGCATCCCGCGCCGTGGCGACCACCCAGGCGACCGGCAGCAGGGCGATGAGGACCACCAGGGCGATGGGCTCGATCCGGAAGCCGTCCTGGTTGAGGATGGCCGTGTCGGGCAGGACGGCTCCGACCGCGAGCAGGGCGATGACCCCGAGGAGCGCCGTCAGCCCGATCCCGACCAGCCGCCGGTCCATCTCCCTCCGTGACCGGTCGGGCGGGCCGAGTCGCAGGAGCTGGACGACGAGCAGGACGCCCGCCACGAGGAGCACGCCGATGATCCCTGCGGTCCGCCAGGTCAGGACGATCTGGCCGGGGGCCGTCGCGACGCAGGCCTGCGAGCCCGGGTTCACCGCCACGACGCGGACGTAGGCGCACAGCGGCCCCTTGAACAGCCACATCAGCGCCGGCCCCAGGACGGCCAGGGCGGCCGTCAGGCGCGCCAGCATCCACGTCCGCGGCGACGGCCCGTTGCGCAGCTCCGCGATGAAGTAGGCCAGGGCGATGAGCAGGAACGGGAGCGCCGCGTAGTAGTGGTACTGGAACGTGGCCCGATCGATCCGGGCCCACGGCATCCACTGGAACGCGAACGCAACGAAGACCAGCCCGAGCGCCAGGCTCCGACGACGGAAGGCCTGCGCCGCGACGAAGATCATCGCCGGGATCGATAGCCACCAGGCCACGAGGTTGCCCGCGTCGTAGATCGCGGCGGCGGTGTTCCCCGCGAAGCTGTCCTGGTAGAACCAGACGGGCTTGAGGTCGAACGGCCAGGCCCAGTACGGCGACGACGCGGCATGGGTAGCCCGCAGGCCGTTGTGGTAGTCGTACATCGACTGGGTCAGCTGGAGCAGGGTCTGGCCCGTATGGCCCGGCGGCCAGGTATCGGTCAACCGGTTGCCGAGGGCGACCCACGGCAGGTACGAGATGACGTAGACCACGATCGGGATGACCGCCAGGCTGACGATCCCCCACACGATCGGCAGGCCGAGCATGGTCCCGGGCCGGAGCCAGCCCTGCGGCGGTGTCGCCGGCCGCTCGACCAGCCGGAGGGGATCGTCGGGTTCGGGCGGCGGCGCGAGGGGGCCGAAGCCCCACCTTGCGGCCAGGCGCATCAGCAGCCAGACCCCGCCGGAGGCGAGGACGAGCGCGAGCGACAGCTCCAGGGGAGTCACGCTCAGGGAGCTGAACGAGAGCCGGGTCGTCGCGGCGCTGAACGGTACCGCGACCAGGAACACGAGGATCCCGATCGCCGCCGGCCCGACCAGCGCGAGCCGGGTCTCCTCCGTCGACCATTCGATCGGGTGGAGGACCGTCACGAGCACGGTCCCGAGCGTCAGCGCGATCATCAGGCCGGCGAAGAACAGGTTGCCGTTGCTCGTCGCCGCGGCGGGCACGTCCATCGCCATCAGACCGAGGACGGTCGTCCCCACGATGAACCCGAGGATCAGCAGGATCCGACCGAGGGCCGACCGACCCAGGATGAGCACGGCGATCCCGGCGATCGCGTACAGGCCGACCCACTTCGAGGCGAGCGCCAGTCCGAGCAGGATCCCGACCAGCGGCAGGACGAGCCAGAACGCCCACGGTCTTCGCCAGCGACCGGTCCACAACGGCGTGAACAGGGTGTAGGCGGCGACGATGAACAACCCGACGTAGACGTCGTTCATGGCGATCCGGCTCTGGACGAAGAGCATCCCGTCGACGAGGACGAGGATCGCCGCGATGACTGCCACCTCGCGGCGCCGGAACAGCATCCGCACCAGGAGGAAGATCAGGCCCGCCATGAGCGCGCCGGCGATCACCCCCGGCAGGCGCCAGGCGAAGGCGTGGTCGCCCGTGTCGACCGACGCCAGTATCCCGTCCGCCGACGCCACGAGGATGTCCTGTCGATCCGAGCTGGGGTAGTCGGCGTTCGCGTCGAGCGCCCAGGCCTGCGCCTTGAACGGCAGCCGCGCGTCGGCGAACGTCGCGTTGGCATGCGGTTCGATGACGTAGATCGTGTCGCCCGAACCATCCGGCGCCGTGCCGAGGACGTGGACCATCCCGGTCGGTTCGTCGTACAGGACCCGCCGGACGTCGCCCGGGACCTTGAACGTCTTGTCCAGGCCTGGCCGCGTCTTGCCGTCGGAGTCGCCGAGCAGCAGCACGGCGACCTGCTTGTCCGCGAGCGCGACGTACAGGCTGGGCTTGTCGATCCCGGTGACCTTGGCCATACCGCGGGCAGCGGAATCCAGATCCACGGTGTCGACGATCGCCCCCGTCGCCGGATCGATGAACGACACGCCGGTCGGACCCGACGCAGCGATGCGGGGCAGGGACGCGATCGTGAACCCATCGAGGCGCCCGTCGGCGATCGCAGCCTCGATGGTGCCCCGGACGTCCTCGGCGAAGCCGCCTACGACCACCACCTGCGCGCCCGAGGCCGCCGGCGTCGCGAGCCGACGCTCATACTCGGCGGCGTCGCCATGGGTGATCCCGGCCAGCGTCTTGGCGGCCGCGGCGTGATCCGGGACAGTCGCGGGATCCGCGGTCAGACCGCTCCCGGTCCCACCATCGGCGAGGTCGACGACGCCGGCGAGCGGCGTGGTCCCCAGGATCTCGCCGGTGTCCGGGTCCACCGACACGACCGACCCGTCGGCGGTGGCGACCGCGAGGGCGGTCCCGTCGTCGCTGACGGCGATCCGCGTGATCGGGGCCCCGACGTTCGCCAGCTCGGTCGGGCCGACGGCCGACGGGACGGTCGGGTCGGACGAGGATTCCGCCGATGACGCCGTCGCGGCGTCGACCACGAGCACGGACCCGTCATCGGTCCCGATGAACCCCCGGCGTCCAACCGGATCGAGTCCGATCGCCGCCGCCCCGGGGACCGACCAGGTGACCACGAGCTTGCGCGTCGTCAGGTCGTAGCCTCGCACCTGGTCGCCACCCGCGGCGTAGAACCGGTCCCCGCCGTGACCCGCGGGCAGGGTCGTGTCCTCGTAACGACCCGCGACCATGGCGTCGCGCACCGGCATCCCGAGCGACACCTCACCGGTCACCCGGTCGTCCCCCGCCGCGATGATCCCGACCGCCATCGCGTACTTGGCCAGGTGGGGATGGGTGAACTCGTAGATGTCGTGGGGCATCCCGTAGCGCCAGTCCTGGAGGAACTCGGTCGCGGTCCGCGCGTGATAGACCTCGTCGAAGTGCATCCGGTAGGGCTCGGACAACCGGAACGTGCGCAGGACGAGGGCGGCCACCACGATGACGATCAGCAGCCACAGGTCGATCCGGGCGAACCCGCCGCCGCCCTCGCCGTGGAGACGCCGCGATCGGTCCGGCTGGAGCGCCCTGATCGCGCCGAGACCGAACGGCAGCGGCAGGCCGGCGCGGTCGTCGACGGGAGCGAGGCCGGCCACGACCGGGGCGGCCGAACCCCCCGCAGCCGCAGTGGACATCGTCGCTGCACCGGCTACCCGCGATGCGTCAGGCGCGTTCGGCGCGGCCGCGCCCATGACGGTCGCACCGATCGCCGCGTCCGGGTCCCCGTCGTCCGGTTCGAGGGCCCCGGCCTCCTCGAGGGCCTCCCAGCGCTCGTCCGTCAGTGCCTCGGTGTCGAGTCGACGGACCGCCGCCGGTCGAAGCTCGGACAGGACCCAGGCGAAGACGGCGACGTGGCCGACGACCACCAGCGTCACTCCGAGCGGCGAGCGGATGGCGTCGGCCACGCCGAGCCAGTCCTTGATCCCGGGGTTCTGGAAGTACGGGATGAGCAGGACGGCGTACAGGTTCGCGAAGCTCGCCACCGCCAGGACGGCGTAGGCGATCCGCCAGCGCACCGAGGACGCAGCGAGGATCGCGCCGAGTGCGAACGCCGGGAAGAGATAGCGCTCGTGGACCCGCGTCGGGACCACGAAGAAGATGAGGGCCATCGCCGCCAGCGCGACCACGAGCAACCGCCGATCGTCGACGAGGACGCGGAACGGGCCGCCGGGGAGGCCGTCGTCGACCACGACCGTCGAGCGGCGCGAGTAGCGCGCCACCACCAGGCAGACGGCCGCGATCGCCACCAGCAGGAGCGCGGTCCCGACGTACAGCGCCGGGATCCCGCCGATCGTCGTCGCGTCCTCTCCGGCCTTCGTGCCGGCCACGTCGCGCAGCCACGTCCCGTTCTCGGCCAGGCCGTTCCCGGCCCTGGTGATGAGTGCCCAGGGGTTGTAGGCATTGACCGTGATGTACGGGTACCCGCCGGCGGCCTTGCCGACCTGTCGGATCAGGTCGATGAACGACAGGCCGAACGGGATGCACAGGACGATCGCGGTGAGGAAGCCCACCGCGGCGCTCGTGACGAGGCGCACCGGCCCCTGGCCGAGCCGGTCGAACCAGCGGTCGCCCTTCGGGCCCGCGGGCCGTTCCACGGCCGGATCCTGGTCGGCGTCGGTCGGGCCGGGCGGGCGGAGCCAGTCGTAGATATGGCGTCGCAGCAGGACGACGGCGATGATCGGGACGAGGATCCCGAGCTGTGGCTTGATGATCGCCGCCACGACCGCCCAGAACGAGGCCCGCTCGGGTCGTCGGCGCCACAGGTCGCGGACGCTGAGCAGGACGAAGATCACGCCGACCGCGTCGACCTGGCCCCAGATCGCGCTGTCGAACCAGGTGACCGGGTTGGCCAGGAACAGGGTGGCGCCGATGAGCGCCGCCCGACGCGATCCGCCGAGCTCTCGGACGATCGAATGGATGAGCCACGCGATGACGACGTCCGACAGGATCGCCGGCAGCTTGATCAGGTCGCCGATCCCGCCGATCGCGTTCCCGACCACCCCGATCAGCCACAGGACGTAGAGGTATCCGGGGGTGTAATCGATGAACGAGACCCGTTGGTAGAACCCGGGCGGGCCGTTGGCGGCGAGGTCGCCGGCCCAGGCCTGGAAGGTTCCACGATCCGCGCCGAATCCGGACCCGGGCAGAAGGACGTATGCGATGATGAGGCGGAAGGCCAACCCGAGGATCAGGATCGCGATGAGCGCCCCGACGGCCTGGTATGACCGCTTCGGCGTTGCGGTGCCTCGGTCGGGCACACCGGGAAGATCGACTGCCAGGGAGGTTCCCCTCCTGCACGGGCGCTGAGGTGGAGCGGAGTATAGCGCAGGGTCCCTTGACGGACGTCCGAACGAGCCGCCGACCCGCCACCCGCTCGAGCGCTCGTTCGACGGTCCTCATCGGCCTCGCGATCGCGGCCATGCTCTTCGTCGTCTACGTCGTCAGCAACCCCCAGCGACCGAGCTACTACAACCACTTCGTGTGGCAGGCCGAGGCGTTCCTCGACGGTCGGGCGACGATCCGCTTCCCGGTCGCCGACGGACCTGCCGGGCACGGCAACGACCTGTTCCAGGACGTCGTCCCGGCGGCCGGGCCGCACGGCGAGACCACCGGCTACGGGCTGCTGCCGTTCCCGCCGTTGCCGGCCGTCGTGCTGATGCCGTTCGTAGCGATCTGGGGCCTGTCGACCGATGCCCAGCTCATCGCGGCGTTCATCGGCGCCCTCGACGTCGCGATCGCGTTCTGGTGCCTCGGGCGGCTGCCGATCGGTCGCCGGGTGAGGATCGCGACGACGCTGTTCCTGGGCCTGGGCACGGTCCTGTGGTACGCCGCCGAGCTCGGGACGACCTGGTACCTGGCCCACGTCGTGGCGGTCGGCTTGACCCTGCTGGCGATCGGGATCGCCCTGTCCCGAGACCCGGCGGCAGCCGCCGGCGAGCCCGACGACGAGGCCTCCCTGGCGGCCGGAGCCGCCGCGCGCCGGCTCGGGCTGGACCCGGGCCAGGTGCTGGCCGGATTCCTGTTCGGGCTGGCGTGCACGGCCCGCCTGACGATCGTCTTCGGGTTGCCGTTCTTCGTGCTCGTGGGCGGCGGCGGCGATCGCGTGCGCCGGGCCGGCTCGGCGATCCTGGGGCTGTCGATCCCGATCGGCGTCCTGCTCGCCTACACGTGGGCCACGACGGGCCACCTGCTCAGTCCCGGGTACGAGGTCCTGTATCAGGCCGAGACCGCGTCGTATCCGCAGCTCGCCTACCACCCCGGATGGGGGATCGAGGACCCGCGCTATCTGCTCCAGAACCTCGGACTGTTCCTGGGCGGCCTGCCGTCGATCATGCCCGACCTCCCAGATTGCGCGGCCGGCGCCCCCCGGGAGTTCTTCTCGACGATCTGCCCGATCGTCGCGCCGCGCGACGTCGGGATGGGTCTCTTCCTGACCAGCCCGGCCTGGCTCCTCGCCTTCGCTTCGCTGCGCTGGTTCGGACGTGACCGCCTGGTCACCGGCGCCGCCATCGCGGTCCTGGCGATCGCGCTCGTCGACCTGATGCACTTCAGCCAGGGCTGGGTCCAGTTCGGCTACCGGTTCAGCAATGACTACGCGCCGTTCGGGCTGATCCTTCTGGCCCTCGCTCTCGAGGCCGGCGGGCGTCTCCGCCGGCTCGGCTACGTCCTCATCGCCCTGTCGATCGCGATCGTCGCCTGGGGAGTGACCTGGGGGCACCTGTACGGGTGGTAACGTCCCAGCGGCCGGAGCAGACGACCCTCGGAACGGCCCTCTCCGCCCTCGGCGCAGGTCTGATCGCGCTCGGCCTGTCGGTGGCGACGCTCCTGCCCGGCGTGGCCTTCTGGGATACCGCTGAGCTCCAGGCGGTCGGCCCGCTTCTCGGGACCGGCCACCCGACCGGGTTCCCGACCTGGGTCATCCTGGGCTGGTTGGCGTCGGTCGTGTTCCAGCCGTTCGGCGACCCGGCGTTCCGGATGAACCTGCTCGATGCGGTCTGCATCGCCGTCGCTGCCGGCCTGACCGCCGTCCTGGTCGGTCGGTTGACCGGGCGGCCGTGGATCGCGTTCGCAGCGGGCGTGCTCCTGGCGACCACCCCGATCGCCTGGTCGATCGGGACCCACGCTGACGTCCACGCACTGTTCCTGGCATTGACGGTGCTCCTGCTGGTGCTGCTCGTGGACTGGGAGCGACTCGACCGGGCGGGCTGCCCGGGCGCCGATCGGCGACTGATCGGTGCTGCCGTCGTCTTCGGCCTCGCGCTCGGGAGCCACAGCCTGGTCCTGCTACTGGCGCCGTCGATCGTCCTGTTCGTCTTCGCGGTCGCCCCCGGCATCCTCCGCCGGCGACGGCTGGTCGGCACCTGCCTGCTGGCCCTCGCCGGGACCTTGGCGCTCGTCTACCTCGAGTTGCCGCTGCGGGCCGGGCCGTTCCGGGCGACGATGGTCTACGGCCACCCCGAGACATGGGATGGGTTCTGGGGGATCGTCCTGGCCCAGCAGTTCCAGGGCAGCCTGGTCGCCCCATTCAGCGACCTCGGCGCCAAGGCCGTCGCCCTGGCGGGATTCGCGTCGGACCAGCTCGGGCCGCTCGTCTGGCTGGTCCCGTTCGGCTTCGTCGCGACCGTCGTCCGCAGGCCTCGATACGCCCTGCTGACCGGGCCGGCGCTGGCGCTGATGTGCTGGTTCGCCGCGTCCTACGACAACGCCCAGATCGACCGCTACTACCTCGTCCCGGCGGTCATCGCGCTGACCTGGATCGCCGTCCTGGCCGAGGTCACGGTCGACCGGCTGGATCGGACGCTTGCCCCGGGACGGCTCGACCGCCATGGGGCGAGGGCGAGCGCGCCGGTCGTCGCGGTGATCGTGGCCGGGCTCCTGCTCGTCCCGATGCTCGCCCGGTTGCCGTCTCGCTGGGCGGCCGTCGACGAGAGCCGCGATCGGACTGGAGCCGCGTGGCTCGACGCGGTCCTCGACGAGAACGTCATCGGCCAGGACGCGGTGGTCCTGTCATGGTGGAGTTACTCGACCCCGCTATGGTACGCACAGCACATCGAGGGCCGCCGACCGGACATCCGGATCGTCGACGACCGGACCCGTCTCGATGAGCATCTCGGAGACATCCCCGAAGTGATCGACGCCAATCTCGGCCGCCGGCCGATCATCCTCATCCAGATCGACCCCGCCGTGATCGGGTCGCTGGCGAGTCGCTACCGGCTCACCCAGCTGGCGGTCCCGGGCCCGCAGGTCGTCTACCGGGTCGACGGGGCGCTCGCCGAGGGCGGCCGGTGACCGCGGTCGCCGAGGCCGACACCCGGCCCGACGTCACGCCCGCCGCCCGCGTCCCGGAGCTGTCGTACTTCTTCCCGGCCCACAACGAGGAATCCAATCTCGGGCCGCTCGTCGAGGAGGCCCTCCTCGCCCTGCCGTCGCTGGCCGACCGGTTCGAGATCGTCATCGTCGACGACGGCTCGCGCGACGGGACCGGCGGGATCGCCGATCGCCTCGTCGCGGCTCATCCGGAGACCGTCCGGGTCGTCCACCACCGGGTGAACCTGGGCTATGGGGCGGCCATCCGTTCGGGGTTGCGGGCCGCTCGATTCGCGTTCGTGGCGTTCACCGACGGCGACCGCCAATTCAAGGTGGCCGATCTCGCGCGGCTGACCGAGCGGATGTCGCGGGCGGATGCGCCCGACGTGGTCATCGGCTTCCGGATCAAGCGGGCCGACCCCGTCATCCGGACGATCTACGCCAAGAGCTACCGCCTGGCCAACCGGGTGTTCTTCGGGCTGCGCGCGACGGACGTCGACTGCGCCTGCAAGCTGTTCCGGCGCGAGGCGCTGGCCGGGATCCGGGTCGAGTCGGGCGGGGCCTTCCTGTCGGCGGAGCTGCTGATCAAGCTGCGAGCCCGGGGTCGGTCCGTCGTCGAGGTCGGCGTCCCGCACTACCCGCGGACGGCGGGTTCGCCGACCGGGGCGAAGCCGCAGGTCATCGTTCGCGCCGTCCGCGACTTCTGGTCGCTGCGGTTGCGGCTGTGGGCTTCTCCCAAGCGGGCCCTGTCACGTGGCGAGGCCGTCCTGGCCGAGTGAGGCCGTCCTGGCGGCGCGACCGGCCCATCACGACTTCCCGAACGGAGCTATTCGGGGCGCGGGCCCTCGCGCGTGCCCGCATCGCCGCCGAGGTCGAGCGAGTTGATGAAGTCGCGGAACACGTCGAGGCGAGGGTCCGCCGGCGAGGCCGCGTCGTCGGCGGCCTCGAGGTCCTCGATCGTCGTGTCGCCCTCGTCCGGCCGGACGCCGGCCCGATCGAGGACTCCGTCGGCAGCGAAGATCCGGACACCGGCGCGGACGGCGAGGGCCAGGGCGTCGGAGGGCCGCGAGTCGACCTCGAGCTCGCGCCCGCCGGAGTCGAGGTAGAGCCTGGCATGGAAGGTCTCCTCAGCCAGGGAGGAGATGACGACCTTGCGGATCGCGACGCCGAGCAGCTCGAGCGTCGACGCGAACAGATCGTGGGTGAGCGGCCGCTCGGATGACACCCCCTGGAGCTTCATCGCGATCGCGTTGGCCTCCCACGGACCGATCCAGATCGGGAGGTATCGCTCGCGCTCGAGCTCCTTGAGGATCACCACGTGCTGGCTCGACGGCATGTGGACGCGGACGCTCTCGACCACCATCTCGACGAGTTCCTCCGCCATCGTCCGATTATCCCACGGTGGCTCGGGGCGTCACGGCCTGGGGGTCTTCCTCGGCTTGGGCTTCTTGGTCGCCTTGGGCGTCGGGCTGGGCGAGGCACCCGGCGAGGCGCTCGCGCCGGGCGAGGCCGTGGGCACCTTGACGGCCTCGAGGATCGCGGTCATCAGCCGGCTCTTGTCGACCCACACGAGCGTCGCCGGCTCGGTCCCGCTCCCGGCGATGACGTACATCCCGCGGACATCCGCCCATGCCGGATCGGCCCCGTTGAGCCGGTATTGCCGCTGGAGCGACCCGTCCGACTTGGTGAACGCGAGGACCCGGGCGTTCGGCTTGTCGTAGGCGTAGACGTCGCCGTTGTCCTTGATGGCGCCGGAGGCGATGAGGCTGTAGTTCGGCGACGGACGGAGCAGGCCGTCGCCCGGATCCTCCGGCTTCCATCCGCTCTTGCCGCCCTTGACGTAGCGGGTGATCGAGTCGCCTCCCGGGCGCGACAGGTAGATGTCCCCGTCGATCAGCATCGATTCCACGGTCGCGACGTCCTGGGGCGCGGCCAGCCACGGGGTGGGATCGCCGAGGAACCCGCCACCGTCGAAGGCCGGGGCGTACGACAGGATCTGTTTCTCGGACGGGTCGACCACGTACAGCCGGTAGAGGCCCTGGTCCGGGTTCGTCACGAATGCGCCGATCGCCCGCACATCGTCACCCCAGCTCGCGGAGTCCTTGACCCGGACCCGGGCCAGGGTGCCCTTGCCGGTCTTGTCGGCGGGACGCCAGCGCCACAACGCGTTCTTGGTGTCGAGGATGAGGACGTCGGGGCCGGCCGGCGCGATGAACCGGGGGTCGGCGACCTTGGTCCCAGCCACGGTCTGACCCGACTTGATGACCGGCGTGGCCTTGCTGCCCTTGACGTCGATCCGGTAGACCGCCTTGGTCGAGGCGTCGAGCACGTACGGCGCCCCGTCCGGGCCGAGCACGACGTCCTGGAGGTCGACCGGGGGATTGGCGTCGACGAACGAGAAGAGGGTGCTCGCCGCGACGGAGTCCATGGCGTAGAGCTGGTCGAGGCCGGCGCGCGCCTTCGCCCGGAGCGGGTCGATCGCGCTCGCCGTGATCCCGGCCGCGGCGGCGGCGTCGAGCTGCGTCCAGGCGGTCGTCAGCAGTTCGGTCGCCCGCGGCGGATCGTTCGTCACGAGGTTGACCCCGGGGGCGTAGACCTCGTCGATCGCACTCTTCGCCTGCATCAGCGCCTTCTGCCCGGCCGTCTGGGAGCCCAGCTCGCTGGGCGATCCGCTCCGACCGCCGACGGCCCAGACGGCCAGCCCAAGGGTCGCCACGACGATCACCAGCGCGAGCGCGGCGACCGCCGCCCGGCGCTGGGTCTCCCGACGGGCGGACGCTCCGGTGACCCGTCGATCGGCGCCGCCGGTCCGTCGCGGCAGCCGGTCCTGGATCCCGCCGAACATCCGCCCGGCGGCGCCGCCGGCGGCGACCTTGGCCTTGCTCGCCGACTGCTGGACGGCGGCGGCGCCCGCGGTGACGCTATCGGCGAGGGGGATCGGGGAACGCTCGGGCGAGCCGGCCAGCGGCTCCGCCGGCTTGACCGGGACGAGCTTGCGCTGCTTGGTCGTGGCGGACACCTCGGTCGCCTCGAACGCGAGCGCCCCGTCGCTGCCGGTGCCGTCGGCGGCGATGAACCGATGATGGAGATGCTCCATCGCGGATTGCGGATGGAGCGTGACCATCGCGTCCTTGAGCTCGTCGGGGCCGAGGCGGGCGACCAGGTTCGGGGAGGCCAGGACGACCGAATCCCCGACCGAGATCTCGCCCCGCCAGACGTCCGGCTCGATCTCGGTCGTCGGGAGACCCCGTTCGCGGTGCGGGTCGGGCAGCGTCGACAGGCGCGCCTGGCGGATCAGGTAGGCCTCGGCCGGGCCGACCGTGACGACATACAGCTCGTTGCCGCGGACGACGGCAGCGGCGACCCCGATCGGGCCGTTCGTCTCATCCCCGCCGAGACGTTCCTTCTGGTGGACGAGCTTCTTGTTGGCCGCCTTGATCGCCTTCGCCAAGCAGACGACGATCCCGGCGGACTCGTCGTAGTAGTACTCGCGTCGGATCGTGTCCGAAACGAGCCGGGTCACCTCGCGCAGGCGGGAGCCCGGGGTCCGGGCGGTCACCAGCAGGTACAGGTTGCCCTTCGAGCGGACGATCGAGCCGATCGTCGGCTCCTCGGGCACGACCGTATCCGGCGAGTCGGGGAGGCGGTCCTGCTCGGCGACGAAGCCGAGCTTCATCTGAAGCCGTGCGGCCAAATGCGGTCTCGTCTCGGGATCTGGCGGTTCGAGGCTCGGGGTGCGCCGCGCGACCCTCGAGATCGGTTGGCAGGTTGGGCCGGATTATACCCGCCGGACCCCGACCCGAAGTCCACTCGCCGAGAACCCCCCGGGAGCCGTCCGGAAGGCGCCCAGCAACTCCCCGGTTCGCAGGCGGAGCTCCTGGGCGACGATCTGGTGATCCGCCTCGACCATCAGCGCATCGCCCTCGATGCCGACGAGACGGCACGATCCGGTCGCCGCCGGGACCCGCTCGGCGACGAGCGCGTCCCAGGTCGAGGTGGCGCGAGCGAGGCGGAGCTCGGCTTCGAGTCCGAGCTCACGCGCTGCCGCGGGGAGTAGGTCGCCGATCCGTTCCATCGGTCGGCGTCGCGACGACGTCACCCGATCCCCTTCGACGCGACCGGTGCGACCGGGGCCGCCGGCGGACCGAGCTCGGCGCCGTCCGGACCCGAGAGGACCTGCCAGGCCGTGGCTGCGGCGCGGAGCGCCGGATCGAGATCGTCGAGCGTGGTCGTGCTCACGAACGCCTGCGGCAGGTCGGCGATCCGGCGGACCAGGTGGGCCCGGCGATCCGGGTCGAGCTCGCTGAAGACGTCGTCGAGGAGGAGCAGCGGCGGGTGCCCGTCGAGCGCGGTCAGGACGTCGAGCTCGGCCAGCTTGAGTGCCAGGATCGCCGTCCGCTGCTGGCCGCGCGATGCGAACCCGGCCAGGTCGCGCCCCTCGAGCTCGAAGACGAGGTCGTCGCGGTGGGGTCCGATCAGGGTGGTCCCGTTCCACGCCTCCTTCTCGGCGGTCTCGGCCAGCCGGCGGGTCAGGGCCGCGCGGATCGACTCGCCCGGTCGCGGCGGCGCGTTCGTCGCGTAGCGCAACGAGAGCCGTCCCTCGTCGGGGGCGATCTCCGCGTGGGAGCGCCGGAGCGGGTCCGCGAGCTCCTCGAGCGTCGCCAGTCGTCCCTCGACGACCACGGTCCCGGAGTCCAGGAGCGCAGCGTCCCAGTACCGGAGCTGATCCCGCTCGGCGACGCCCTCGCGGATCGCCCGGAGCAGCCCGTTCCGCTGCTGGAGCGCCCGACCGTACGTCGCGAGCTCGGCGCCGAAGGCCGGCGACCGGCTCGACGCCAGGGTGTCGATCGCCGCGCGTCGCGGACCCGGAGCGCCGGCGACGAGGAGCATGTCCTCCGGCGCGAACATCACCGTCCGCAGGATGCCGGCGAGCGCACTCGAGCGACGCGGGACGCCGTTGACCCGGATCCGTTTGCGCTGGGCCCCATTGCCCTCGCGGACCAGGGCGATCTCGACGACCGCCGGCTCGGCGGTGGAGCCCGGTTCCGGCGCGCTGACGCGGCCCTCGACCCTGGCCAGGTCGGTCCCCCACCGGATCAGCTCCGAATCGGTCGAGGTCCGGTGCGATCGGCCCCAGGCGACCAGGACGATCGCCTCGAGCAGGCTGGTCTTGCCGGCCGCGTTCGGCCCCCAGACGAGGTGAGGACCCGGGCCGAAGGCGACCTCCAGCGACGCGTAGCCACGCAGGTCACGAACGTCGAGCGACGCGAGCAGACCGGTCGCCGGGGTGGGGACCCGGCCTCCTAGGACGTCGTGCGGACCGGCATGACGACGTGGGTGTAGGCGTCGTCGCCGATCGGCCGGAAGACCCCGGGCGAGAGCGGTCCGTTGAGCTCGAGCGCGAACTGGTCGGCCGACACGTTCTGGAGCACGTCGACGAGGTAGCGGGCGTTGAACGCGATGGTCGTGCCGTCCCCCTCGACCGTCGCCTCGACCTTGCCCTCGTTGTCGCCGACCTCGGCGGCTGCGGTCACGACCACCGACGGGTCGCCGTCAACCCCGACCCCGAGCTTGACGATGTTCGCCGCCGAGCTGGCGATCAGGGCGGCGAGGCGGACGGCCTTGAGGAGATCCTCGCGGTCGATGACCGAGCGCGTCGTGTGGCTCTTCGGGACCACCTGCTGGTAGTTCGGGAACTGGCCGTCGATCAGCCGGCTGACGAGGTCGATCCCCTCGAGATGGAACATGATCTGGTTCTTGCTCTGGGCCAAGACCACGTCGACCGGGTCGTCGACGTCGGCCAGGACCCGGCTCAGCTCGTTGAGCGAGCGGGCCGGCACGACGATGCTGGTCTCCTCGACCGGGTCGAGGGTCGGGATCGACTTGACCGCGATCCGGTAATTGTCCGCCGCCGCCAGGGTCAGCAGGTCTCCCTCGAACCGGCACAGGACGCCGGTCAGGATCGGTCGAGCCTCGTCGCTCGCCGCGGCGAAGGTGGTCTCGGTCAGGGCCTGGCGGAGCAGCTTCTGGGAGATCCGGGTCGTCGGGCGCTCGGCGGCGGCCGGGATCGCCGGGAACTCCTCGGCATCGATGCCCTTGACGTGGGTCTCGAACCGGCCGCAGCGGATCCGCAGGGTGTCGCCCGCCTGGAGCTCGAGGTCGACCCGGTCGCCGGCCGGCAGACCCGCGACGATGTCGGTCAGGAGCTTGGCCGGGACGGTGATCGCACCGTCGCTGTCGATCTTGCCGGGGACCCAGTAGGTGATCCCGATCTCGAGGTTGGTCGCGGTCAGCTTCAGACCGGCGTCCTCGGTCCGGATGAGGACGTTACTCAGGACCGGAAGGGTGCTCCGCGACGACACCGCCCGGCTCACGACCGACAGGCCGCGCGCGAGATTCTCCTGCATCACCGAGACATTCACGAGGGTTCACTCCAGGGCGGGCTGGCCGGGTGTGCGAGAGGTCGTTCGGGTCGCGCTGGGTCGGTCCGGCGGGCCCCCTCGGATCCGGAACCCGACCGGAGGCACGTTCTGTGGGTTACCCATCCATATCTTAGAACGTCGTCATCACCATCATGCGGTGGACGGTGTGGATGCGCCCGAGCGACCTCGCACGGATCGGCTGTGGACGACGGTCGTCGGGACGTGGAGTCGCGGAGCCAAGTCGGGGACGGAGCCGGGAGACCTGGTGGACGATCGTCGACCAGGACGGACCACCCGGTTCCGTGGACCTGCCACCGTCCACCGCCGACCCGCCACCTGTCCCCCGCCGCGACGGCACGAAGCGACGGCCTTGTCCACAGGAGACCGGGGTTTTCCACCGAATCGGTGCCGTTACCCACACCGAAGGGTCGGGAACGCAGGTCTCGGGGGTACTCCGGGGAGGTCGGCACAGCCGGCAGGGAGGGACCGGAGCTGCCCGGATCAGTCGGCGTAGATCAGCTCGCGGACCGCCGCGATCTCGCGCCGAAGCTCGTCGTTGACCGCCGATTCGCGATTGATCTTGTCGCACGCGTGGAGGACGGTCGAGTGGTCCCGTCCGCCGAGCTCGGCGCCGATCCGCAGGAGCGACACGTCGGTCTCCTCGCGCATCAGGAACATCGCGATCTGCCGCGGCATGACGATGGCCTTGTCCCGCTTCTGCCCCTGGAGGACGTCCATCGGCACGCCGTAGTAGTCGGCCACGACCCGGGCGATCCGCTCCGGCGTGACCTGGCGCTTCTTCGGGTTGTAGATGACGTTGGCCAGGACCGCCTGGGCGAGCTCGATGCTGATCGGGACCGCGCTCATGCTGGCGTAGGCCACGATCCGGTTGAGCGCGCCCTCCAGCTCGCGGATGTTGCTGACGACCTTGCGAGCGATGAACTCGATGACGTCCGAGGTGATCGGGACCGCGCCTTCCTCGGCCTTGGCCCGCAGGATGGCGATCCGGGTCTCGAGGTCCGGCGCGGTCAGGTCCGCGATGAGGCCCCACTCGAACCGGCTGCGCAGACGCTCCTCGAGCGTGACGATCTGCTTCGGCGGCCGATCGCTCGACAGGACGATCTGCTTGCCGTCCTCGTGGATCGCGTTGAACGTATGGAAGAACTCTTCCTGCGTCCGCTCCTTGTCGGCGATGAACTGGATGTCGTCGATCAGCAGGAGGTCGATCCGGCGATAGCGGGCCCGGAACTCGTCGATCTTGCCCTGCTGGATCGAGGTGATGAACTCGTTGGTGAACTTCTCGGACGTCGCATACACGACCTTCTTGCGCGGGAACTTGGCGATCACCTGGTTCCCGATCGCGTGCATCAGGTGGGTCTTGCCGAGGCCGACCCCGCCGTACAGGAAGAGCGGGTTATAGGCGTGGCCGGGACGCTCCGCGACCGACAGGCTTGCGGCATGGGCCAGCCGGTTAGCCGATCCCACGATGAAGTTGGCGAAGGTGTAGCGCGCGTTGAGGCTCGACGGTCCGCCCTCGCCACCGACCCGCGTCGGCTCGAGCCGGACCTGCTGGCCGCCTGCCGGGCCCGTGCCGGCGGGCGCGACGGGTGCCACTCGCGTCTCGGGTGGAGCCGACCGAACGACGAACTCGACCAGGACGCTGTAGCCGACGATCCGGGCCAGCGTCTGCGAGATGAGTGAGCGGTACCGCGTGTCCAGCCAGTCCTTGGCGAACCCGTTCGGGACGGCGATCCGGAACCGGTTGTCGTCGACATCGACCAGCTGGGTGTCCCGCAGCCAGGTCTCGAAGTTCGCCGGGGACAGCGCCACCTGCAGTTCGCCGAGGGCTGCCCGCCAGACTTGCTTCGCATCCATAGATCGAGGGTGACCTGCGGCTACCGGATGGGTTGGTCGATGGGTATCGTTGGCCAAGGTCGCGGGCTCGGGGGAACCGTGGCGTGGCTCGTTTCGGCGCGCTCTGCAGGCCGGCGGCGGTCCGCTCCAGGGGCTCCTCCGGAGGTCCTCCAGAGGCTGCCACCGCGCTTCCCGGCGCCGACGGCCCGCGAAGGATAGCACCGCCCGTCGGGGCCTCGCAAGGCGATCCGACACGAATCGGTGGATACTCCCAGGGGGTATCCGTGCATGGGCCGTCGGATCGACCGGCGGAGGCCAGACCCGACCCCGTCCGGCGGCCGTCCGACGGACCGGCGGAATGGCCGTTCCGTCGTTTGACACCCCCTCTGGCGGGTTCCATAATCCGCCCTGACGTCTAACGCGCCAAGCGCCTGTGTGCGCCCGGCGCGTTCACGTGCCTTTAGGGGTCGATAACACCGTCGGACCCGAGGCCGGATGGAGAGGATCGCGCACAGCCCCGATGAAGCAGACCTACCAGCCAAAGAAGCGCCATCGCGCCAAGGAGCACGGCTTTCGTGCCCGGATGCGGACCCCCGGTGGCCGACGGATCCTGGCCGCACGCCGCGCGCGCGGCCGCAAGCGGCTGACCGCCTGACCGGCGACCGAGGGGCAACGGCGCCGCGTCTCGTGGTGCTCTCCCGACCGAGGGACTTCCGGGCGCTCCAGGGCGACGGCTTCGTCCGGTCCCATCCGCTCCTCGCCGTCCGTTTCCGTCGGACCGATCTCGAGACGACCCGGTTCGGTCTATCGACCGGTCGGAAGCTCGGGGGAGCGGTGGTCCGCAATCGGGTCCGGAGGAGGCTCCGCGAGATCCTCCGGGCACTGGCCGCTTCGTTCCAGCCGGGCTGGGACGTTCTGATCATCGCCCGCCCGGCCATCGTGAACGCCAGTCACGAGGAGATCGCCGAGGCGGTTGGACGGCTCCTCCGTAAGGGAGGGGTCCTGGGAGGATCGACGACGGCGTGAGATCGATCGGCATCGGCCTGATCAAGCTCTACCGGGTGATCTTCTTCTGGCTGCCGTCGAGCTGTCGATTCGAGCCGACCTGCTCGCGCTACACCGAGCAGGCCATCGAGAAGTACGGCCTGTTCAAGGGAAGCTGGATGGGGGCCAAGCGGATCGCGCGCTGCCATCCGTGGAATCCGGGTGGCTATGACCCCGTCCGCTAGCTCGCTCCGGACGGTGGCGGCCACCCTCCGCGTCCAGCTCCGCCCGTGGATCATCCCGATCGCCGTCGGGATCGGCGTCGCCATCCTCCTGGCCGCCTGCGCCCCGCTTGCCGGCGTCAGCCCGTCGGCCGCACCCGGGTCGCCGGTGCCCTCGCTGGCGGCCACGCCGACCCCGATCCTGACCCCGAACCCGCAGTCGATCCCGCTTCAACCGGCCCAGCCGGGCTCACCGCCGGTCATCGGGCTGCTGGCCTGGCTGTTCACGCCGGTCTTCCAGAGCCTGTTCATCCTGCTCGTGTTCTTCGCCGAGATCCGCGGTCTCAACATGGCGATCGCGATCGTCATCGTGACCCTGATCGTCCGGGTCCTGCTCATCCCGCTCTACCGCAAGCAGATCGTCTCGCAGAAGCGGACCCAGCTCCTGGCACCCGAGCTCAAGGAGATCCAGCGCCGCTTCAAGGGGGACCGGGTCAAGGTCCAGGCGGCGACCAGCGAGTTCTACAAGGAGCGCGGCGTCAATCCGGCCTCTGGCTGCCTCCCACTCATCCTCCAGTTCATCCTGCTGATCCCGATGTACTCGGTCTTCAGCCAGGGCCTGACCAACATCGACCCGAACCGGATGCTCAACGTCTTCGGGATCCAGCTGATCACGCTGGCCTGTCCGGGGGCGAACGTGCCCCCGCATCCCGGTCCGGTCGTCCCGTGCATCAACTCGAACGTGCTGGGGATCGACCTGAGCCAGCCGAACGTGCTCTTCCATCTGCCGATCCTCGGGATCGGGATCTCGGTCCTGGCGATCATGTCGGCCCTGCTCCAGCTGGTCCAGTCGCGGATGGCGCTGCCGCCGGCCGCGCAGGGCGTCGACGACCAGAACACGCGGATCCAACGCCAGACGATGCTGTTCGTCCCGTTCATCTCGATCTTCTACGGCGGCTTTCTGCCGGCCGGTCTGTTCATCTACTGGATCGTCTCGACGATCTTCTCGATCGTCCAGCAGTACCTCATCCTGGGCTGGGGCGGCATGTTCCCGGTCTTCGGCTGGCATCCCGCCTGGGCGATGGGCCATACCCCGCGCTTCCCGGTCGCCATCCCGGCGGCCGATCCCACGAAGCGGACACCGACCTCGGTGCTTTCCGCGACCGACGACCGGGCTGCCAAGGCGGCCTCGACCGTCCGCCCCCGAGAACGCACCGCCCGCAAGGGTCGCCGCGGGCGACGACGCTGACATGCGAGGGAGACGACGCTGACATGAGTGCCTACGAAGAGTTCACCGGCAAGACCGTCGAAGAGGCCCTCCGCAATGCCCGCGAGGCATTCTCGGTCGGTCTCGACGATCTCGACTTCGAGATCCTGACCCCGGGCAGCCGAGGCGTCCTGGGCATGGGCGCAGAGTCCGCGCGCATCGTGGCCGCGCCGCGGAACGCGCTCGGCGGCAGCGCACCGAAGCGTGAGGCGGCGCAGTCGACACCGCTGCCGCCCGTCGAACACGACGACCGCCCGCCGCGCCGCGACGACCGCCCACGCAGCGGCAGCGGCGCTCCGGCCGGCGAAACCCCGGCGCCGGCCCAGTCGGTCCAGCCGGCCCAGTCGGTATCGGCGGACTCGGCGGCCCGCCCTCGCGACGATCGCCCGCCGCGCCGCGACGACCGACCGAGCGGCGATCGCCCGCCCCGCCGCGACGACCGACCCCGCCGCGACGACCGCCCGCGCCGGAGCGCCTCGACCGACCTGACCGAGCGCGATCGGGCCGAGCTGGCCGCCGCCCGTGGCTCGGTGGCGTCCGAGCGCGCGGAGCTCGACGCAGCCGAAGCCTCACCGGAGGCCCTTCAGGCCGGCAAGGAGATCCTCGAGAAGCTGATGGAGCTGCTCGACTTCGATGTCCGGGTCGAGGTCGAGACCGGCGACACGAGTCGGCTCAACGTCGTCGGGGACGATGCCGAGAAAGAGGCACTCGGGGCGCTCATCGGGCGCAAGGGCGAGCGGTTGTCGGCCTTGCAGCACCTGGTCAACCTGATGCTATCGCGCAAGATGGGCGATTGGACCCGGGTGCTGGTCGACGTCGAGGACTACCGCGGGCGGCGCGAGCGACAGCTCGTCGAGATCGCCCGCCGAGCCGCCGACCGCGTGGTGGAGACCGGCAAGATGCTCCAGCTCGAGCCGATGTCGGCCCTCGAACGGCGCTGGATCCACATCGCGCTACGTGATAATCCGGACGTCGTGACCCAGTCGATCGGTGAGGAGCCGAACCGGCGGATCGTCGTCCTGCCCAGGGCATGACACATCCGTGGGGCGCCGTTCGTCCCTCACCAGCCCGGCGATGGGAGAACCGTACCCCTTACATCAGCGAATCATGCTGGTAGGATGACCGTCGCACCATGACCACCACGACCGAAACCCAGCTCGCAGCCCCAGCCATCGAAGCGCGTCGATGGCATCCGGGCCGTATCCTGCTCGCCTTCGTCGTCGGCCTCTTGCTCGTCGCGCTGGTGGCGGTCGGCTCCGTGCTGGCCTACGAGCAGAGCTACACGGGCAAGGTCGCGGCGGGCGTGACCGTCGGCGGTGTCCAGCTCGCCGGGATGACCCGGGACGAAGCGGCGGCGGCGCTGACGTCGGCGTTCGCTACCGTCGGCACTGGTCAACTGACCGTCGATACGGCGGACGGCCCCCAGACATTGACCTACGCCGAGCTCGGTCGTCGGCTGGATGTCGATGCGATGCTCGACGAGGCGTTCGCTGTCGGCCGGACGGGCGATCCGCTCCAGCGGGTCGTCGAGGAGGCCCGGACGGCGCTCGGGCGGGTCGATGTCGCACCCAAGATCGTCATCGACCAGCCCGTCCTTGCCGCGACGATCGCCTCGCTTGCGAAGAAGATCGACCGGGAGCCCACGTCGGCGGTGGTCACGACCACACCCGACGGGTTCGCGCAGGTCCCCGCGGTCTGGGGAGCTGAGGTCGACCAGGCGTCCATGGTGGCCTCGATCTCGGATGCGCTCGACTCACCGGACGCTCCCGCGGCCCTGACGATGCCGCTCGCCGTGAGCCCCGTGGCTCCGGCCGTGACCGACACGGAAGCGATGATCGCCGAGTCGCGCGCCAGCCGGATGATCGCGCCGGTCGTCCTGACCCACGGCAAGGACAAGTGGACGATCCCACCAGCCGCCGTGCGTTCGTGGGTCTCCTTCGGCGCATGGGCGGACGGCTCGTACGGCCCGCTCGTCGACCCCGCGAAGATCCAGGCCGCGGTCAAGTCGCTGTCGAACAAGGTCGACAGCCCGGCGGTCTCCGCCACGTTCTATACATCCAAGGGCGGCAGGATCGTCGGCGTCAAGCCGGCCAAGGTCGGCCGCAAGCTGAACGTCCCGGGGACCGTCGTAGCCGTCCAGGGGTTGCTCATCGCGAGGGCCGGCCAGGGCGAGGATCCAGGCGCCGCCATCGTCCCCGCCCTCGCGATCGTCCAGCCAACGTTGACCACCGACGAGGCGACCAAGGCCGCCCCGAAGATGAAGGCGATCTCGAGCTGGACCACCTACTACCAGGTGGGTGCTCATAACGGGAACAGTGCCAACATCACGATCCCGTCGATGGCGATCAACGGGACCGTCGTCGCCCCCGGCGAGTGGTTCAGCTACTGGAAGACCGTCGGCGTCGTGAGCCTGGCCAAGGGCTACAAGCTGGGTGGCGCGATCATCAACGGCCACTCCGTCGAGGGGAAGTCGATCGGCGGCGGGATCTGCTCGTCGTCGACGACGCTGTTCAATGCCGCGCTCCGGGCCGGGCTCCAGATGGGCCAGCGGAAGAACCACTACTACTACATCGCCCGCTATCCCAAGGGCCTCGACGCGACGGTCTTCAAGGGCGACGGCGGCGGCGTCCAGGACATGACCTTCCGGAACGATACGCAGTATCCGATCCTGATCCGGACCTACGCCGTGCCTGGGATCGTCCGGTTCACGATCTATAGCGTCCCGTCGGGTCGGCACGTGAGCTTCACCCGGCCGATCGTCAAGAACTTCAAGGCCGGTTACACGATCAAGAAGTACGTCACCTCGCTCCGGCACGGTGTCGTCGAGTCGGTCGAGTACCCGGCCGATGGGCAGGACGTCTGGGTCACCCGGATCGTCCGGGACCGGACCGGCAAGGTCATCCACAAGGAGACCTTCTACAGTCATTACGCCCAGATGATCGGGATCCTGCTCATCGGCAGGGGCAAGTAGCCCTTTCGTCGGTCCGGGCCCGTCGCCACCCATCCGTCAGCTCCGGAGCCCCTGAAGGACGTTCGGGTCAGCGCACGACGTGACCTCAGGCCGTAGCACTCGCGCGACAACGCGGACCAGCACGACCTCGCCCGTGCCGCTCGATATCGACAGCGAGACGCCGACACAGGGGGATCAGTCGATGTCGTTCGATCTGGACCGATTCCTTGCCGCGCAGGACGGCGTCTACGCGGATGTGGTAGCCGAGCTTCGGCGTGGCTTCAAGACCGGACACTGGATGTGGTATGTCTTTCCGCAGCTTGCTGGCCTGGGTCGGAGCGACGTTTCCCGCTACTACGCGATCACCTCGCTAGATGAAGCACGTGGCTACCTGGCCCACCCGCTCCTCGGTCCGCGCCTGCGCGAATGCGCCGCCATCGTGGCCGCCAACCGAGCGCGTAACGCGACGGAGATCTTCGGCGCCCTCGACGGGATGAAGCTCCACTCCTGCATGACCCTCTTCCATCGAGCCGCGCCCGATGACGCCATCTTCCGCGACGTCCTGGGGCGCTTCTTCGACGGGAAGGGGGACGAGAAGACCGATGTGCTCCTCGCGCTGGAAGCGACCGCGCCATCGACCGGGGTGACGCCGCTCGACCACCCGCGATGAGATAGACGAAGGCGAATGTCGTCACGGCAGCGGGGCGCCGCCACCCAAGGTGTGGTGGAGATGGGGGAGAGTCGAACTCCCCGTCCAGAACCCGTCGCCAGGGACCAACTACGAGCGTGTCCGATGATTTGTCGTCGACCGCCCGGGCGTCCATCGGCAGGCTACCGAGCGGTCCAGTCACGTGCCCCTAGATCGGGCTTGGTCCAGTGTTACGCGACGCTGGCGCTGGACGCATCCCCGCTGGATGACGCTTCCACAGCCCGCGAGGAGGAGGCTGCTTCCACGCTCACCTTACTGCCTAAGCAGCGAGGGCGAGAGTCGACTGGCGGTTGCCAGGTACTTCGTTTTGCCACCTGATTAACGAGGCCTGAGTGGCATCCTCGGCTCGCGCTCCCGGGCAGCTGGACCCTGTCGAATCCACGCATCCCCGTGCCCTGAGTCTAGCGGATGTCCTGCTCGTCGCCAATCCGAGGTCCCTGGCGCACCGTTCTCCGTCCGCCGGATCAGCCGCGGCCGCGCTGGATGTCGGCCAGCTCGCGGGCGACGTCGCGACGTGAATCCCGGTCGGCGATGTCGCGGCGCCGATCGTGGAGCTGCTTGCCACGCGCCAGGCCGACCTCGACCTTGGCCCGACCGCGGCCGGTGAGGTACAGCTTGAGCGGGATCATCGTCTGGCCCTTCTGCTTCGTCCGCGACAGCAGCTGGGTGATCTCCGCCCGGTGCAGGAGCAGCTTCCGGGTCCGCTTCGCCTCGTGGTTGTAGCGATTGCCGGTCTCCCACGGTGCGATGTGCATGCCGAACATCCACGCCTCGCCGCGATCGATCCGGACGTAGGCGTCGGCCAGGTTCACCTTGTGCGCCCGGATCGACTTGATCTCGGTGCCGGTCAGGACGATGCCGGCCTCGAACGAGTCGTCGATCGTGTACTCGTGGCGCGCTTTTCGATTGAGGGCGATCGTCTCCTCGCCCATCGGTCGGACTCCTTCAGCGTGCGAGCGGTCCGGGGACGCAGAGTGTGCGCCACCCGGCCGCGGTGGGTGATGCGCGGCGATGCGGCGGATCCCCGTCGGTGGGCGATGGGCCCGGGCGCACGAACGCCGGCCCTTTCGGACCGGCGTTCGAAAGCTTCATCCACCCGCAGGGTGTCCGCTTAAACGGCCATCTCCTGCGAGGTGGTGCAGCTTGTACTGTCGATCACTGCACATCACCTCCTTTCGTTCCGGGCTACCCTAAACGAACCCGTCGGCCAGTGCAAGCGGGACCATCAGGCCGCCGGATCGGTGACCTGACCGGCCGTCGGCGGCGCGCCAAGCTCCTGAAGGGCACGATCGAGGACGGGGTCGGCCCCCGTCGCTGCGCCGGTCGCGTCGACGGCGACGTCCGGCTGGAGACCGACGCCGTGGATCCAGCGTCCGTTCGGCGTCAGCCAGCGGTCCACGGTGAGACGGTAGCCCCCCGTGTCGTCCGCCAGCTGGAGCCAGACCTGGATCGTCCCCTTGCCGTACGACTTCGAGCCGACCAGCTTCGCCCGCCCGAGGTCCTGGAGGGCACCCGCCACGATCTCGCTGGCCGACGCGCTCCCCCCGTCGATCAGGACAACGAGCTGGATCGACGGGTCGGTGGCGGCGCCGCCGGGCTGGGCGAGGGTCGGGGTTCGGGCGCCGGATGCGTCCTGCTGGTAGAAGATCGTGGTCCCGGCCGGGACGAACTGGCTGAGCACCCGCTGTGCGTCGGTCACGAAGCCACCCGGGTCGCCGCGCAGGTCGACGATCAGCTTGGTTCGTCCGGCGGCCACGTGGTCCTTGACGGCTCGACCGAAGTCGTCGGCCGCCTGGTCGCTGAATCCGGCCAGGCGGACGTAGCCGATCGTGCCGCCGGCCAGTGTCTTCGTCTGGACCTCCTTCTGGATGATGACGTCGCGCACGATCGGCAGGTCGAACGGGGTCGCCGATGTGGCGCGGACGATCTCGAGGGTGACGGTCGTGCCCTTCGGGCCTCGGAGACGGGCCAGGGCCTGGTCCGTGGTGAGCCCGTCGACGGTCACCCCGTCGATCGAGGTGATCCGGTCGTCGGCGAGCAGGCCGGCCCTGGCCGCCGGTGCACCCTCGAGCGGTTCGACCACCACCAGGCCGCATCCGGCGCCCAGCGTCGGGCAGGCGCCATCGCCGCTGAGGCGACGCGCGGCCACGGTCGCGCCGATCCCTTCGAACCGCCCGGACAGACCCTGTAATGACTGACGGTACTCATCGGGGCTGAGGTAGGCGGAGAACGGATCCCCGAGCGCGGCGATCATCCCGCGGATCGCACCTTCGATGAGGGCCTTCCGCGCGACCGGCTCGCCGGCGTAGTCGTCGGTGATCGAGCGATAGGTGTCCCAGAACGGTTGGAACGCGGCCTGTTCGTCGGCTGGGGTGCCCGGCGTGGAGGCCTTGAGCGAACCCAGCGCGAACCCCGACACGAACAGGGCGGACCCGGCGAGCACGGCCACCAGCGCGATCGCGATCGGAAGGCGGCCCCGGCGGCCCGGGCGGCCGCGGGGCTGGTCGAGCTCCCCCTTCGGCGCGACCCCGGGCGGGGCAGCGGTCTCGGCCGATCCACCAGCCTCGCCGGGCACGAGGGGAGCGGCGGGTTCGTCGGTGGTCATTTCGCGGATCCCTGTTCGAGAGCTGGGGTCGACGGGGGTGGGGGCCGGGCGGTCGACGGGCGAGGGTGGGTCGGATCGGCTGGAAGGGCACAGCGTACGACGGCTCGCCGGGAAGGGCCGCGGCCGGCTCCGATCGGGATCGCGCGAGCTATTTGAGGAGGTAGCTCCGCACGGAGACCCATGAGCCGAGGACGCCGAGGCCGACCCCGGTGGCGACGACGATGATCGTTAGGTCCCGCCCCAGCGCACCGAGCTGGAGCGGCAGGACCTCGAAGAACCCGGTCATCACCCGCCCGAGCGGCTCGGCGCCAAGCGCGAGCAGGCCGAGCGTGATCGCGGCCCCGATGAGGCCGACCAGCGCGCCCTCGAAGATGAACGGCCAGCGGATGAACGCGTCGGACGCTCCCACCAGCCGCATGATCTCGATCTCCTCCGCGCGGGCCACCACGGCCAGGCGGATCGTGTTGACGATGATGAACAGCACCACGATGCCGACCAGGGCGAGCACGAGAACGCCGCCGGTCCGGAGCAGGTTCGTCACGGTCAGCACGCGGTCGATGAGGTTCTTGACCTCTTGGACCCGTTCGATGCTCGGGTCCGCGCGGAGCGATTCGACGACGTTCCCGAAGACCTTCGGGTCCTTCAGCTTGACCTGGAGCGAGCCGGGCAGCGGGTTCTTGTCCAGCGCCGTGGTCAGGTCTTCGCGACCCTGCTGCTTGAGTCGCTCCTGGAACCGACGGAGCGCCTCGGTCGCATTGACGTACTCGACGCTGGCCACCTCGGGCATCGCCGCGACCCGAGCCTGGACCGCCTCGATAGCGAGCGTCGGGGCCCCATCCTTGACGTCGGCCACGATCTCGACCTTCTGCTCGACGAACTCGAGGCCCGCGTTCAGGCCGGTCAGGACCACGAAGAAGCCCGACAACAGGAGCAGCATGAAGACCATCGTCGCCGTCGCCGCGAGGCTCATGACGGCGTTCCGCCAGAACCCCTGCCAGGCTCGCCGAAGACTGAACACGACGAACGAGATCACCGCTGGCTAATCTTCACGGTGATACGCCGCGGCCTCTTCGTCGCGGATGATCCGACCGTCCTCGAGGGCGACCACCCGCTTGCGCAGCGCGGTGACGATCTCGGCGTTGTGGGTAGCCATCAGGACGGTCACCCCCAGCTCGTTGATCCGGAGCAGGAGCTGGAGGATCTCCCAGCTGATGAGCGGGTCGAGGTTGCCGGTCGGCTCGTCGGCGATGATCATCCGGGGGTCGTGGACGAGCGCCCGGGCGATCGCGGTGCGCTGCTGTTCGCCGCCCGACAGCGTCCCGGGGAGCTGGCGTGCCTGGGCCGTCAGGCCGACCAGGGCCAGGACCCGATCGACCGCCGGTCCGATCTCGCGTGACGGCGTCCCGGTCACCTCCAGCGCGAACGCGACGTTCTCGCGGACCGTCTTGGTCGGCAGCAGCTTGAAGTCCTGGAAGATGATCCCGATCTTCCGGCGGACCTTGGGGACCTGGCGTCGGGCGAGGCGGGCGAGGTCCTGGCCATCCAGGATGACCGCCCCGGTCGTGGCGATCTCGTCGCGGATGATCAGCTTGATGAGGGTCGACTTGCCCGCACCCGACGGCCCGACGAGGAACACGAAGTCGCCCTCGGGCACCACCAGGTCCACGTCGCGCAGGGCGACGTTGCCGTTCGGGTAGGCCTTGGTGACATCGTGAAGCACGAGCACGGCGCCGTCGACCGGCGACTCCGTCGGGGCCAGTCCGACGGGACGCTGACGGTGCGAGCGGGCGGCGGCCCGAAGGGGAGCCAGGGTCACGGTCTACTCCGAGGCGGCGATCCGGACCGGCGAGGCGCGCCGGTCTCGTGCGTCTCGGCTCCGACCGCGGGCACGAGCGAGGGAGCCACTGGCGCGAGGCTACCACGCTCGGGCCCCTGAGGCCTCCGGGACGCCGCGGCGGTCAGAGCAACCCGGGTGAGATCGGCACGTACCGGCTGAAGTCGGCGAACGGACGATCCCAGCACACCAGCAGCGGGAACTCGTCGATCCGCAGCCCGGCCGCGAGGAGCGTGGGCATCAGGCCGGGCGCCGCTCCGGGAACCCATATCGCCCGTGCGCCGCGGGACGGGACCGTCGCGATCAGGTGTCCGGCGACCGGTTCCAGGAGCGCCGCATCGCGAACGGCGATCGGACCGATCCGACCGACCTCGCCGGCATAGCCATACCCGAGGACCGCGCCGCCTGCGCCGCGGTAGAGGAACCCGCGCCGGTGTTCGGTCCTGAGGAAGCGGTGGTCCTGGGGGTGCTCGGCACCGAGCAGCTCGCGGTCGAGCGCGTCGACCTGCTCGGCGAGCGCCCGGTGCCCGGGGCTGGCGGGCGGCCCGTCGGCGATCGACTCGAACGGGATCGCGACGACCCCGTCGGGCAGGTCGGCAAACGCATCCGGCCGGTCCACCTCGCCGCGCAGGTCGATGATCGGCATCCGCGGCACGATCCCGTAGCGGGCGTACAGTGCGGTCGAGATCGGCTGGAGGCTGTCGATCGCGGTCGCCAGCACGCCGTCGAACGTGGGTGCCGGCAGGAGGCGCTCGAGGATCGCTCGACCGAGTCCCTGGCCCTGTGCCTCGGGTCGCACGAAGAGCATGGACAGGAACCAGATCCGGCCCCGTTCCACGGCGGATCCGAACGCGAGGATCCGCTTGCCCCCCTCGCCCGGGACCACGGCGACCACGAACCGATCCGGGTCCGTCGCCTGGGTGTGGGTATGCAGCCGTCCGATCGGCCCAAGCTCGTCCGGGATCTCAGGCCGGTTCAGCCGTCCCAGGTAGTCGTTGATCGAGTCACGCCAGATCGCGCCGCAGCCGGGCAGGTCCTCGGGTCGAGCGGCGCGGAAGGTGATCCCGACCAGCGCCAGTGGAAGGCCCCTCGCGCGGATCGTCACGCGGGCACGCCGGGACCCGGCGCCGGATCGTCGGTCGCGACCCGTTCGAGCTCGGCCTGCATGAACGCATCAAGGTCGCCGTCGAGGACGGCCGTCGTGTTGCTCGTCTCGTACTCCGTCCGCAGGTCCTTGACCATCTGGTACGGGTGGAGGACGTAGCTCCGGATCTGGTTGCCCCAGCCGGCCTCGACGTGCTCGCCCTTCAGCGCACGGAGCGCAGCCTCCTTCTCCTCGAGCGCCTTCTCCAGCAGGCGGGCCTTGAGGACCTTGATGGCGGTCTCCTTGTTCTGCGTCTGCGACCGCTCGTTCTGGCTCTGGGCCACGGTCCCGGTCGGCAGGTGGGTCAGGCGGACGGCCGAGTCGGTCTTGTTGACGTGCTGTCCGCCGGCGCCCTGGCTGCGGTACGTGTCGACCCGGATCTCGTCCCAGTCCAGTTCGATCTCGACGTCGTCCTCGGCCTCGGGCAGGACCTCGATCAGGGCGAAGGTCGTTTGGCGGCGCTTCTGGGCGTCGAACGGGCTGATCCGGACCAGCCGATGGACACCGCGCTCGGCGCGGAGGAAGCCGTAGGCATAGCGCCCCTCGATCTCGACGGTCGCGCTCTTGATCCCGGCCTGCTCCCCCGCCTGCGAGTCGACGACCTCGGTCGAGAACCGGTGACGCTCAGCCCAGCGGAGGTACATCCGCAGGAGCATCTCCGCCCAGTCGGTGGCCTCGGTCCCGCCGGCGCCGGCGCTGATCGACAGGATCGCCGACCCGGCGTCGTAGGGACCGGAGAACAGCAGCTGCGTCCGCGCGGTCAGGAAGTCGGCCTCCAAGCTGGCCGCGTCGCGCTCGAGCTCGGCCGCCAGCTCGGCGTCGCCCGACTCGTCGATGAGCTCGACGAGGGTGAGCAGCTCATCGGACCGTTCGAGGAGGCCGCGCCACAGACTGATCTCGGTCCGCAGGCCGTCGGCCTCGCGGAGGACCTTCTGGGCGGTCGACTGGTCGTCCCAGAACCCGGGTTCCTGGGTCAGCGCCTCGAGCTGCGCGACACGAGCGTCCTTGCCGCCGAGGTCAAAGATGCCCCGAGGTCGACCGGATCCGCTCGGACAGGTCGCGGACGGCTGAGGCGTCCACCTAGGACCGACTCGCCTGTGCTTCCTGGAGCAGGATCGGACGGAGCTCGATGAGCCGCAGGGCGGTCTTGCTCCGGGCGACGACGGGGTTCACGCAGGGACAGTAGCCATTGTGGGGACAGACGCCGCAGTTCCCATCGCAATCCAGAGCGGCGGCGTAGCTGCAACCTCGACAATCCCGCTCGCAGGCGATGAGATCGATGAAGGATGCTTCCTCGGCCTGCTTCACGATTCCCTCTTCTAGTGGGCGGGGGAATTGTCGGGCGAGGTGCGCCCTGCGAACGGAAAAGGCCCCCTCCGAGCCAATCCGGTCGAAACTTGGCCCAGTATACCGGGACAAGGCCGCCAAGCCAAGAGGGAGAATGGTCCGGAACCGCACGAATCAGCGCGGTTCGGCGAGCTCCCCGGCAGGTGCCCCGCCGACCGTCAGGTAGAGGGCGAGAGCGCCCAACTCGTGGACGTAGGCCGCCGCCAGACGACTCGGGTCCGAGGCCACCGGACTGGTCGACGTCGGCGATCCCCAGGCCTCCAGCCCGAGGTCGTCGGCCATCCGCAGGACGCGCAGCATGTGGGTCGGATCCGACACGAACACCGCGTCGTCGATCCGGTGGTCGCGCAGGATCCGGGCCACCGCATCCATCGATCCGAGGGTCGTCCGGCCCTGGTCCTCGACGAGGATCCGGTCGCTCGGCACGCCGCGCTCGATGGCGTACGCCCGGGCGACGGCCGCCTCGGTCGTGCGATCCCCCTCCGCCTTGCCCCCGGTCACCACCAGGTAGCGGTAGTCGCCGGTCAGGAACTCGGCGACGGCATGATCCAGCCGAGCCGCGAAGACCGGGGAGGGTCGCCCGTCGTACTGTGCGGCGCCGAGGACGACCAGGGCGCCCGCCGGGCGCCGCTCGTCGATCCGGCCCTGGTCCCAGATCCGGAACGCACCGTAGTCGACCACGGCCACCGCGACCGCCAGTCCAGCGAGGACGAGCCGACCGAGATCCCGGATCACCGTGGCGGGGATGCCGCCGGAGGCGCGGTCAACGGCCGTGGCACTTCTTGTACTTCATTCCGGATCCGCAGAAGCACGGATCGTTGCGGCCGATGCGCTGGCCGGCCGGCGTGTAGCCAGGACGGAGCGCCCCGGACGTGGCGCTCCCACCGATGACCTCGTCGCCGAGCGACTCGCGGACGGCGCGGACATTCGGGGCGCCCGGCAGGTTCCGGACGTTCGAGCCGACGGACGTGGCCGCGCCGGCAGCCACGCCGGCGACCGGCGAACCGAGCTGTCCGTCCCCGGGGCGCGAGTCGCCGTTCGCGCCGTCACCGGCGGTCCCTTGCAGGGCAGCGAGCGTGGCGGCGTCGGGGATGGCCATCGGCGTCGGCGGCGGCTCACTCGGTTGACGCGTGACCGTAACCCGGAAGATCGTGTTGGCGAGCTGATGGCGGATGAGGTCGCGAAGCTCGGTGTACAGCGCGAACGCCTCGCGGCGGAACTCGTTGAGCGGGTCCTGCTGGGCGTAACCCCGCAGTCCGATCCCACGGCGCATGTCGTCGAGCTCCGTCAGGTGCTCGACCCACAACGAGTCGATCGTCCGAAGGAGGACGAGCCGCTCGATGGTCCCCCAATCGGCCTCCCCGACCTCCTGCTCCTTGGCGTCGAGTCGGGCGTCCACGAGCCCCCCGAGGTAGCTGCGCAGCTCGTCGCGGCCGCCGACCTCCCAGAGGGCGTCCTCACCGGTCTCGTCCCCTTCGAGGCCCATCGACCGGAGCGCGGCCGACAGCCCTTCGAGGTTCCACTCCTCGGGTTGCTCCTCGGCGCAGAACTGGGCGAGGAGGGCATCGAGGTCCTCGTCGAGGAAGCTGACGATGGTCTCGCCGAGATCCTCGTTGTTGAGCACCTTGTCCCGCTCGGCGTAGATCGTCTCGCGCTGCTTGTTGATGACGTCGTCGAACTCGACGACGCGCTTGCGGATGTCGAAGTTGAAGCCTTCGACCCGACTCTGGGCGCTCTCGATGGTCTTGCTCACGAGCCGCGACTCGATCGCGACGTCGTCGTCGAGGCCCATCCGCTCCATGAGCCCGGCGACCCGCTCGGAGGCGAACCGCTTCATCAGGTCGTCGTCGAGCGACAGGTAGAAGCGCGACGTCCCGGGGTCACCCTGTCGGCCGGCGCGACCGCGGAGCTGGTTGTCGATCCGCCTGCTCTCGTGCCGCTCGGTGCCGATGATGTGGAGACCGCCGGCGGCGACCACCCGTTCGTGATCCTCGTCGCAGACGGCCTTGGCCTCCGCCATCGCCTCCTCGTAGGTGGCCTTGTCGACCTCGGCCGGATTGAGACCCCGCTTGTGCAGGATCTCGCTGGCGAGTCCGGCCGGGTTCCCGCCGAGCTGGATGTCCGTTCCGCGGCCGGCCATGTTGGTGGCGATGGTGACGGCGCCGGTCCGCCCGGCCTGGGCGACGATCGGTGCCTCCTTCTCGTGGAACTTGGCGTTGAGCACCTCGTGCTTGATTCCGCGCCGCTTGAGCATCTCGCCCAGGACCTCGGACTTCTCGACCGAGACGGTACCGACCAGGACCGGGCGGCCGGCCTCCTGCATCTCGCCGATCTCTTCGATCAGCGCCTCGAACTTGCCGTTCTCCGAGCGATAGACCAGGTCGGCCTCGTCATCGCGGATCATCGGGCGATGGGTCGGGACGGCCACGACCTCGAGCTTGTAGATCTTGTGGAACTCCTCCGCCTCGGTCATCGCCGTCCCGGTCATCCCGGCGAGCTTGTCGTAGAGCCGGAAGTAGTTCTGGAACGTGATCGTGGCAAGCGTCACCGACTCTCGCTGGACCCGCAGCCCTTCCTTGGCCTCGACCGCCTGGTGGAGACCCTCCGACCAGCGCCGACCGGGCATCTGGCGGCCGGTGAACTCGTCGACGATGATGATCTCGCCGTCCTTGACGATGTAATCGCGGTCGCGCTTGTACAGCGCGTGCGCTCGCAGCGCCTGCTCGAAATGGCGGGCGAGGGTCGGGTCGGCGTCGTACAGGTGGGGGACGCCGAGCCACTTCTCCATCTTGTCGATCCCGGACTGGGTCGGGCTGACGGCCTTGTCCTTGAGGTCGATGAAGTAGTCGCCGCCCTCCTCGCCGCCCTCCTCGCCGCCCTCGGGCCGCGCGACGAGCCGCGGGACGAGCCGGGCGAACGTGAAGTACTTGTCCGCGGACTCCTCGGCCTGGCCGCTGATGATCAGCGGCGTCCGCGCCTCGTCGATGAGGATGTTGTCCACCTCGTCGACGATCGCGTAGCTCTGGCCGCGCTGGACCCGCTGTTCGAGCTCGACCACCATGTTGTCCCGCAGGTAGTCGAAGCCGAATTCGTTGTTGGTCCCGTAGGTCACGTCGGCTAGGTACGCCTCGCGACGCTCGACCGGGCGGAGGTTGACCAGCCGCTCGTCGCTGGTCGGATACCCCGGCTCGAAGACGTAGCTCGTGTCGTGGGTGATCATCCCGAGGCTGACCCCGAGGTAGTGGAAGACCGGCCCCATCCACTGCGGGTCGCGCCGGGCAAGGTAGTCGTTGACGGTCACGACATGCACCCCGCGGCCGCTCAGCGAGTTGAGGATCGCGGCCAGCGGGGCGACCAGCGTCTTGCCTTCGCCGGTCTTCATCTCGGAGATCCGCCCCTCGTGGAGGACCGCGCCGCCGATCAGCTGGACATCGAACGGCCGCATCCCCAGCGTCCGCCGCATCGCCTCGCGGATCAGCGCGAAGACCTCGGGCATGGCGCCGTCGAGGGCGTCCTGGATCCGGTCCGACTCCTTCTTGCGCCGAGCCTTGGCCGCCTCGCGTCGACGCTCGGCCTCGGGGTGGTGGAGCTCGTCCTCGGACGGTTCGTCGGGCTGCGCGATCTCCCGGATCTCGGCGCGGATCTCGTCGAACCGGGCACGGATCTCGGCGTCGGACAGGGTCTCCAGCTCGGCCGCGAGGGCGTTCGCCTCGTCGACCACCGGCTGGATGCGTTTGATCTCGCGGTCGTTCGAATCGACGAACCGGTTCAGGAAGCCAAGCATGGGCTGACAGTATAGGCGAGGACCGTCGGCGACCCGCCCGGGGCGACCCCGGTCCGGCTCAGCCCAGCTTCCAGAAGCCGGTCCCGTACCCGGCCAGCAGGAGGACGAGGGTGAGGACGCCCAACCCGATCCAGAACAGCACCGAGACCGCCGACGAGGTCGGGTTCATCTCCGGGTTGCTCAGCTTCGGGGCGCGCTTCGAGCGCAGCGCCGAACCCCACCGCGGCGATCGCAGATCGTCGCGCCAATCGCCGCCTTCGGGACGCTTCTCGAGGCCGCCCTTGCCGTCGGGCTTGTGGAGCTGGAGGGTCATCGGTCTCCCGGCTTGGTGGCCGCGAACCTGGCGGCCATCGGCGTGGCCCGGACGGGCAGGTCGGAGGCGGTCGCCTCGTGGACGTCTTCATCGCGAAGGTCGAGGGTCCGGGCGATCCCGTCCTCCCACATCAGCATCTGCTGGGTGAGCGCGACGTCGCTGCTGAACAGGGCCCCGACCGACTCGCCGCGGTGGATCCGCTTGATCGCTTCGCCGATCAGCGGGGCGATCGAGAAGGTCTTGATCTTGCCGATCCGCTTGGAGGGCGGGAGTGGGATCGAGTCGGTCAGGATGAGCTCGCGCAGGCTCGAGTCCCGGATGCGGTCGACCGCGTCGGCGGACAGCACGCCGTGGGTGGCGCAGGCGTAGATCTCGCTGACGCCCTCGCGTTCGAGGGCGCGGACGATCTCGATCAGCGTCCCCGCCGTGTCGATCTCGTCGTCGACGATGATCGCGCGCTTGCCGCGGACCTCGCCGATGACGTTCATCAGCTCCGCCCGGTCGAGGTTGCCGACCCGCCGCTTCTCGATGATCGCCAGCGGGGCATCGACCAGCTCGGCGAACGCCCGGGCGCGCTTGGCGAAGCCCAGGTCGGTGACCACGACCAGGTCGTCGAGGCGCTTGGTGCGGAAGTAGTTCGACAGGATGTGGACGGCCGTCAGCTCGTCGACCAGGATGTTGAAGAAGCCCTGGATCTGGCCCTGATGGAGGTCGAGCGTCAGGACTCGGTCGGCACCGGCCACGGTGATCATGTCGGCGATCAGGCGAGCCGTGATCGGGACCCGGGGCTGGTCCTTCTTGTCCGATCGGCCGTAGCTGTAGAACGGGATCACGGCGGTGATCCGGCCGGCGCTCGCCCGCTTGAACGCGTCGACCATGATCAGCAGTTCCATGATCGACTGGTTCACGGGGTGGCTGGTCGGCTGGACGATGAAGATGTCCTTCTCGCGGACGTTGTCCAGGATCTTGACGAAGATGTTCTCGTTGGCGAACTGGAACACCTCGGCCTGGCCGAGGTCGACGCCCAGATAGCGGCAGATCTTGCGGGCCAGGTCCGGGTTGGCGTTGCCGGTGTAGATATCGAAGCGGTCCGTGTACACGGGCGCCTCCTCTCCGCCGAACTGCGTCACCGGTTCACCTCACGCGGTCGGGCCGTCGCCCGGGCCGTCATTGTCATCGATGGACCCCTGCTCCGCCAGTCCCGCCCGGAACGCGGCGATCGCCACGACACGGTCGCCCTCGGCGAGGCGCATGACGATCACTCCGCGGGCTCCCGAGCTGTAGCGGTTGATCGTGTTGGTCTCGGTCCGGATGACCTGACCGCCGGAGCTGATGAGGAACAGCTCCTCGTCCTCCTCGGTCACCTGCTGGACCGCGGCGACGTCACCGGTCTTGCGACCCTCGAGGGCGATCAGCTGGACGCCCTGACCGCCGCGATGCTTGACCCGGAACTCGGTCAGCGGGACTCGCTTGCCGTAGCCCGTCTCGCTGAGCACGAGCAGGTCGGCATCGGGCTGGACGACGCTCATCGAGATGACCGAATCCCCCTTGCGGGCGAGCCGGATCCCGATCACCCCGGCCGCCGGGCGACCCATCGGCCGGACCTCGGTCTCGTGGAAGCGGGCGATCTTGCCGAGCGCGGTCGCGATGATGATGTCGTCGTTGCCGGTGGCCGTGTCGACCCAGGCCAGCTCGTCGTCCTCGTCGAGGGTGATGGCGATGATCCCACTCGAGCGGACCTTCTCGAATTGCTCGAGCGGAGTCTTCTTGATGATCCCGCGGCGGGTCGCCAGGACGAGGTAGGTTCCGGCCTTGAAGTCGTGGAGCATGATCGTGGCCATCGGCACTTCGCCGGAGTCGACCTGGACGCCGGGCAGGTTGATGATCGGGATGCCCTTGGCCTGACGGCTGGCGTCCGGGATCTGGTGGACCTTGGACGAGAAGACCCGACCGCGGTTCGTGAAGAACAGGGCCCAGTCGTGCGTGTTCGCCACGAGCAGGTGCTCGACGGCGTCCTCCTCGCGCGTCACGTGGCCAATGATCCCCTTGCCGCCGCGGTGCTGTCGACGGTACGTCGCCACAGGCTGACGCTTGACGTAGCCGCGGCCGCTGATGGTGACCACGACGTCCTCGTCGGCGATCAGGTCCTCGTCGGTCATCTCCCGGCTTGAGTCGTCGACGACGCGCGTCCGGCGCTCGCCGGCGTACTTCCGCTTCAGCTCGCCGAGCTCGTCCTTGATGATGCCGAGGACCCGGCCGGGGTTGGCCAGGATGTCCTCCAGCTCGGCGATGAGCTGGATGACCGCGAGGTACTCCTCCTCGATCTTCTTGCGCTCGAGCGCGGCCAGGCGGGCCAGCCGCATGTCGAGGATGGCCTGGGTCTGAAGCTCCGACAGCTTGAACCTCGTCATGAGGTTGCCGTTGGCCGCTTCGACGTCCGCCGACTCTCGGATCGTCTTGATGACCGCGTCGAGGTTGTCGAGGGCGATCTTGAGGCCCTCGAGGATGTGCGCCCGGGCGCGGGCCTTGCCGAGCTCGTACTCGGTCCGGCGCCGCACGATCTCGCGGCGGTGATCGACGTAGTGCTGGAGGACCGCCTTCAGAGAGAGCGTCTGGGGCTGGCCGTCGACGAGGGCCAGCATGTTGAGGTTGAACGCCGACGACATCGCCGTGTGCTTGAACAGGTTGTTCAGCACCTTGTGCGGATTGACGTCCTTCTTGAGCTCGATGTAGACGCGCATCCCGTCGCGGTCGGACTCGTCGCGCAGGTCGGCGATGCCCTCGATCCGCTTGCCGTTGACCAGCTCGGCGATCTTCTCCATCAAGGCTGCCTTGTTCACCTGGTAGGGCAGCTCGGTCACGATGATCGCGGTCTTGTTGCTGCGCGTCTCCTCGAACGCAACCTGTGCCCGGACGACGACCCGGCCGCGCCCGTGCGCGTACATCTCGCGGATCGCGTCGACCGTCTCCTGCTCGCCGGTGAACGCGTTCCGCCGGGTCTCGTAGCGGTAGAGGCTGCCGCCGGTCGGAAAATCCGGGCCGAGAACGTACGTGCACAGGTCGTCCGAGGTCAGCTCGGGCGCATCGATGAGGGCGACGATCGCATCGCAGATCTCGCCGAGGTGGTGCGGTGGGATGTTCGTGGCCATCCCGACGGCGATCCCCGCCGATCCGTTGATCAGGAGGTTGGGCAGCTTGGCCGGCAGGACCGACGGCTGCATCCGCGTGCCGTCGTAGTTCTCGACGAAGTCGACCGTGTCCTTGTCGATGTCGGCGAGCAACTCG
>JADGQI010000105.1 GCA_017881905.1 Chloroflexota bacterium
ATGACGTCCTCAACGTCGACCTCGTCCGCGACGGCAGTGCCCACGGGCTGTGCATCGTGGCTGACCTGACCGACCTCGGCCAGGCGCACGATGTGATCCGGGGCGCCGACGCGGTCGTCCACCTCGCCGCGATCCCCGCGCCTAAGCTCCGCCCGGACGGCGAGACGTTCCGGGTCAATGCCCTGTCGACCTACAACGTCTTCGCCGCGGCGGTCGCGGCCGGCGTACGGCGTGTCGTGTGGGCCTCGAGCGAGACGGTCCTGGGCCTGCCGTTCGACACCCCACCGGCGTTCGCACCGATCGACGAGACGATCGAGCCGCGCCCCGAGTCCTCGTATGCCCTCGCGAAGCTGCTCGGCGAGGAGATGGCGCGCCAGTTCGCCCGACGATCCGGCGTCCCGTTCGTCGGGCTTCGGATCTCCAACATCATGGAGCCGGACGATTACGCGGCCTTCCCCTCGTATCAGGACGACGCCACGATCCGGAAGTGGAACCTGTGGGGCTACGTCGACGCGCGCGACGTCGCCCAGGCCGTCCGGCGCGGCCTCGACGTGACGACGACCGGGGCCGAGATCTGCATCGTCGCGGCGGCCGACACGGTGATGACCCGTCCGAGCGCGGAGCTGATGGCGGCGGTCTTCCCGAACGTGCCGCTGACCCGTCCGGTCGAGGGCCGCGAGACGCTTCTTTCGATCGAGACGGCTCGACGACTGCTCGGCTACGTGCCCGAGCATCGCTGGGCCGACCACGTGGCGGCGCGCTAGACGAGCTCGGTTCGGCGGGCTTCGGTGTCGAAGACTTCACCGGGCCGACACTCGGGCTGAATCGCGTCGCCGGATGATGCCGGCGAAAGGCCGGGATCCATGCGCTTGCTGCTGCTGGAAGACGACGCCCGACTCGCCGGTCTCCTCGAACGTGGCCTGCGGGGCGAAGGGCACGCGGTCGACCGCGCGGCGACCATCGAGGACGGCCGCTGGCTGGCGACCGAGAACCTCTACGACGTCCTCGTCTTCGACGTCATGCTGCCGGACGGCGACGGGTTCGACCTGTGCGCCGATCTCCGCGCCCAGGGGATCTGGACGTCGGTCCTGCTCCTGACGGCCCGCGACGCCGTCACCGACCGCGTCCGCGGTCTGGATGTCGGTGCCGACGACTACCTAGTCAAACCGTTCGCTTTTCCCGAGCTGACCGCTCGCCTTCGGGCCCTCGTCCGGCGCGGAGCGCCGGCCCGACCCACGATCCTGAGCGTCGGGGAGCTCACGCTCGATCCAGCCGCCCGATCGGTCAGGATCTCCGGCCTGCCGGTCGACCTGTCGGCACGCGAATACTCCCTCCTCGAGGTCTTCGTTCGACGGGCCGGCGACGTGCTCAGTCGGACCGAGATCATCGAGCGGGTCTGGGACTGGGCGTACGACGGGACGTCGAACGTGGTCGACGTCCACGTGCGGGCGCTGCGGACGAAGCTCGGCGTCCATCCGGGCGGCCCCCGGATCGAGACGGTCCGCGGGATGGGTTACGTCCTCACGGCCGGCTCCACCACGGCGCCGACGACAGGTCAGTCCGGTCGACGATGACGATCCGACTCCGGATGACGGCCTGGTACGCCGTCGTCTGCGTGCTGACATTGCTGATCGTGGGTGTCGTCGTCTGGCTGCAATACTCCGCTGCGCTCCGCCGCAGCGTCGACGAGGTCCTCGCGACGCGTGCCGGGACGACGGTCGACCTGCTCGAAGCCGATCCGGCGGCTCGGCCCGACGCGGAGGAGCTCGAGCGCGGCCTCTTCCTCATCGTCTACGGTCCCGGCGGCGTCGTGACGTATACGAGTCCGCGGGCGCCGGCGATGCCTGAGCCGAGGGTGGGACTGTCGACCGTGCCGGCCGGCGGAGCACAGGACCTGAGCGGCGAGGCGCTGTTCGCCCAGGAGGCCGGTGGCGGACGCCTCGTGGTGGCCGGCACGACCCTCCTCGACGTGGACCGGAGTCTCGCCAGCCTCGCGCGGACGATGGCCCTGGTCGGACTCGTCGGCGGGCTGCTGTCGATCCTCGGCGGGTATTGGCTGGCCGGTCGTGCGCTGGCTCCGGTCGCGCGGCTCACCAGCGAGGCCGATGCGATCGGCAGTGACGAGGTCGGTCGACGCCTCGAGGCGTCGACCCGCCAGGACGAGCTCGGCGACCTCGCCCGGACGCTCAACCGGATGCTCGAACGGGTCGAGGGGTCCGCCGGGCGGCAGCGTGCGTTCGTGATCGGTGCCTCACACGACCTGCGGACTCCGCTCGCGGCGCTCCGGACGGAGCTCGAGCTCGCCCTCCTTCAACCGTCCGACGAGGCCGCGCTGCGGGCCGCCGTCGAGGGCGCCCACACGGACGCGGTCAAGCTGAGCCACCTCGCCGATGGGCTGCTGCGCCTCGCCGCTGCCGAGGCCGACGGCCGACCACTCGACCGCGAGACGGTCGACCTCCGCGGCCTGCTGGCCGAGGCGATCGACCTCGTCCCGGAGCGGTCGAGCCCGCTCCCCGTCGCCGTCGAGATCACCGCCCCGGACACGACGGTCCGGGTCGACCGTCCCAGACTCGAGCAGGCCGTGATGAATCTCGTCGCGAACGCCAAGCGGTTCGCCCCGGGCGGGACGTCCATCGAAGTGCTCGCCGGGATCGACCCCGAACGCGTCCCGGCCGTCCTCCGTGTCGAGGTCCTGGATCGCGGACCCGGGGTCGCGGCCGAGCTGCGTGACACGCTCTTCCAACCGTTCTCCCGCGCCCGCCGACCCGGGGCGGACGGGACGGGTCTCGGACTCGCGACGGCCGCTGCCGCGGTCCACGCCCACGGTGGGGCCATCGGGTACGACGACCGAGTCGGTGGGGGTGCCAGGTTCTGGATGTGGGTCCCGATCTGAGCTCCTGACCCACCCGTCTTCATCGTCCCTTCATCCTCCATCTGACAGGCTGCGGGCAGGTCCGGTCGGTCGCCGTCTCCGCGACCGACCACGAGGCCACCGATGCGAGAGATCGATGCGTCCAACGCCATTCCTTGCCGATCGTCTGACCGCCGCGGGTGCGTTCGAGGCGCTTCCCCGCGTGCGGCAGGCCCTGTCCGGTCGAACGATGCTTCGGGTCGCGGTCGAGCCGATCCGGTCGGCGGAGGCGAGCGATCTCCCGGACGCGCTCCGGGAGCGCTTGCTCGAACGCGTCCGGGTCGAGCTCGGCCTTGACTGAGCCGGTGGCCCTGGTCGGGATCGAGGGTCACGTTCGGCTGCGGACGGCCGCCTCGTCCGAGCTCCGTCGAGCCTACCGCTGCCGGGCCCTGCTGCTCTGGCCCGGGCTCGACCGCGTCAGGCTGTCCCGGACCCGGGGCGACCCGGTCCGGATCGCCTACCTCGTGGCCCGACGCTCGGGCCAGCCATTCGACGTGATCGTGTCGATGCTGGTCGGCCAGCGGGTCGAGGTGAGCGACACCGGTGGTACCGCCACGGTGCGATGAAGCACGGGTGAATCCGAGGGCCGCCCGGATTCACCGTCATGTCAGCGTCCGGACGGCAGGCTCCAGCTGACGTTCCGATCAAGCGGTCCGACCGATGGATCGCCCCGGGGCCAGCACGGAGAACCTGTCATGCGCAAGCTGTCGATCCTCGGAGCCCTCGCGGTGCTCATGGTTGCGGCCAGCCTGACCGTCGCGGCGAGTCCCTCGCCATCGTCGAGCCCGGCGCCGACCCCCACGCCCTCACCGTCACCCACGAGCGGGAGCGGGACGACGACCGCCCCGTCGACGACGTCCACCGCCACCTCGACCACGGCGCCGAAGTGGAGTGCCGACATCCATCCGATCCACAAGGTCTGGGGAGTCGCCGACATCGACCAGTTCACCGACGGTCGCGGCGACCTTCACGTCCACCTGCGCGGGCTGGACGAGAAAGATCAGTTGACGGTCAGCCTCCAGGGCGGGACGATCGAGAACCCCAACGCCGACGAGCAGATCGCGTTCCTGTCGGGCGCCGACGTCGTCCGGAACGGTTCGGATCTCCTGACGGTCAAGCTCGACAAGGCGCAGATGGACGCGTTCCGTAAGGATCGCGCCTCCGACGGTGTCGTCGTCTTCGTGTCCGACGGCACCCGGCAGTCCGCGGCCGAGTTCCCGGTCGGCTGACGCTCGCCCCCGAAGCCGGCGCCGTCCGCTCGGCGCCGGCTTCGTCACGCCTGGCGCGCTCCGTGGGCACGGATCCGCTCAGCGCGAGGCGAGGCGCTCGGCGATGCTCCGTCCGGTCGGTGGGTCGCCCGTGCGCTCCGACCGCTCGTCCAGCCGGAGGAGCGATTCCTGGACGTAGCGCACGCCAATGAAGCGCAGCGGCTCGGGCTCCCAGGACGGACCCCGCCGGTCGACCAGCGGCAGCTCGGTGAGCTCGGTCCGGGCCCCGGTGATCAGGTCGGCCAGGACGCGCCCCGCCAGGTTCGCCGTCGCGACGCCGTGGCCCGTGTAGCCGCGCCCGCTGGCGAGCCCGGTCCGGCGGTCGTAGGCGAACGTGGGCAACCAGTCGCGCGGAAATCCGAGCGGGCCGCCCCAGGCATGAGTGAACCGGATCCCCGTGAGGCTCGGGAACCAGGCCTCGACGAACCGGCGGAGCATCGCGTGGGTCCGTTCGTCCCGATCGAATCGCGGCTCGATCCGCGACCCGAAGCGATACGGCGCTCCACGCCCGCCGAACAGGATCCGCCCGTCACGGGTCCGGGTCAGGTAGTCGATCGACAGGCGGTACGAGGCGAGGCACTCGCGGGCCGCCCAGCCGATCTCCGCCCACTGCGCGTCGGTCAGTGGCTCGGTCAGGACGATCAACGAGTAGGTCGGGAGCAGCGACCGATGCCACGGCCGGAGCTGGGTGAGGTAGGCCTCCCCGGCAAGCACGACCGTGTCCGCGCGGAGCTCGCCGCGGTCGGTCCGGAGGGCCGGTCGAAGCTGGCCGTTCCCGGCCCCGGGCTCCACGTCCACGACATCGGTCCGCTCGTGGATGATCCCGCCGCGACGCTCGACGGCGCGAGCCAACCCGCGTACCAGCTTGCCGGGGTGCATCGACGCGTACTCGGTCCCGAAGATGCCGCCGAGCGCCCCGTCCACGCGGACCCGTTCGGCGGCGCCCGCAGCATCGAGCCGCTCGTAGCGATCGGCCCGGCCGGCGGCCTCGAGGCCCGCCCAGTGCTGCTCCATCGCCGGGACCTGGCTCGGTCCGCGGGCCACGACGAGACTGCCGCCCTTGGTGTAGTCGGCGTCGATCCCCTCCTCGAGGCAGAAGCGGCCGATCTCGTCCACCCCCGTCTCGACGGCGTCCTCGATCGCGGTCATCGCCTCCCGCCCGAACCTCCGCTCCAGGTTGGCCGACGAGACCTGCAGGCCGGCCGTGCACCAGCCACCGTTCCGCCCGGACGCGCCGAACCCGGCGATCTCGCGGTCGAGGACGGTCACCTTGAGGCCGGGCTCGCGGCGGAGCAGCTCGTAGGCCGTCCACAAGCCCGTGTAGCCCGCTCCGAGGATGGCGACGTCGGTGTCGCCGGAGCCGTCGAATCGTGGACGCGGCGTGAGATCGTCGCCCGAGGTCTCGAGCCAGAAGCTGGTGGCTCCGTACCCGTTCGGGTCGGTCGTCACCGGCGGGCCATCTCCACGCCGACCAGCGGGTCGAACGCTTCGCTCCGCTCGACGACCGCATCTGCCCCCAGCCGACCCCGACCGGCCTGCCGGATCGGCTCGCCGAGGATCGACGGCCAGCCGTTCGCGGCGATCCGCTCGAGCGTCAGCACGGCCGCGTTGACCGTCCCGCGGGCCACCGTCAGGGCCGCTCCGCGCGGGCGCAACGGACCGAGCGATCCCGACGTCTCGAGCGCGATCGCGGTCGCGGAACGCGTCGCTGCCACCGTCCCAGCCATCGCGTCGGCGTCTCCGCGGGACGATCGGACGATCATCCCGGACGACCCGGCCAGCGGCAGGACGGTCCCGAGCACCGACGTCCACGCGACCGATGCCGGCGTCCCGGCGGCGGGCTCCTCGAAGGCCAGCGGGTGGTCGGGCAGGGCCGCCCGCCGGACGGCGACCTGGGCGATCGCGGCGGCGGCAGGACCGCGCTCCTCGATGAGCCACGGGGGGAGCGCGCCGACCAGGAGACGACCCTCGGGCACGCCGTGCAACCGGGCGAGGAAGACGCCGACGAGCTGGAGTGCCAGCGCCCGCCCCGCCCGCGTCGTGGCGTCGGACGGGAGCCCGCGGGCGAGATCCGGCCCGACGACGAGCGGCCCCGGACCGACCAGGACGGTCGCCCCCGACCGGGCGAGGATGCGGTGCGCGAAGGCGTGGTCCGCGAGGGCTCGGTCCGGGTCCACGTTCCCGTCGACGATCTCGGCGACGACGTCCGACGCCACCACGTCGATCCGCTCGAACGCGGCGACGACGGCCTGTTCCGGCGCGGCCAGCGGCAGCCCGACGGTGGCCAGCCGCGCATAGCTGCGACGCTCGGCGGCGGCCGCGTCCACGGCTTGACGCAGCTCGGCCAGCCCGCGCTGACTGCCGGACGGCGCCGGCTCGACCGGGAGGTCGCCGATCTGGGGACCGCCGGCGGACGGCCGCGGACGCCAGAACGGCACGTCGATGCCTTCATCGTGGAGACGCTCGGCGAGCTCGCGGATCGCCGGGACGATGACCTGGACGACATCGACGCCGGCCATCGCCAACGCGGCTGCCTCACGGGCGCCGATCCCGGCCTCGGCTGCGACGAGCGTCGCCCCGACCCATGGCTTGTCGGCATCGCCGATCAGGTCGAGCAGCTCCAGCCGCGCCGTCCGGTTGGCGTCGATCCGATCGAGCGCCGAGGCGCCGAGCCCCCTGGCCGCGACCTCGACCGCGGCCCGGCGGTCGCGATCGTGAAGGACCTCCGCCTCCAGGCCGAGATCGACCGCCCCGGAGGCGACATCGAGGGCGAGCTCCTGTGGCGTCGTCTCGTACTCGAGCAGCGCCGCCGTGAACGGCAGCACGACACCACCGGCCAGTCGGTCCGGCCGATGGGTCACGTAGCGATCGACGACCTCGCCGGCGAGCGGTCGGCCGGCTCGGTCGAGGCCGGTCACGCCGAACATCCGGAGGAGCGCCCGCTCCTGCCCGCCGGTGGTGCACAACCGGGCGCGTGCGCCCCATGCGCCCGCGAGCGTCTCGGCGAGCTCGACCAGCCGATCGATCGGTCCGAGGTCGCCGGCCCGCGTCATGCCAGGCGCCCTGCCGCGCGGAGGAGGCCGAGCGTCCGATCCACGGGCAGCCCCGGGACGACGAAGCCGTCGCGACCCGTGACGGTGTCGGCCACGAATAGCGCGTCGATCACCGCTTCCTCGGTCGCCTCGACCGCGGCCATGAAGAAGCGATCGAGGTAGGAGTCGGTCACATGGGTGGTGACCGTCGTGGCGGCGGGAGGGTCGCGCTCGATGCGGTAGCCGGTCGAGAAGGCAAGGAAGATCTCGCCCGAGCCGTGGCCGGCGGTCGAACCGGTCCGGGCGAGCCCGAGCCCCGCTCGCCGGGCGAGCCGCTCGAGCTGATGCGGCAGGAGCGGCGCGTCGGTCGCGACCACGACGACGCAGCTGCCACGCTCCCGTGGCGTCACATGCACGTCCGCCTCGGCGGTCCCGCCGCCCGCGACCGGCCAGCCATCGTCGACCAGGGCCTGCCCGACGCGGACGCCGTCGATCGTCAGGCGCTCCAGCCATCCGAAGTTCGTCAAGGCCAGGATGCCCACGCGGTACTCGTCGGCCGCCCGACCCGGCGCCGACCCGTCGCGACCGAGCGGCCGGACGACGCGCGAGGCCGTCCCGATCCCGCCCTTCAGCTCGAAGCAGACCATCCCGGTCCCGGCCCCGACGACGCCGAGGTCCGGGGCCCCGCGGACCGACCCGACGGCTCCATCGATGGCGGCGTCGACGTCGCCGGCGTCGACCTGGACGACCCGTGACGCGTTCAGGACCCCGTCGTCGCATTCCGCCACGACCGGCAGCAGGGCGTCGTCGATCCCGACCCTCGGGATCCGCTCGACCAGGCCGGCGATCACGGCATCGTAGACGCGTCCGATCGCCATCGAGCTGGTGAGCATGATCGGCGACTCGATCACGCCCCACTCCTGGATCGTAGTGATCCCGATCGCCTCGCCGGCACCGTTGAGCACGGCCGCGCCGGCCGGGACGCGGCGCGCGAACAGCTCAGCCGACCTGAACGGGACGATCGCCGTGACCCCGGTCCGGGCCGTTCCCCGGCCGGAAGGCGGACCGGGCTCGTCGCGCCAGATCGTCCGGTGCCCCACCGAGACGTCCGCGACGTCGACGATCGAGTTCGTGGCACCGGTCGGCATGAGTCCGATGCGGACGCCCAGGTCGCGGGCACGGGGTCTCGACGCAGGCGGCTGCGAGACGGGCGACACGCGTTCCTCCCTGACTCCGTCGGCCTGGGCTCCCTGGCCCGTCCGGCCGGACAAGGATACGGACGTCGGGCGCCGGCCGTCGGGGGTACGCTCCGACCATGGCGTTCCAGGTCGAGCCAGAGCCGGTCGGGCGACGCGGGTCTCGCGCGTCGGTCGCGCTGGTCGGTGGGATCTGTCTCGCGATCGTGGGGTTCGCGCTCCTGACGAGGGTCGGGACGGAAGCCGGCGCTCCACCGATCGCGGCTGCCTCGCCGGACGTCGTCGCCCGGGATGCGGCCGGGACCGTCCCGCCGACACCAACCCCGACGTCCTCGGACGATCCCTTCGGGGTCGATGGCCTGGCGTTCCGATACCGGCCGTCGATCACGATCGTCTGCAACGACGCCGGCGCCGCGGTGTGTGATCGGATCGCGACGGCGGCGAGCCGGCACGTCATCGGACGATCATCCATCCGCGAGATCCAGGTCTGGACCTCGCTCCTGTGTCGCGACTCGAGCGACTGCCCGGCGAGCCGGATCGTCGGCAAGTTCCGCCTCGGGAGCGCCGTCGTCTCGTTCCGGTCGGGCCTGCCGGACGCCTGGGTCAACGTCGTCGGGCCCCTGCCGGTGCAGGAGCGATCGTCGCTCGACGATGTGGCCTGGATCATCAACTAGGCCTCCGCTCCGGGGGCCTCAGCCGACGAGACCCGCCAGTCTCACCCCGGCCAGGAACCCCCGATAGGCCATGACCGGATCGACCGACGCGAACCGGGCGCCGGTCTCGCCGACCCGTTCGGCGCCCGGCACGACGCAGGCGTAGTCGGCCTGGAGCGCGTTCTGGTAGGTGACCTCGACGATGTACGGCGGGTCGAGCACGAGCGGGCGCATCTCCCCGCCGATCGCCCGCCGGACAGCCCGCTCGGCGCCAGCCCGGACCCGCTCGCGAGCCACGGTCGGGTGGACCGACGCGGCCGCCTCGCGTCCGACGCCCTCCTTGACCACGACCCGCTCGGCCCACGGGAACCAGTCGGCCATCTCGGCCGCGAGGACATCGTCGCCGGCCACCAGGCCGACCGGCACGCCCCACGCGCCGAGAGCGATCGCGTTGATCGCCGCCTCGCCCGCGGGGCGTCCGTTCAGCGTCGAGCGGACCGGCCGGGACGAGTAGGTGTGGGCGATCGTCCCGAGCGGGTTCCCGGCTCGGGCGTGATAGCCGACGAACAGGGCCACACCGAAGCCGCGATCCGGCCCGGCTCCGGCCACCATCGACCATACCTTCTGGCCCTGGAGGAGGGTCGCGCGCGGATCGAGCTCGGTCTGGCTGAGGTTGAACATCGAGCCGTGGCTGTCGTTGACCAGGACCTCGGTCGCGCCGCCGTCGAACGCACCGGCGATGGCCGCGTTGGCCTCGCCCGTCATCAGCAGGACGGCGGCCGGATAGCCCCGATCCTGGCGACCGGTCGGCTTGTGGTGGCTGATCCCGGCGATGCCCTCCATGTCGACGCTGATGTAGACCTTCACGATCCCCCCTCGACCGGATCGGCCGCGGTCCTCGCCGGAGCGCCGATCCAGATGTGGCCGTCCGTGAACTGCTCGGCCTTCCAGATCGGGGCACGCGCCTTCGTCTCGTCGATGGCGTAGCGGGCGGCATCGAAGGCCGCGTCCCGGTGCGGGGCGGCGGCCACGACCAGGATGCTCACGCCGCCCAGGGGCACCGGCCCGGTCCGGTGGACGATCGCCAGCCGGACGACCCCGAACCGTTCCTCGATCTCGTCGGCGATCGCCCCGAGGACGGCCTCGGCCATCGACTCATGCGCCTCGTATTCGAGGGCGTCCACCCGTCGCCCGGCGTGACGCGCCGCCTCGGCTTCCTGCCCCGGGGCAGGGGTTCCGGGCGTCTCCCGGGTCCGACCGACGAAGACGACCACCGCTCCGTCCGCAGGCGTCGAGAGGCGAGCCCCGAGCTCCTCGCCGAGCCCGGTCGGGAAGGGGCTGTCGCGCAGCTCGATGACCCGGATCGTCGGGCCCGTCGGTCCATCGGGGCCGGCACCGCCGCTGACCGGCGGGATGCAGGCGAGCTCGTCCCCGTCGCCCAGCAGCGTGGCGGCGTCGGCATACTCACTGTTCCGTGCGAAGCGGACCGAGCTCCGGCCCGGGGCCAGCACCGGATACCAGTCGACGAGCGCCGTCCACGCCGCCTCGATCGTGGCGCCGTCGGGCAGATCCAGGGTCACCTCCCTGGCGCCGACCAGCTCGCGCTGGATGGCGAACAACCGGACGCGGACGCGCATCGCCGATCAGCCGCGGTACGCGGCGATGAGGAGACCGTCGCCGACCGGCAGGATCGTCGAGCTGAACCGGGGATCGTGGAGGACCGCCACGTCGAACCTGCGGATCGCGTCGGTCGTCCCGTCGGATCGCGACGGCTTGTCGCCCGACACCTCGCCGGACCACAGGACGTTGTCGGCAGCCATGATCGCTCCAGGCAGGAGCCGGGGCACAATCGCCTCGAGGTAGGCGCCGTACTCGGGCTTCAGCGCATCGATGAACGCGAAGTCGAACGGCCCCACCAGGGCCGCCTCATCCGGCCCCGCGGCGAACGCCTCGAGCGCCGGCCGGTTCACCACGACGATCCGCTCGTCGGCGATCCCGCCCTGGCGCCACCACCTTCGGGCGAGGTCGGTCCGGCTGCGATCCGGATCGATCGTGACGATCGTCGCGTCGGGAGCCGCGCCAAGGGCGAGGCACAACGTCGAGAACCCGTACGCGGTGCCCACCTCAACGATGCGGTGCCGCCCGGCGGCCAGCACGGACAGGATCCGGCCGGCCTCGCGATCAAGGATGGGGATGTCGTTCGGTCCGGCCGCGGTCTCGATCGCGACCAGTCCGGCGTTCAGCGGCGCGGCCGTCGCCTCGATCCACGCCCGGTCCTTCGTGCTCGGGACGTATCCACCGCTCGTGCTCATCCGCGATCCTCCTCGGGGCTCAGACCAGCAGGCCCGCGCCGAAATACAGACCTGCCGCGACGATCGTGGCGGCCGCGATCGTGCCGACGTTGATGTACAGGAGACCGGTCGCGGACTCCATCGACCTGGTGCGGGCCGTCTGGATCGCCGCCCATGAGACCGCCAGCGGGAAGATCAGTCCGACGATCAGGTAGAGCCAGACGAAGAGGGCCCACGGACCGGTCAACGGCGCGAACGGCGCCCCGCCCGAACCGCCGCCGAACGCGAGCGACACGACGAAGTAGACCAGCTGGAGCGCGACGATCGCGAGCAGCAGGCGTGCGAACAGGATCAGCGGAGCCTCCGGCAGCTTCGGCGTGACGAGGTACCAGTGACCCAGGATCATCGCCGCGAACACGCCGCCGGTCGCCGCGGCGAGCAGCAGGCTCTGGCCGATGAGGGCGAGCGGCGCCGGGAACCCGCCGCCCCAGCCGAGCGCCCCGAAGACGAACGCGCCGACGCCGGCGGCGACGCCGAGGAACCCGAACCAGATCGCCCGACCGCGCCGTGCGAGGACGATCGTGTACACCGCCGCGATGGCCGTGAACGCCAGCAGGCACGACTGCCGGGCAGCGTCGTACGTCGGGTCGATCGCCACCGCGGCGGTCCCGCCGCTGACCGTCGGGAGCGCGCCATCCGAGAGGTAGGCGAGAAGCGCGAACCCGGTCGCGCAGGCCGATGTGAAGGCCAGGTATCCGCGGGTCGCATCGGTCCGCCAGCGGGCGAGGACGACCGCCGCGAACGCACCCAGGCCGAGGGCCGCCAGGACGGTCCAGTTGATGAACGCGAGGTTCTCGGCGATCCGCTGGGAAGCCACGGTCCGAGTGTAGCCTCGCGCCACGGCCGACGCGGCCGAAGCAGCCGGATCGGTCCGCCCAGCGGGCACGGCCGACGCAGCCGAGCGCTAGGATGCGCCTCGGAGGTGCCCCATGGGACTGGGTCGCGAGACGACGATCACCTGGTATGGCCACGCCTGCGTGGAGGTGACCACCCCGGGCGGCAAGACCATCCTCATCGATCCGTGGTTCGGCAACCCGCTCAGCCCGAAGGCGGCCGATTCCGTGTCCGCATGCGACCTGCTACTGGTCACCCACGGCCACGGGGACCACATGGGCGACGCGGTGGCGATCGCCAGCCGGCTCCGGCCGGCATGGCCGTGCATCCACGAGATGAGCCTGTGGCTCGCGCGACGGCTGCCCGGCGGCGGTGACGCCGCGACCGGGATGAACAAGGGCGGCACGGTGTCAGTCGCCGGCCTGACCATCACGATGACCCATGCCGACCACTCGGCCGGCGACTGGAACGCGGAGGGCGGCGTGCCGCTCTATCTCGGCGAGCCGGCGGGGTTCGTGGTGCAGATGGAGAACGACTTCCGCATCTACCATGCGGGCGATACAGCGGTGTTCGGCGACATGCGCCTGATCGGCGAGCTGTACCGGCCCGACGTGGCGTTGCTCCCGATCGGCGGGCACTACACGATGGGCCCGCGCGAGGCCGCGCTCGCAGTAGAGCTTCTCGGCGTCAAGCACGTCGTGCCGATCCATTACGGAACGTTCCCGATCCTGGCCGGCACGCCAGACGAGCTCCGCGCCGCCCTCACAGCCCGCGGGCTGACCGATGTCGAGGTCCACGCGCTCGACCCGGGGGCCTCGCTCGACTGAGCCCCCGGCAGGCCTACTGGTAGACGATCACCAGCTGCGGCTTGTTCGTCGCGTCCTCACGGCTGCTGAAGTACACGCTGGTTGTTCCCGAGCTCTTCAGCGCGAAGCTGATCGAGCTGTTCGAGGTGATCGGCGTGGTCAGCGTGAACTCGACGTACGCGTTCGCGGTGCCGGCGATCCCCGAGCCGATCGAGCTGCCTGGGAGCGCCGGGGCGTTGTTCCAGGTGAGCCCGGTCTCCGTCCAGCCGTTGCCGACCAGGTAGACGCTCTGCGTCATCGCGGAGCTGGCGGTCGTCACGTACAGCCGGAGCTTGACCGACTGGACCGTCCCACTGAACGTCGGGACGTTGAACTGGTAGTAGGGCCGGTAGGTGTTCGGGGTCGTCGGGTCCTCCCGGGTCCGCATCGGGTTGGTCGTGCCGAAGTTCTTGTCGACGCTCGCGGTCGCCGAGTTCACCTGGGCGTCCGCCACCGGGTTCAGCGTGATCGTCGTCGGCGATCCACCGGTCACGGTGATGCTGACGGTGGCGTCCGTCGAGTCCTGTGCGCTGCCGTCGGTCACCTTGTAGGTGAACGAGTCGGAGCCGGTGTAGCCGGATGTCGGGGTGTAGGTCACCGACCCGGTATCGGTGTTCGGGCTGCCCGCCGCACATACGTTGGCGCCGATCGAGCCCAGCGTGCCGTGGGTCGGATTCCCGGTGATCGTGAACGTCAGGTTGCAGTCCTCGACGTCGTGCCCGGTCAGGGTGACGCCCTTGGCCGTGTTCTGTACGGTCGAGACGCTGACCGCGTCGGCGGTCGGTTGGTCGTTCACGGCCACGACGGTGACCGAGACCGTTGCTGCCGACGAATCGCTCGTCCCATCGTTGACCTTGTAGGTGAAGGAGTCGGGGCCGTTGTAGTTCGCGGCCGGGGTGTAGGTCACCGACGCCGAGTCGGTGAACGGGCCGCTGCCTGCGCATGTGTTCCCCGCGATCGAGCCCAGATTCCCATGGCTCGGCGGGCTGACGATCGAGAAGGTCAGGTCACAGGTTTCGGCGTCCCCCCCGGAGATGATGATCGAGTGGGCCTGGTCCTCCAACACCGACGGCGACTTGTCGTCGGCGGTCGGCACGGTGTTGGATGCGGTCACCGTCAGCGTCGCGGTCGCGGTCGTCGCCGAGTCGAGCGACCCGTCGTTGACCTTGTACGTGAACGAGTCGCCGCCGGTGTAGTTGTTGTTCGGTGTGTAGGTGATCGTCTGGGTGTCCGTGTTGGGGCTACCCGCGACGCACGCGTTGTCCGTCGGCAGCGTTAGCGTGCCGTTGGCCGGCGGCGTGACCACCGTGAAGGACGCAAGTTCGCAGGTGTCGACGTCGGAACCGCGCATGGTCACCGGAGTCGGCGTATTGACCGTCGTCGCGGCGCTCGTATCGACCGCGACCGGCGCGTCGTTGACCGGGCTGACCGTGAGGGTGGCCGTCGCCGGCGTCGAGTCCAGGCTCGGGTCCGACGTCTTGTAGGTGAAGCTGTCCGTACCCGAGTAGTTCGCGGCCGGGGTGTAGATCACCGAGGCCGTGTCCGTGTTCGGGCTCCCGGCGGCGCATGCCACGGGTACGATCGGCTGTAGCGTTCCGTGGCTCGGCGGCGTCACGATGGCGAAGCCGAGCTCGCACGTCTCCGCGTCACCGCCGGACAGGGCGACCGTGGCGGCCGTGTCCTCATTGGTCGTCGCGCTTGTCGCGCTCGCGGTCGGCTGCGTGTTGGTCGGGCCGGTCGTCTGCGTGATGACCAGCTGCGGCGCGTTCGCCCCCTCCTTGCTGGAGAAGTACGCGCTCGTCGTGCCGCTGCTCTTGACGGCGAAGGTGACCAGGCCGTTGCCCGTGATCGCCGTCGGACTGAGGACGATCTCGTTGTACGCGCCCGTGGTCGGGACCGACGAGGAGCCCCACAGGGTGCTGCCGATCGCCGGGGCGTTCGTCCAGGTGATGCTGCCGGTGCCCGACTCGATCCAGTTCGGGTTGGTGGTCGTGGCGTAGACGCTCTGGATGTTCGAGCTGCCCGTGTTCGCGTACAGGCGCAGCTTGACGCCCGTGACGGACCCGGTCAGGCCGGTCACGTTGAACCGGAGGTACGTCCGGTAGGTGTTCGTCGCGACCGGGTTCTCCTCGCGGGTCCGAAGGACTGCGTCGGTGCCGTAGTTGGTCCCGGCACTGCCTGAGAAGACGCGGGCATCGGCGTCCGGCGTCACGGTGATCGTCGACGAAGGCGCGCTGACCGTGATCAGGTTCGTCTGGGTCAGCGTGTCGGACTGGCTGTTGCCGTTGGTCGTCGTCAGCTTGACCGTGTAGGTTCCGGCGTTGTTGTAGGTATGGCTCGGGTTCGTCAGCGTCGAGGTGTTGCTCCCGCCCGAACCCGGGTCGCCGAAGTCCCACGCGTAGGTCAGCGTCGGCGTGCCGGTCGACTGGTTGGTGAACTGGACCGCCACCGGCTGCGTCCCCGACGTCTTGTCCTGGGTGAACGCCGCCTGCGGATCCTTCGGCGGTCCGGCCCCGAGCGTGTCGTGGTGGTGCCAGTAGAAGTCGGTGGTGTCGTTGAAGGCCTCGACGACGACGCCGGTCGTCGAGTTGACGTTCTGCTTCGTCGACGTGGCGTTGTTCATCTTTGCGCTAGCGTCGTCGCGAATCACCGTGGTGCCCAGACCCGACGCGAACGAGATGTTCGAGACGGGCGACGTCTTCTCGAAGATATCGCCGCCGCTCTGGCCGGATCCCCCAGACGTCCGAGCTCCCGTCATGTACACGTGGAGGATGTTTCCGGAGCCCTTCTCCTCGAGCTCGAGGATCGGCCGCGTGTTGCTACCGACGTTGTCGATCCCGACGACGAAGTTGCTCCACGAGCCGCCGCTGGTCCGGCGGAGCAGCTTGATCAGCGGGTTGGCGCCGGTCAGGCTCGTCTTCACGGCGATGTAGACCTGGCCGGAGGCATCCGTCTTGACGTTCATGTGGTCGTCCGGCTGGCTAGCTCCGGAAAGGGCGACCTCACCGGTCCAGACGGTGGTGTCGAGGGTGCCGTCGACACGCCAGGCGAAGTAGTCCTTGGCGTCGGCCTGGTTGCTCCAGTAGACGCCGATCCGATGCTCACCGCCAACGGTGAAGGCGATGATCGTCGAGATGTCGTCGGCATCGGTCGTGACGCCGATGGGTTGGTTGCCGACAGGGAGGACCGCCGGGGTGGACCAGGACGCGTCGTTCCCGGGCTGCGTGTGATTCGTGTACACGAGGCGGTTGCTGCCCGACGGCTGGGTCCAGGTCGCCCAGAGCATCCCGGTCGAGTCCTTGGCGATGACGAGCGTCTCGCTGTGCAGGCCGCTCCGGATGATCGCCGGGAAGCCATTGTCCAGGCTGTAGGTCCCGCCGTTGTAGCTGAACCGGTAGAGCCGAGCCTCGTAGGCGGAACCCGACCCGGTGGCACCTGTATCGGACTGGATCTGCGACGCGACGTAGAGCTTCGTCCCGTCCCATAGCGTGTCCGCCCGCAGGTGGTTGCTGCTACGACTATCGATCTGGACCCCCGTGGAGACCCAGTTATCGCCCGAGTCGAGCTTGTAGATCACCAGCCCGCCGCCGGTCGAGGGCTGAAGCGCGCCCCACCAGGAGCCGGCGTTGTACCAGAGCTTGCTCTCCGGCTTCGACCCGGTGACCGCGCTCCCGCCGGTGTCCGCGAAGTCCTTGTGTCCGACGTCCGCGGCAGCGGCCACGGCCACTCCCGCGACCAGCAGCAGGAGCAGGCTGGCGACGGTGGCTCGGCCGAGCCTGGTGATCAACGGATTCATCGGATGCCCCCTGGTGGTTCCCGCGAACGCCACTCAGGCGCCTTTTCTCTTGAAGACGG
>JADGQI010000013.1 GCA_017881905.1 Chloroflexota bacterium
CTCGAGCGTGACCACGTGCTCCTGGCGGAGCTGGAGCTCGGCCGCGTCCTCGATGGTCACGATGCGCTCGTCGTTGGGGATGAACGAGGAGAGCACGTTGAGCGTGGTCGTCTTGCCCGAGCCGGTGCCGCCCGAGACGAAGACGTTCAGCCGGGCCTCGACCGAGGCTCGGAGGAACTCGAACATGTCCGGCGTGGCGGTGCCGAACCGGACCAGGTCGTCAACGGTGAGCGGCGAGGCTGAGAACTTCCGGATGGTGATGACCGGCCCGACCAGCGACAGCGGCGGGATGATCGCGTTGACGCGCGAGCCGTCGGTCAGTCGAGCGTCGACCATCGGCGACGACTCGTCGACGCGTCGACCGATCGGGGCGATGATCCGATCGATGATGCGCATGACGTGGTCGTCGTTCTGGAACACGACGTTCGTGAGCTCGAGCTTGCCCGATCGCTCGATGTAGACCTGGCGCGGGCCGTTGACCATCACCTCGGTGATGCTTTCGTCGCGCAGGAGGGGCTCGAGCGGACCGAGGCCGATGATCTCATCGGTGATCTGCTCCAGCATCCGGACGCGCTCGGCCCGGGTCAGGGCGAGGCCTTCCTCGTCGATGACCTTGCCGAAGATCTCCTCGATCTGGCGCCGGACCTCGACCTGGTTGGACAGGTCGAGCTTCGGGTCCAGGTCCTGGATGACCCGGCTCTGGATCCGGAACTTGACGTCCCGGAAGGACTCCCGGACGGGGCCCTGGGACATCAGCCGGGTGGACTGCACCGGCGGTGGCGTACCGGCCGGAGCACCCGGAGCACCGCCGGTCGGTGCCGGCAGGTTCTCCGACGGCGTCCCGGGGGACGAACCAGGTCGAGCGCTCTCGATCCGCTTGAGGAGGGACATCGCCTTACACCCCTTCAGGCCCCGAGGGGCCGACTGCTACCGCCATGCGAACAGCTTTCGAGAGCCCTGCTTGGGATCCTCGGCCGTCGCCGCCTTGCGCTCGCCACCAGTGATGGCGGTCGCCAGACGGAGGACGTCCTGGGAGACCTGGGCCTCTCGGTTGGACAGGACGAACGGCACGCCGCGGTTCAGCGCGTAGACGACGCTACGCCCGTCGCTCACGATCGTGTGATCGACCTTGCGACCGATCGAGTGCTCGACATCCGACACGCGGATGCCCAGCGTCGAGTCGGCGCGATTGAGGATGAGCTTGATCTTCGAGCCCTCGTAGCCGAGCTGATCGGCGACCTCCAGGAAGAGTCGCATGTTCTTGATACTCGTGATCTCGAGGGTCAATGCGGTCAGGATCACGTCCGCGGCATCGAGGATGGCCAGGGTCGTGTCGCTGAAGTTCGCCGTGCAATCGACCACGACCAGATCGTTCGTGGCGCGCAGCACCTCGAGGATCTTGCGGACGCCGGCCGGCGTGATCATCTCGGCCATCTCGGGCGACGGCGGCGCAAGCAGCACGCGGACGCCCGACGAGTGGTTGATGACGAACGTGTCGATCGATTCGGGCTCGCCGCCCGCCTCCATCTCGGGGACGAGGTCCGCGATCGACTTGTTCTTCGGATTGAGATTGAGCAGGACGCCGACATCGCCGAACTGGAACGAACCGTCCACCAGGACGGTCTTCTGACCCAGGTCGGCCGCGGCAGAGACGGCGAAGTTGACCGCGATCGTCGTCCGTCCCACCCCACCCTTGGGGCTGAACACGGCGACGACCTGGCCGGGTTCGCGATCACGCGATGCGGCGGCGGTCGCAGCGGCTGCGGCGACGTTCGTGACGGTGATCCGGCCCTGCTTCTCACGCTCCCGCGTGTAGACCTGGCGGATCGAGGCGGTCAGCTCGTCGCTGCTGAACGGCTTGACCAGGAACTCGCGCGCCCCGGCGAGCATCGAGCGGCGGAGGTAGTCCGCCTCGCCCTGGACCGACATCATGACGACGGACGCCGTCGGGACCTCGGTCGCGAGCTGCTCGGTCGCGGCGATCCCATCCATGTCGGGCATGTTGATGTCCATCAGGACGACGTCCGGGCGAAGACGCCCCGCCATCTCGAGCGCCTGGCGGCCGGAGTCGGCCGCCCCGACCACCTCGATGTCGCCCTCGAACCCGAGGAGCTTCGTCAGGTGGTCGCGCGTCTCGGCGATGTCGTCGACGATCAGGACCTTGATCATGTCTGCCATGTGGGGCGTTCAGCCTTCGGTGCTGGTCGGGTTGCGATGGTCGGGTCGGTCGGTCTGGAGGTTGATCGGTGGTCTGGTCCGGCTGGTCGGTGGAGCGGGCCGACAGGCGCGGGATCCGGGTGGATCTGGCGCGCCTGTCGTCCGGTCGACTCGGTTGTCCGGATGGCGCTCGCGGAGAGTGGCCTTGGCGGGCGCCTCCGGTCGCGAGCTACTTCTTCGGGAGGATGGCCTCGACGATCTGCGGCGGGAGGACCCCGTACTCATCGACGAGGGTCTTCAGGATGATGCCGGTGGTCGGATCGAGCGCCGGCTCGGTGGCGTTGCCCGCGTCGTCCACGTAGTCCTTCGGTGAGCGCAGGACGAGGCTGATACAACCTTCGACCTGGGCGTACTTGATGACTTCGGACTGCTGCGGGGTGACCGCCAGGATGACGATCTCCTTCTGACCGTTCAGGTTCGTGCCGGGCGCGGTGCCGGGCGAGGCCTGCGGATTGGTCGTGGTGTCGATCGGCGGGAGCAGGGTCGAGACGACCTGCATGTTCTGCAGCAGCAGCTTGACCGACAGGGTGCTCCCGATATCCGGGATCGGGTTGACGGTGCCGCTCGAGGTATCGAGGGTGATGAACGGGAACTTGCTACCGCACTGGGTCAGACCGCCGTCCCCGAGTCCCTGGGCACCGATCCCGACGACCGCATCGACGCGGTCACCGACGTTGATCAGGGTTCCGACACCGGAGACCTGGTCGACCTGGACCGATTGGGCGCGCAGGCCCTTGGGCAGGAGCGGACCGGGTGCGTTGCCGGCGTTGCTGGTCGCGAACATCGACTGGGTCAGCTGCGCGCCCTTGGCGATGTTGGCGCGGGCGATCTGCCCGACGACCTGCGATGCATCACCGATCGTGTCGGCCGCGCGGTCGTTGTTGTCGATTTCCTGGGACGTCAACATGTCGTTGCGGATCTGCGTCCCGAGCGGCACATCGACGGTCGCGATGACCGTCGGCGACGTCTTTCTCGGGGCCTCCGCAGGTTTGCTCGGATTGCCGATGAGAAACACGATCGCGATGAATGCGACCGCTGCGAGGACGACCCCGACTAGCAGGATCAACCGGTTCGATCTACTCTTCAAAACCACTCTCCCCAGCCGTGTGACAGGTGGCACCACTGTAGCATCGGGAAAAGGGCTGGCGACTATACCAAAGGGCTAGGACCATTAGGAGGAAATAGCCAGAAAAGGGGCCCGATTCGTGCTCGGATCGGGTTCCGGGGCGGTCATCCCCGGTGCCCTCCCGACGACCGGTCCGAGGGGTTCCGGAGAGGTCCTGGATGCCCCGTCCGGGCCCGGTTTCGGGGGTCCGTTCCAGGACCTGATCCGGGTCTGGATCCGGGTCTTGATGAGGGTCTGATCGGGGTCCGGCCGGGGCCCGGAGCAGGGAGGCGGGAAGCCGGTCCGAGGTCGCCTGGTCGAGGGCCCGATCGGCACCGATCAGGGCCCGCCGGAGGGCGGCAGGAGCGCCGGTCCGAGGCGCCTCGCCAGACCTGCCGACCGGGTCCCGTCGTCGACCCGCGCGACGTCTCGCCGCATCCGGGAATCGAACGAGCGACCCTCCGATCGACGGGCCGCTCGTCCGTGGTTGCGATGCCGGGTCGGTGCCCGGCGCCTCCGTTCTAGACCGAGGTCCCGACCCGACTGAGGATCGAGCTGATCTGGCTGCCCAGGAAAAGCAGGGCAAGGATGGCGACGATGGCGATGAGGGCAAGGATCAGGGCGTACTCCGCCAGTCCCTGACCTTCATCGTCGAGACGGGCCGGGACGATCCACGCGCGGATACGATCGAACACCGATATGTGGTCCTCCTTTCGCGAGAGTCCCTCGCCTCAGCGAGGGCGCCCGCGCCGCGCTCCCTCGGGACCCCTGCGATCGGACAGGTGCCGTTGGGTGGGGTGGCGACGGGAGCGACACACTATGGGGTGGTTCGAAGGCCGTCAATACGGCGATAGCTGTATCGAGTCCCGGTCCGCGATCGGCGTTCGCCGAGGCGCCGCCACGACGGTGCCGGTCGAGATGACCGGTCGGGCCCCCGGAGGTCGGCTCGGCGACGTCGCGGTCGAGCCGGCGGGACCTCTTGGAATCGATCGACGCCGGACCCTCGAGGGGCCCGGCGTCGGGTCGTTACGTGTGAGCCGCGTCGGTGATCCGACGGGCTCCCGTGGGCGTCGGTGCTAGACCGAGTTGCCGACGGTGCTGAGGATCTTGCTGACCTGGCCGCCCAGGAACAGCAGGGCGATGATCGCGACGATCGCGATGAGGGCGAGGATCAGCGCGTACTCGGCGAGCCCCTGGCCCTCCTCGTCGCGGTTCATCCACGCGAGGAACGAATTGATGAGCGCCATAGCCGTTAGGCCTCCTGGATGAGTGCACACCCCCAGTCGAGGGCGTGCTGAATATAGGGTCGCTCCGCGTTCTCTGCTAATGGCCAGATGGTACCGACGGGGAGTGGCTCTTTGGTCACTCACGGCAACTGGTTCGTGAGCCATTGAAGAACGGCCGCGACCTGGTCGTCGAAGAAGATGAGCAGGATCGCCATCAGCAGGACGGACAGCCCGAGGATGATCCCGTACTCGACGAGGCCCTGGCCTTCGTAGATGGGGCGGTGCGTGCGGTCGACGGTGGGTTCCACGGATCGCGGGGTGGATGGTCCGTGGGCCGGCTCGAAAGGCACCTTCGGGCCGACCTCAGTCGGTCGCCGGCAGATCCACGGTCATCCGGACCTCCGAGCCGTCGCTCGACAGCTCGGCGCGGGCGCCGAGGCTGGCGGCCCGAGCCTGGACGTCGCGCCAGGTCTTGAGCGGGAGGGCGACCGGGGCGGTCGTGGCCGCCACGGCGGCGGCATGTTCGTCGCGCCGGTCGGAGATCATCGCGGCGAGCGCCGCCGGGATCTCCGGCTCGGGGCGGCCCTTTCCCTTTCCCTTCCCGCGACCCTGATCGGCTTCAGCTGGCGGGCTGGCTACGGGTGCCTCTGCGGGTTCACCCGCGGGCTCGCGGACGGAGCGGACCATGGCCTCGAGCGTCGTCGGCGTCCAGTCGAGCCGGACGACGATCCGCTCGGGACGACCGGCGAGGTACGCGGCCAGCGACTCCTCGATCATCCGGAAGACCCCGGACTCGAGATCCATCGGCAGTCGACGGTCCGCGCCCATCGAGTCGAAGTCGACCGGGATGTTCGCGCGGCGGCCGCGATCCCGGGCCGACCGTCGGACCGTCGGGACCAGGCCGAGGTCGTCGAGGACCATCGGGCGGACGTCGAAGATGAACGACTTCGTGGCATCGAGCGTCGTCTGGACCATCGCGATGAGCTCACGGATCTCAGGCTTCGCGGCGGCGGGATCGCTGGTCATCAGCCGGTCGACGATCTGTGCCTGGAGCACGATGTTGGTGAGGCTCTGGGCCGGACCGTCGTGCATCGCCCGGGCGATGTCGCGCCGGAGGTCTTCCTGGGCGGCGAGGATGAGGCGGGATACCGCCGGGGAGACGCGCACGATCGCATCCGGGCCGCTCCCCGCTTGGGTGCCCTGCTCGAGTGCGTCGTCGCCGATCGCGGCGATGCCGGGCGGCAGCGGCACGAAGCCTCCCTCCGGGAGCGATCGTAGCTGCTCGTCCAGGGTCGCCAACCCGTCGCGGTAGCGGTGGAGGATCTTGACCTTGCCGTTCAGGACGTCGACCTGAGAGCTCATGACGATCGCGCGCCGGGTCAGACCGACCAGCTGCGCGTTCTGGTCGGCGAGCTCCGCCGGGTCGATCCGCCCCGCGGCCTTGTCCGAGTCGATGCGCGCGGCCAGCGCCGCCCGCTTCGCCTCGTGGCGTTCGCTCTCCGCACCGGCCTGCTGGATGAGCATGTCGATCTCGGCGAGCTCGTTGTCGAGCGTCGCGATCTCTCGCTCAACGCGCACGACGAGACTCACCGGCTCCGGATCGCCGGCGGGCATCCCGTCCTGATCGCTGGCCAGCTGGCCCTCGGGGGTCGTCACGGTATCGACGATCAGTCCTCCGGCATCCGGATCCAACCCTGGCGCATGGCGTAGACCACGGCCTGGGTCCGGTCGTTGACGGACAGCTTGCGCAGGATCGAGCTCATGTGGTTCTTGACCGTCTGCTCGCTGATCGATAGCGCGTAGGCGACCTGCTTGTTGGTCATCCCCTGGGCGATGTTGTCGAGGATCTCGACCTCGCGCGGGGAGAGCGGGGCGAAGATCGGCGCGGCGTCCTGCCCGTACACGGCGAGCTCGCGGAACTCCTTGAGGACGCGCGAGGCCACCGCCGGCTTGGCGAAGACCTTGTCGTTGATGAGGTACTCGCCGTCGGACACGCGGCGGATGATCGTGACCAGGTCGTCGGGTCCGACGTCCTTGAGGATGAACGCCGCGGCGCCGGCCTTGATCGCGTCGAACAGCGCGTCCTCTTCCTCGTTCTGGGCGAGGACGATGATCCCGACCGACGGAAGCTCGCGCTTGATCCGCTGGGTCGTTTCGATCCCGCCTGGGCTCGGTAGCGTCAGGTCCATGAGGATGATGTCGGGCGAGGTGTCGAGGGCGAGCTCGATGGCGCTGCGGCTGTCGTCGGCTTCGCCGACGATCACGAAGTCGGGTTCACGCTCGAGCAGGCCGCGCATGCCCATCCGGAACAACGCGTGGTCGTCGACCAGCAGCAGCTTCGTCTGCTCGACGTTGCGCCGATCGGGACCACCCCGACGACGCTCCGGACCCGAATAATCCATCGCACTCATGAACTCTCCTTCTCGAGCGGGATCGCCAACCGGACGACCGTTCCGGCGTCCGGCCGGGATGACACTTCCAGCGCGGCACCGATGAGTTCGGCGCGCTCACGCATGAATTGCAGTCCGAAGTTGCGCCGGCCGCGCGTGGCGACCGTGCCGACATCGAACCCGACTCCGTCGTCCTGGACCTCGACGACCCAGCGGTCGTCGTCGAGCCGGGTCGCGATCGTGGTTCGCGTCGATCTGGCGTGCTTGCGCACATTCTGAAGGGCTTCCTGGACCACCCGCAGGACGACGGTCTGCTGGGCGTCTCCGAGGAGATCGTCCGGGGCTCGCAGGTCGGTCTCGACGGTGGTCCCGGCGAGCGCCGCCATCGTCTCGGCGGCATCCATGATCGAGCCATCCAGACCGAGCTCGTCGAGGAGCGGCGGTCGGAGCTGGCTGATGAACGTCCGGATGTCCCCGAGCTCGCGGCGGAGCAGCTCGCGCATGAAGCGCAGCTCGGTCCGGGCCATCCGCGGGTCGCCGTCCATCACCCGCTCGATGTACTCGACCTGGAAGATGGCATTCGACAACGCCTGCGCCGGTCCGTCGTGGATCTCCTGGGCCAGCCGTGCCCGCTCGGCCTCCTGGGCCTCGACGATCCGCATCTCGACGTCGTGGGGGCGCGCGGGCCCGTCGCCGTCCGGCACGAGGCTGGCGTCGCCACGCTCGAGGAAGAGCCAGGTGCTCTCGAGGCTCCGATGGGCGAGCTCGAACCGGGCGAGCTCGGATTGGTGGGCGCCGACGTCGATCTCGAGTCGCTCGACGTCGGAGCGGAGGGTCCGTGCCCGGGCATCGTCGGCACCGGCTTCGGCGGCCTCGACCGCGCTCGGTGCCACCGATGTCGCCGCGTCGCCGGCGGCCTTCCGCTCGCGGCGCGGACGGCGCTCGAGGGCGTCGAGCTCGTCGCGCAGCGCCTGGTACCGCCCGAGCTCGTCCAGGTAGGCGGCCCGGTAGCTCGCGGCGACGGCGTCGAGACTGTTGGCCGAGTACGCCAACGCGGCCTTCGCCTCTGCGTGGAGTTCGTCGAAGCGGCCGTCCCGAGCCTCGCCCACCCGCGTACCGTCCATGTCGTCCGAGTATAGGGGTCCGGACATCACGGACAGCCGATCTCGAACACCCTCGTCCGACCGAGGATGCGCGCGTCGTTCTCGTCGCTCGGCGGGGCGCCGAGGTCGAGCTGATGGAAGCAGGCCGCTCCGGGCGCGTCGGTCGCGAGGACCGCCGGCCAGCCGCCGTGGTCGTCCTGATCGTCGATCACCAGGTAGCGCGTCCCGGGGAAGGCGTGGGCAAGGTCGACCACGTCGGCCGGCGATTCGGCCGGCAGGCCGAGGGTCGGGATGCGTCGCGCCTCGGCCAGCCAGATCGGGAAGTCGGTCACGACGGGGCCAGCGGTGGCGTCGAGCGGGTGACCGATCGCCGCCATCCGCTCCCCGAGCAGCTCGTAGCGGCGGGCCACGTCGATCGACTGCTTGCCGTAGGCGGTCAGGATGAGGCCGCTGAACAGCAGGGCGGAACCGATCGTCAGGACCGGTCCCAGCCAGGCCACCGGCCGGGTCCAGCCACGCCGGACGCCGACCTGCGCGATCAGGACGTCGAGTCCGACCAGGGCACTGATCACGAGCAGGACCTGGATCGCGCCCGCGGCATGGAGGAACGTCCCCCAGGTGGTGGATACCGGGAAGAGCAGACCGGTGACCAGGAAGGTCGTGACCGACACGATGACCAGCGGACGAAGACTCCGGGCACGGCCGCTCCACGGCAGGGCCACGAGCCCGATGAGCGCGACGGGGAAGCCCGGGGCGACCAGGACGTTGGCGAGGTCGTGCCACAGGCCTTCGGCTCGCAGCTGGATCAGCCGCGCCGGACCGATCGCCAGGTAGCGCGACAACGTGGGCGGGTCCTTCCAGGCGAAGATGTCGAAGCCGGTGATCGACAACGCATTGGCGAGTGCCTGACCAGGCAGTGGATTGCCGAAGACCGCCCAGTCGCGGACGACCCACGGCACGAACAGGACGAGGGCGACCACGGCCGGCACCCCGATCAGCGCCAGGCGGCGTCCGTGCGGGCCGCCCCACCAGGCGAGGCCGACCCACGTGAGCGCGAGCCAGACGACCTCGTTGCGGGTCAGCGCCGCCAGCCCCAGGACCACCCCGAGGCCGAGCAGGCGACCGTCACGCACCGCGCTGCCCGCGGGCGGATGGGCGAGGATCCGGGTCATCAGGAGCGTCGCCGCCAGCGTCAGCAGCGCGAAGGGCATCGTCGAGTCGGGCAGGGCGCCGAACAGGACGAGCGGCAGGTAGACCGCCGCCGTGAGGCCGGTACCGAGGGCGAGGGTCCGGGCCCGGCCGACCGGGAACGCGCGCTCGACTGCGACGTCCGCCGCCAGCCGCCAGGCGAGGACCGGGACGAGCGATCCGATCAGGACCGCGGGGACCTTGGCGGCGTCGAAGGTCGCCCCCAGGATCGCCATCGCGGGCAGGGCGATCAGGCTCGGCAGCGGGAGCCAGACCTCGAAGGCCGGGCGCGGGAACTCGAGCGGTGGGGTCTGGAAGCTCCAGATCGCGTCGCTGACTAGGCCGCGCCCCTCGAGCACGTTGCGAGCGACGCCGACGTAATAGGCGGTGTCCTCGGGCGTCGGGAAGTGGAGGGTCGACGCGAACAGGCTGCGAGCCGCGAGCGCAACGAGGAAGACCAGGCCGGCGCTCAGCCACGCCTCACGTCGGGTCATCGGGCGCACCGCGGGTCGTTCGCGCTGAGGCAGATCGGGAACAGCGCTGCGTCCCATCCGGGCGACTCGCCGGACGAGCTGTCCGTGGCCGGCGGTCCGGCCGCGTCGCGCCACACGCTCGAACCGATCCAACTCGGCGCGCTCGTGTCGTCGACGAGGAGCGGCGCAAGGGCTGGGACCGTGTCCTTCTTCTCGACGAGCAGCCAGCGCGCGCCATACGCGCGCGCGACCGTCTCGATCGTGTCGATCGGGTCCGCCGGCGCGACCACGCCGGGGTGGCCGGTCCAGTACTTCACCCCGCCGGTGTCGAGGCTCATCACGACGTCGCCGGCGCCCGCCCCGGCATCCGTCAGCGCTGCCCCGGCGGCCACCTTGAGGTCCCGCTCGGCGGCCCAGGTCGCGCGGGTGCTGAACGAGAAGGCGACGCCGACGAGGATGGTCAAGACCACGGCGCCGCCGACGAAGAACCGGCTCGACCGTTCGACGTCCCAGCTGGCGCGCCGGGCGGCGACCCAGACCACGGCGGCCACCACCCCTTCGAGGGCGAGGATCGACGCCTGCGGCGCGAGCGCGACCGCGGAGTGGATGAACGTCCCGTTGGGGACATGGACGGCCGACACCAGTGCCGAGAATGCGAACAGGATCACCGCGTAGACAAAGAACGGGGCGTAGTCGGGCGATCGGCGGCGCAGCCACGCACCGATGACCATCGTCGGGGCGAGGACGACACCGGCGACCAGGACGACGAAGCTGACGACCGCCTGGCCGAAGCCGGTGATCCGGCTCGACACGAGCGACCCGAGCCCCTGGTCGAGGAAGGTCGACAGGGTCGGATGACCGACGATCGAGTTCATCTCAGCGAGGGAGCGGATCCACAGGATCCGGCCGGATGCCGACGACGGCGAGATCGAGCCGAAGACCGAAAGCTGGCGTGCCCACCACGGCGCCATCACCAGCAGGAACAGCCCGAGTGAGGCGAACGCGGACCACCATGGCAGGGCCGGCGGCTGGCCCCTGCGCCAAGACCGGAAGCGTCCCCACAGGAAGAGCAGCCCGAGGGCCACACCGACGAGGATCCCGTCGTTCCGCGCCAGCATCGCCAGGCCGACCAGCGCACCGGCGGCGACGAACGAGCGAGGATCGCCCTTTAGCCCGCGCGCCCCGAGCCACAGCGCTCCGAGGACGATCGGCTGGTAGAGCGAGAAGTTGTCCGGCTGCGCCATGAACACGGCCGCGGCCGGAACGGCGACGAGGATGCCAGCACCCAGGCTGACGTCCGGACGAGCGCCGGCCTCGCGGGCGAACGCCCAGGTCATCGGAGCGGCGAGCGCGCCGATCAACGCGAACGGCAACGCCGAGGCCCAGGCCGTCGGGCCGAGCACGGCCAGGAACGGGACCTGGACGAGCGACGCCAGCGGCATCCAGTGCGCGTTGCTGGCGATCGGCAGCCCCGGGTTGGCGGGGATCGAGCCGCCCAGGTCGACGAAGGTCC
>JADGQI010000106.1 GCA_017881905.1 Chloroflexota bacterium
CGGTCGAACACCGCCACCGCCCGTCGAAGGACGTCGAGGTGGCCGTTGGTGATCGGATCGAACGAGCCGGGATAGACCGCGCGCCTCATCCGCCCTCCCGCCGATAGAACGTCAGACCGGTCTCGCCGAACCGCCGGTCGCGCTCGGATGCTAACAGGCCGACAACGGCGGGCGGACCGTCGCGCCAGAAGTGCTTGGCCACGACGCGCCCGCCGGGCCGGAGCAACCGACCCGAGGCATCGGCGCCGAGGATCCCCAGGAGGCGGAAGAGCAGACCCGTGTCGGCGTACGGCGGGTCGATCACGACCAGGTCGAACGGGCCGTCGTCCGGGCCTTCGGCCGACAGCCACCGCGCGGCCTCCGAGCGGACGATCCGGGCGCCGGGTCCCCCGAGACGGGTCAGCGTGAGGTTCTCCGCGATGGTCGTGGTCGCTCGGCGGTCCCGCTCGACGAAGGTCGCCCGGGCTGCACCTCTCGACAGGGCCTCGATACCCGCCGCCCCGCTGCCCGCGCACAGGTCGAGGAAGGCGGAACCGGACAGATCCGGCTCGAGGACGGCGAACAGCGTCTGCTTGACGCGGTCGGCGATGGGACGGGTCCCCTCCCCCGGAGCGGTCAGCCTCCGACCGCGCGCGGACCCCGCGATGACCCGCCCGGCGTCAGCCACGCGTCCGACGCCTCACGTCCCGCTCGCCGGTTCGCCCGCCGCGATGCCCTCGAGCCAGCCGGCGGCAAGCTCGTGGCGGAGCGCATCCAGGCCCGGATCGCTCAGCTCGCCGGCGTCGTCGAGGATCGATTCCGCGTGACGGCGGGCGGACGCCGCGAGGACCCGATGGTCGAGCCGCTGGAGCGAGGCGATCCTCAGCCGGGGCAGGCCGCTCTGGGCCAGTCCGAGCACGTCGCCCTCCCGACGAAGCTCGAAGTCCGCCTCGGCCAGCTCGAACCCGTCGAGCGTCCGGGCCACGGCGACCAGGCGTGCCTGCTCCGTCGTCTCGGTCGAGGTGCGGCCGGCCACGAGGTCGTCCCAGGCCGCCGTGCTCGCCGCCGCGTCCGAGACGAGGGCGCAATACGACGCCGCCGTGCCGCGGCCGACCCGACCGCGGAGCTGGTGGAGCTGCGCCAGGCCGAACCGATCGGCTCCTTCGACGATCATGACCGACGCCTCCGGCACGTCCACGCCGACCTCGATCACGGTCGTCCCGACGAGCACCTCGAGCTCGCCGTCGCGGAACCGGGACATCTCCCGGTCCCGGTCGGCCGCCTTCATCCGGCCGTGGACGAGGCCGACACGGAGCGGAGCTAGCAGGGTGCGCAGTCGCTCCGCCTCGGACTTGGCGGCCACGGCGCCCTCGTCGTCCGAGTCCTCGATCGCCGGGACGACGACGAAGGTCCGGCGGCCGTCGGCCGCCTGGGCGGCGACGAACCGCCACAGCCGGTCGATCTCCGCCGGGTGTCGGACCAGGGTCTGGATCGGAAGCCGTCCGGCTGGGGGCGTGCGCAGATCGGTGACGTCGAGATCCGCGTACAGGACCTGCCCGAGGGTCCGCGGGATCGGGGTGGCGGTCATGAGCAGGACGTGGGGCGCCGTCCCGCCGGCCTTCGCCTCGAGCTGGCCGCGTTGCTCGACCCCGAATCGGTGCTGCTCGTCGATGACGACCAGGCCCAGGTCCCCGAACCGGACGCGGTCCTGGAACAACGCGTGGGTGCCGACGACGACGCCGGCCTGTCCGAGCTCGATCGCCTCGAGGGCGCTCCGCGTCCCCGCCGCGCTAAGCGAGCCGGTCAGCAGGGTCACGGGCAGCCCGAGGTCGTCCAGGAGCTCGGCCAGGGTCACGGCGTGCTGTCGGGCGAGCAGGTCCGTCGGAGCAAGCAGGGCGCCCTGTCGCCCGGCCCCTGCGACGAGCGCCAGCGCGTACGCCGCCACCGCCGTCTTGCCCGAGCCGACATCGCCCTGGAGCAGGCGGAGCATCGGCTCGTGTCGGCCGAGGTCGGCTCGGACGGCGGCCATTGCGGCCCGCTGATCGCCCGTCAGCTCGACCTCGTGCCCGAGCTTGCGGGCGAGCGAGCCGCGGATGGCGGTCGTGACCTCCGCGTCGCGGAGGTCGTCAACGACCAGCGGGCGAGCCGTCGAGCGCACGCGCTGACGGCGACGCTGGACCATCCCGACCTGGAGGGCGAGCAGCTCGTCGAAGGCCAGCCGGCGCAGGGCGGCATCGAGCGCGTCCGGGTCGGCCGGATAGTGGGCGTTTTCGATCGCTCGACCGATCCCGACCAGCGTCTCGGCGCGGACAAGATCGGCCGGCAGGTATTCGGGATAGGCGAGCCCGGCCCGGTCGATCGCCTCGCGCATCGCCACCCGCAGCCGAGCCGCGGCGATGCCGGCCGTGAGCGGGTAGATCGGCACGATCCGCCCTGCGTGCAGGAGGTCGCCCTCGGCGTCCTCGAGCTGGAACTCGGGATCGTCGAACGTAACCGCGAAGCCGCGCTTCTTGAGCCGGCCGCTCAGCACGAGGTGGTCGCCGGCGTTGATCCGCCGCTCGATGTAGCGCCGTCCGAACCAGACCGCCTCGGCCTCGCCGGTCTCGTCGCCGACCAGGGCGACGGTCCGCTGGATCCGTCGCCGGAACCCCTGCTCGACCCGGACGGAGCGGACGACCACCTTGGCGCTGACCTGCTCGCCGCCGGCGCGCCCCATCAGCTGGGCGATGGTCTCCATGACCCGTCGGTCGTCGTACCGTCGCGGCAGGTGGAAGAGCAGGTCGCGGACGTAGGCGATCCCCAGGCGCGGACCGACGCGTCGCAACGTGGCCGCAGCAGTGAGCCCGCTGTCCCCGATCGGCGTCGACAGGAGCGCCACCGGGTCGGTCGGCGCCGGCGGGGGCCGGCGGGGCGTCGCACGGGGCGTGCCCGGGACCGGGTTCCGACGGGGGGTCGCGGGGGTCACGGTCACTCGGCCGAGATGAGGTACCGATAGTGAGGCTGACCGCCATGGCGGACCTCGACCTCGGCGCCCGGCCGGGCCTCGGCGATCCGGCCGGCGACGGCCTCGGCGTCGGCCAGCGCGGCATCCTCCCCGTAGAACAGGGTCACCAGCTCGGTCTCGGGCGGCAGCGTCAGAACGGCAGTCAGGATCGCCTTGTCGGGGTCGGCATCGGCGCTGACCAACCCGTCGTCCGGATCGAGCACGATCGTCTGGCCCTTGCGCACCTTGTGCCCACCGACCCGGGCGTCCCGGACGGCGGTCGTGACCTGGAGCGTCGCCAATCCGCGGCCGCGCTCGGTCATGTCCGGAACGTTGGCGGCTCCGGACTCGCCGGGGTCGAGTGCCATCAACGCCGCGAACCCTTCGGCGGCATTGCGCGTCGGCACGACGTGGACAGGACGTCTGGCCAGGTCGGCGACCTGGCGCGCGGCGAGGACGACGTTCGGATTGTTTGGCAGGAGCAGGACCTCGTCGGCGTTGAGGGCGTCGACCGCAGCGAGGAGCTCGCCGGTGCTCGGGTTCGCCGCCTGACCGCCGCGGACCACGGCGGCCACGCCGAAGTCGGTGAAGATCGACGCGAGTCCCTCGCCGGCTGCGACCGCCACGACCGCCAACGGGACACGGATGCCGTCGGTGGCGCCGGGCGCGAACGTCGTCTGGCCGGCCACGGCCCCTCCGTCGGTCGCCGCTGAGACGTCGTCTCCCGTCGGCGCCGCGTCCGAACCTCCCGACGCCGCGCCCGAACCTTCCGGTGCCGTCCCGACCCGGGCTCCGGTGAAGGCGGACGCCCGGTCCTCGCGGACGTCCCGCGCCTGGTGATCGAGGTTCTCCACGCTGATCCGGCTCAGCGCACCGAGTCCGAGCCCGTAGGCGATCACCCCGTCCGGTCGGTCGCTGTGGACGTGGACCTTGACCGCCCGCGGGTCGCCGGCCACCACGACCGACTCCCCGATCATCTCGAGATGGGTCCGGATGGCATCGATGTCGAGGTCGTGGCCCGGGCGCGGCTGGAGCAGGTACATCGTCTCGTAGCCGAACCCTTCGTCGGCGTGGGCCACCAGGACGGACGGCCGGGCGGCGTCATGGGTCCGGCCCGACACAGCGCCGGCGACGGCCTCCCCGACGACGAACTTGAGCGCACCTTGGAACAGGCGGTAGAGGCCCTGCCCGCCCGAGTCGACGACACCGGCCTCGCGCAGGATCGGGAGCAGGCTGGGCGTCTTCGCGACGGCCTTCTCGGCGGCGTCGACCGTGGCCGCCAGGACCGTCTCGATCGAGTCGTCGAGCTCGGCCGCGACCTTGGCCGCGACGCTCGCCTCGCGGATCACGGTCAGGATGGTCCCTTCGACCGGCTTCTTCACCGCGGCGTAGGCGGTCTCCGTCCCGAGGGCCAGGCAGTGAGCGAGGTCGAGGCCGTTGAAGCGCCGCTTGCGGGCCAGGCCGCGGGCCATCCCGTTGAGGATCTGGCTGGTGATCACCCCGGAGTTGCCTCGCGCCCCCATCAGCGCCCCGAAACTGATCGCGGCCGCGATCCGATCCGCCGGCTGGCCCGCGGCGCCCTCCGCCTCCTCGAGCGCGACGCGGACGGTGGCATACATGTTCGAGCCGGTGTCGCCGTCCGGCACCGGGAACACGTTCAGCCCGTTGACCTCGTCGACGTGCGCCTCGAGGTTCGCGACCGCGGCCCGGAACGCCGCCAGGAGCCCTGCCCCGTCGCAGCTGCGACGGGTCATCGGCCGTCCGTCTCGGGAGTGACCGGCGAGACCGCGGCGGAGGGTTCGTAGCGCATCGCCCCGACATGGATGGTCAGGCGGTCCGGCTCCCGGTCAAGCGCCCGACGGAGGGCATAGCGGACGGCCGAATCGACCTGTCGCGCGACCTCGGCGACCGGCAGGCCGAACCCGACGGTCAGCCGGAGATCGACGGTGAATGCCTCGCCGGTCCGGACCCGGATGCCCCGGCCGCGAAGGCCGACCAGCCGGCGGACCGAGCCGAGCGGCCCATCGTCGACGAAGCCCGAGACGCCGTAGCTTCCGAGCACGGCAGTGCGGACGATCTCGTCGATCGCCCGTCGGGTGACGAGCGACCGACCCGTCACGGAGGGCTCGGGCATGCGCGGCTTGCCTCCGCTGCGGGCCGCCCAGGGTCCAGGCTGGGGCGAGCGGCCGTTCGGGATCCCGTGGTCGATGTGCTATCGTACCGCCTGCCCGAGCCCGTCGCGGCCCGTGGCCAAGACCCGAACCACCGTCTGAGGACCGACATGGCCCGCGCTTGCGCCGTCTGCGGCAAGGTCTCGATGGGCGGCTTCAACCCGCAGTCGTCGGGGATGAACCGCGTGCGAGCCCACCGTCGCTATCAGCCGAACCTCCAGCCGCTCATCGTCGCGACCCCAAAGGGCGAGGCGAAGAAGCAGCTCGTCTGCACCCGCTGCCGACGCACCCTCGCGAAGGCAAGCCGCTAGCCCACCCGCAGCGGCGCCGTCGCGCCACCTCAGCCCGCGGTGTCGAGCCAGATCGTGAACGGGCCGTCGTTGACCAGCTCGACCGCCATCTCGGCACCGAACCGGCCATGCGCCACGGTCACGCCCAGGCTTTCGAGGGTCGCGGCGAAGCGCTCGTAGAGACGTTCGGCCAGGTCGGGCGAAGCCGCTCCGGTGAACCCGGGCCGCCGGCCCTTCGTGGTGTCGGCGAAGAGCGTGAACTGGCTGACGACCAGGATCGCCCCACCCGCGTCGGCCAGCGAGCGATTCGTCCGTCCCTCGTCGTCGCGGAAGATCCGCAGCTCGGTGACCCGCCGGGCGAGCGCATCGGTGATGCCCTCGTCGTCGTCGGGCCCGACCCCGAGCAGCACGAGCAGGCCGAGCCCGATCGCGCCGACCGGCGCGTCGTCGACCCGGACCTCCGCCCGAGCGACCCGCTGGAGCAGGGCGCGCACCCGCGGAGTCCCCCGCCTACCGACTGAGCAGGCCGGCGGCGCTCCGCCACAGCCCGCCGAGGATCGCCAACCACGGCAGGAGGTACAGCGCGGTCGATCCGCCACCGAGCCCGCCGGTGGTGTTCATCCAGTACGCCAGCGCGCCGCCGAGCGCCGCCACGACGAGTCCCTGGGCCACGATCGTCCAGCGGATGCGCCGGCCGAGTCGCGCCAGGGCTCCGCGATCCCCCGCCTCGACCGCTTCCACGCCCGCCTCGAGCTCGTCGTCGGCCGCGTCGTCGACCGCCCGGCGGAACCAGCCCGGGGCGTGGATCACCGCCCAATACGCGGCGGAGGCATAGAGCAGTCCCCCGATGATGTCGACGACGTAGTGATCGGCCAGGTAGACGATCGAGAACCAGACGCAGACCGAATACGCCAGGAGCACCCAGCCGACGCGGCCGAACGCCCGTCGGGCGAACAGGAACCCGAGGAACGGGAACCCGGCATGGAGCGACGGGAACGCCGCGACCTGGTTCGGGTTGATGTCGTAGACCGTGTAGCTGTAGATGTAGTTGCCCTGGAACCCGAACAGACCGGCCAGCTGGTCGAATCCCTGCGCCTTGAGGTAGGCGATCGCCGGCAGGCCGTCCGGTCCGGGCAGGTAGCCGTGCTCGGCGGCCCACCACGGCGGCGCGACCGGCAGGAGGACATACGTCACGAAGCCCGCCATCGCCAGCAGGATGAGCGCGGCCACGAAGTCGTAGTAGACCCTTCGGCGGCGGAGCCACAGGAAGAACCCGACGGCGATCGGCAGCGGGAAATGGAGGAAGTAGAAGACGGTCGCCACGGAGGCGAGGACGTCGGGTCCGGTCGCGGGATGGAGCGCGTCCTGGAGGACCTGCGTGGGGAGGTTGCCGAAGAAGAGCGTGCGCTCGAGGGCGAGGACGTCGGTGACATGGACCGCCAGACCGATGTTGTCCGCGTAACCGCGCATCAGCTCGTAGGCGAAGAACAGGCCGATGAACGGGATCCAGTCCCGGAGGAAGAGCCGCCCGCGTCCCAGGAGCACGGCCGCCAGCCCGAACGCGACGAGCAGGACGTCCGGGGTGATCGACACGCCGCGGACCAGCATCAGCGCCGACAGGATCACGATGTAGGCGCCGACCGCCCACATCAGGATGCGTTCGTTCCGCCGCCCGAGCTTGGCGGTCTCGGGCGTCTCGGGCGCGTCCGTCGTTTCGGTCACGACGCGGGAGCCGTGTACGAGCTTCGCCAGGCGTCGGCCTCTTCGTATGCCGCGGCGCGTTCGGTCGCGTAGCGCTCGAGGGCGAGCGTCTCGACCTGGCGAGGCACCATCAGCTCGTAGTCGCGCACCCCGTCCGGGTTCATCCGGCCGTCGGCCCGGAGCAGGATCACCGGGATCCCGCCGTCCTCGATGACCGTCCGCAGCTTCGTCCCCACGTGCAGCGGCAGGCTCGCGATGCTCCGCCACTCGTCGCGCGGGACCGGCGGCTTGCCGTGGTTGAGCTCGAAGGCGTAGCCCTCGTCGGCCAGGGCGCGCACGAGGCGGATCTCGCGACCCATGTCGTGCCCCTTGTGGAACAAGGCCGAGCCGACGACGAGGATGTCGACGCCGAGCCCGCCGACATACTCGGCCGTCTCGCGGTTGATCCCGCCGTCCACGTGGACCTCGCCGCCGAGCGGGAGGTAGCTCAGGAGATCGTGCGCGCCGACGATCTTGCGGGCGGCATCGCGCATGAACGACTGGCCGCCGAAGCCCGGTTCCACCGTCATCACCAGGACGATGTCGATCAGCTCCCGGTAACGGGCGAGGGCCCGGACCGGCGTCTTCGGCTTGAGCGCCAGCCCCGCGGCCCGCCCGGCCTCGCGGATCCGGCGGAGGGTCGGCTCGATCGGCTCGTCGATCTCGACGTGGAACGTGATCGAATCGCTGCCCGCCGCGATGAACTCCTCGACGTAGCGACTCGGCTCGCTGATCATCAGGTGGACGTCGAACGGCAGCTCGGTCCGCGGACGAAGGGCCTTGACCATCCTGGCCCCGAACGTGATGTTCGGGACGAAGTGGCCGTCCATCACGTCGAGGTGGATGCGGTCGGCGCCGGCTTTCTCGACCCGGCGGACGGCATGTCCCAGGTTCGCCAGGTCGCTGTCGAGGATGCTCGCGGCCACGCGAGCCCGACCACCGGCCATCCCGGTCAGCCGCCGACCGCCCGGAGCGCCGCCGCGCTGTCGCGCACGAGGAGCTCGCGCCGGCGAGCCACGACCGGCGCAGCCGGCTCGCCCGCCCGCTCCGCAGCCAGCTGGCCACAGGCCGCGCCGATCTCCTGGCCGCGGTTCCGCCGGATCGTGACCGCGATGCGGTCCTGTCGAAGCCGTGCCGCGAACCCTTCGATCCGGTCCATCGGGCTGGCTCGCCAGGGCGTGTGGGCGACCGGGTTCATCGGGATGAGGTTCACGTGGCACAGGTCCCCGCGCAGGAGGTCGGCCATCGCGGCGGCGTCGGCCGGCGTGTCGTTCACCCCGTCGATGAGGGTGACCTCGTACGAGATGCGGCGCCCGGTCACCTCGGCGTGGTCGCGCGCCGCGGCGACGACCTCGGCGACCGGCCAGCGCCGGTTGAGCGGCACGAGGACGTCCCGCAGCGGATCGCGGGCGGCGTGCAGGCTGACAGCCAGGGTGAATTGTGGTCCGAGCGCGGTCAGGCGGCGGATCCCCGGCACCACCCCGCTCGTGCTGACCGTGATGTGCCGGGCGCCCAGGCCGAACCGGTGCGGGTCCGACAGGGCGGTCACGGCCTCCAGCACCCGATCGAGGTTGAGCAGCGGCTCGCCCATGCCCATGAACACCACGTTGGTCAGACGACGACCCGACGCCGTCAGCCGACGGGCTGCCGCCCGGACCTGGTCGACGATCTCGGCCGTCTCGAGGTCCCGCGAGAATCCCAGCTCCCCGGTCGCGCAGAACGGGCAGCCGACCGCGCAGCCAGCCTGGCTCGAGATGCACACCGTGTCGCGCTGGCGATTGGCGCCTCGGGCCGGGTAGTGCATCAGGACGGACTCGACCAGTGCGCCGTCGGACAGCCGGTGGAGCGCCTTCTCGGTCTGGCCGCCGTCGCCCGGTCGGACGTCGGTCGCGGTCAACGTGTCGAACCGGAACGCGGCATCGACCTCGTCACGCAGCGCCGCCGGCAGCGTCCGGACCTCCGCACCGGCCTGCGCCCCGCCGCTCCCACCCGCCCAGACCGCATCCGCGATCTGGCGCGCCCGGTACCCCGGCTGGGAGCGATCCGCGAACCAGGCCGACAGGACGTCCGGCTCGAGACCCGACAGTCCCGGGCGTGGGTCGCGGACCGGACCGGCGGTCGGCGATGTCGAGCCCGACGGGGCATCGGGCATCTGGGCTTCGGTCACGCCGGGCATTGTCGCACGCGGACCATGCGCCCTCGCCGGGCCCGACCGATGCGCGTCACGGGCCGGGGGGCACGAGCGGATCCAGCGTTCGGCCGTGAAGGAACGCCTCGCCCGTCATCCTGCGACCGCCGGCGGGCTGGACGTCTTCGAGGACCAGGCGACCCGCTGCCGTGGTCAGCGCCGGACGCCGAGCGTGGTCGACGAGGCGCCCGGGGACGTCGCCGACCTGGGAGGGCATCACCACGGCTCGCCAGACGGTCAGTCGACCGCCCGGGGTCTCGAGGTAGCTCCCCGGCCAGGGCTGATACGCCCGGACCTGCCGGGCCAGACCCGCTGCCGGTCGGGATGGGTCGAGCCGTCCATCCTCACGGCGCAGCGGGCGGGTCAGGGTCGCGGCGCCTTCGTCCTGTGGCCGGGCGACGATCGAGCCCTCCAGCCAGCGTGGGAGGATCCGCGCCAGCAGCTCCCCACCGACGGCCGCGGCCCGGGCTTCGAGCTCGGGGGCGGTCTCGGTCCCGTCGAGCGTCCATGCCTCGCTCGCGACGATGGGCCCGGTATCCAGGCCGGCGTCCATCCGGATGATCGTCACCCCCGTCGTGACGTCGCCGGCGAGGATGGCGGCCGGGATCGGCGTCGCGCCGCGATGGCGCGGCAGGAGCGACGGGTGGACGTTGAGGATCCCGTGCGGCGGCAGGTCCAGGACCGACTGCGGGACGATCCGCCCGTAGTCGGCGAGGACGCCGAGCGAAGCTCGGAGCGAAGCCACCGCGTCGATCGCCGTCTCGTCGCGGATGCTCGACGGGCGGAGCAGGGGCAGGCCGAGCGCCGCGGCCCGGGCGGCGAGCGGGGTCGGTGTCGGTTCGTGACGCCGACCGACCGGTCGATCCGGGGCCGAGACCACCCCGACGATGTCGACCTCGGGCGCAGCGCACAGCGCCTCGAGGATCGGGACGGCGAACGAGCCGCTGCCGAGGAAGACGGTCCGGACCGGGTCACCGATCACGGTCGGGACCCGTCGGTCGGCATCTGACCGCCAGCGTTCGTGCTCGGCCGTCGACGCCGGCCCGCCTCAGGCCAGCGCGCCCTGGGCCTCGCGGATCGCCTCGGCGTCGGCTTCGCCGTCCTCGTCCTCGTCCGGGCCACCGACCGCGATGAGCTCGTCCATCGACTCGAGGTAGTCGATGTAGAGCTTCCCGTCGAGATGATCGAGCTCGTGCTGGAGGGCGCGGCCGAGAAGACCGGAGCCGGCCACCTTGTACTTCTTCCCGTGGCGATCCTGGGCCACGACCCAGACCTTCTCGTGGCGGGTCACGTAGGCGACGTAGCCCGGGATCGACAGGCAACCCTCCAGGTCGCGATCGTCGCCGGCGGCCCGGACGATCCTCGGGTTCACCAGCTCGTACAGCCGACTCTCGACCTCGATCACGCAGGCTTGCTTCGGTTCGCCGAGCTGCGGCGCGGCGAGACCGACGCCGGGGGCGTGGCGCATCGAATCGGTCAGATCGTCGAGCAGCTCGTGAAGGTACTTGCCGAAGCTGTCGACGGGTTCGCCCTTGAGGCGCAATCGGGGGTCGCCCAGGAGGACGATCGGTCTCACACTCATGACCCGAGTATACCGAGACGGATCGCGCGCTCGGGAGGAAGGGTCCCGGACCGAGTGGCGCCGGCGGGACCGGCCGGCCCGACCTTCAGCGACCGGACAGGCCGAACCGCCGCGGGGCGCGCCCGGAGGTCTTCGCCGGCTCGGTGTCCATCCGCAGCCCGCGGGCGCGGAGCGTGCGGTCGATCTCCTCGTGGAGCCGGCTCCCCTGCGGCTGCTTGTCGAGCCACTCGAGGTACCCGGGATCGACCCGCGAGATCTCGCCGATCGACCAGCCGATGTGCCGGCCGAAGTCGAGCACCGTGCCCGCCGGGTTGCCCGGGGGCGGTCCGGCGCCGCCCTCGCCGTTCGGACCGCGGCGCCACATGGGACGCGATGGGTCGAGCGGGCGGTCGGAGGTCGCCGACCCCGAGCGCCCGGGGGATGCCTGGGGCGCGGCGGTGGGACGGGTCGCGGCGGCGGTCCGCGCCGTCGAATCGAGGATGACCCCGGCCAGGTGGGTCCGATCGTAGACGGCCCGTCGCTGCGGGTCGCCGAGGGTCTCCCACGCCGCGTTCAGGAGGGCCATCCTGGAGCCCGCGGCCGGATCGGTCGAGAGGTCGGGATGGAGACGTCGAGCCAGCGCCCGATAGGCAGCCTGGAGGTCGTCCTGGGACGCGTCCTGGGCGACCTGCATGATCGCGTACGGGTCGAACTGGTCGGGCATCCCCCGCTCGTCTCCGATGTGCTCACCACGCTCCGACGAGCCACGCGCGCCGGCGACCCGAACGTACGTGGTCGATTCGGGCGTGTCAACGGACCACACGACCCCGGACCGCACCACCCCGGGTCAAGCTCAGAGCAGCGACTCGGGGTCCACGTCGACCGACCATGGCGCCTCGAGCCCACCATCGAGCAGCTCGGCCGGCGCACGACCGCGCAGGACGACGTTCCACCGCCATCGCCCCGCGCGCCGGCGGATGAAGGCTGGGGCCGGACCGATGACCGCGACGGACACATCCCGCTCGAGCGCGCGCGCACGCAGTCGCTCGGCCATCGCGAGAGCCTCACGCTCGGCGCCGTCGGCCTCGGGAAGGCCGACCGTCAGCTTGACGAGACGGCCGAACGGCGGCGAGCCGAACCGCCGGCGCGCATCGAGCTCGGCATCGTAGAACGCGGCGGGGTCCCCGCCGGCGACGGCCTGGATCGCCGGGTGGTCGGGCTGGTAGCTCTGGATGATCGCCCGACCCGGGCGGTCGCCTCGACCGGCGCGACCGACCGCCTGGGCGAGCAGCTGGTACGTGCGCTCCGCCGCGCGCTCGTCCGGCAGATTGAGGGCGACGTCCGCGCTGACCACGCCGACCAGGGTCACCTCGGGGATGTCCAGGCCCTTGGTCACGAGGCTCGTCCCGACGAGGACATCGAGTCGGCCGTCGGTAAACGCGTCGACCACCCGTTCGGCGGCTCCCTTGCGCTCCACCACGTCGCGATCGAGGCGCCCGACGCGGAGCTCCGGGAACCGCTCGCGGACCTCGCGCTCGACCCGTTCCGTGCCGCCGCCGAGGTACCGGATCCGCGCCGAGGCGCAGGCCGGGCAGCGGCTCGCCATCGGGGCGGTCGACCCGCAATGGTGGCAGCGCAGCGATCCACCGCTGGCGTGGTAGACGAGGGGACGCTCGCACTCGGAGCAGGCCTGGACGTGACCGCAATCCCGGCACATCACGACCGATGCGGTACCGCGTCGGTTGATCACGAGGATCGCCCGCTCCCCCGCGGACGGGTCGAGCCCGGCGAGGGCGCGACCGAGCTCGGCCGAGAGCAGGCCCCGGTTGCCGGCGGCCAACTCGGCCCGCAGGTCGACGACCTCGACGACGGGTGGAACCCCGGTCGGGCGATCCGGCAGGGCGACCCGCCGGTAGGTCCCATCCCGCGCTCGGCCGATCGTGTCGACCGCCGGCGTCGCGCTTCCGAGGACGACCGCGGCACCGGCCAGGCGACCCAGCTCGAGCGCGACGTCGCGGGCCTGGATCCGCGGGGTCCGGTCGCTCTTGTAGGTGGCCTCGTGCTCCTCGTCCACGACCACGAGCCCGACATCCGCCAACGGCGCGACGACGGCCAGCCGCGTCCCGACCACGATATCGATCTCGCCCGACCGGATGCGCCGCCACTCGTCCGTCCGCTCCCCCGCCCCGACGGCCGAATGGACGAGCGCCACGCGGGCGTCCAGATCCGCCCGAAGGCGGTCCACCAGCGGCATCGCCAGGGCGATCTCCGGGACGAGCACCAGCGCGGGTCGGCCGGCGGTCAGGCACGCCCGGATCGCCTCTGCGTACACCGCGGTCTTGCCGCCCCCGGTCACTCCGTCGAGGAGCAGCGGCGTCGGGTCGCGCTCCGCCATCGCCGTCTCGATCAGGGCGACGGCGTCCGCCTGCGGAGCCGTCAGGCTCAGCCCGACCGGGCGTGCGCCGCGCGGTCCCGCCGGTCGCGACCCCAGCGGGTGCCGGGGTCGCTCCCGGACCTCCGTCTCCAACAGCCCGCGTCGGACCAGGCCGGCCAGCGCGGAGGTCCCGTGCCGACCGCTGAGGACGGCCGCCGGGAGCCCATCGCTCGAACCGGGATCGGCCGTCCCGGCACCGAGCTCCTCGAGGAGGGCCAGCTGGCGCGGACCGAGCGCTCGACCGGGAACACGGCCGCCGGAGCGGACGATCGCCGCCGCGACCCGTCCCTCGTCGGTCAGCCTGGCCCATCGCTCGTAGCGCGGGCCACCGGTCGCGGCGATCAGGGTCCAGTCGAGGTGGATCCGGCTCGTGGCCGCCAGCGCGCGCAGCCGCCGGAGGAGGCCCGCCCGGCCTTCCGGTGCCGCCAGGTCCCGGACCGGTCGCGGGCCGTCGGCCAGCCGGGCCAGAAGGGCTCGATCGGGCGGCTCGAGGTCGTCCGGTCCCGCCTGCTCACGGGACGCACCGTCCTGCTCCGGCAGGTGAGCCTCCGCGCTCGGGCGCGACTCGGCGACCAGCTCGAGACGCTCGAGGAGGCCGGGCGGGAGCATCGACCGGATGACCGTGCCGGGCGGTACGAGGTATGTCGCGGCGATCCGCTCGGCGAGCGCCAGCGTGAGCGACGGCAGGAGTGGGCCATCCGCCCGGACGCGGTCCACGATCGGGCGGATCGTCCCGGCGGCCGGACGGGCCGCCATCCGTTCGTCCGGCGATCCGAGGACGATCCCGAGCGCCTGTCGCTTGCCGAAGTCGACGAGGACGGCCTCGCCAGGCTCGAGATCGTCCAGGTGGGCCGGCACGGTGTATGTGTAGCGGCGCGCACCGGCGCCCGGCGCATCGACCGCGACCTCGACCAGCCGCCCTGCCTCGTCTCGCCTCCCGGCCTCGGCGCCGAGATCCAGACCGAGTCCGAGCTCGACCGGGCGGTCGAGCGCGTCGGGATCGCCGGTCATGGTCATCGCCCGATCATTCTGGCAGGCGCCCGTGTCAGCTCCGCCGGCATCGATGGACGCTCGGATCGCGCCGGCCATGCGCCATCAGACGCGGACGCGACGCCCCGGCTCCAGCGCTCGTTCGGCGGCCAGGATCGCGTCGATCCGCTCGGCCGTCGCCTCGACCTCGCCGTCGCGGTTCTCGACGATATAGTCGTAGTCGTCCTGGCGGGCGAGCTCGATCGCCGCGTTGCGCTGACGGATCTCGAGCTCGTCGGCCGTCTCGGTCGCCCGTGACTTGAGGCGCTGGAACAGGCTCTCGAGGGACGGCGGCACGATGAAGATGAGGATCGCGTCGGGGACGTTCTCCTTGACGACCTGGGCGCCCTGGACGTCGATCTTGAGGATCACGTCGTGGCCCTCCAGGAGCGCCTCCCGGACCTGGGCGCGGGGGGTCCCGTACCAGTTGCCGTGGACCTCGTTCGCCTCGAGCAGCTCCCCGGAGTCCCGCAGGGAGATGAATCGATCGCGGTCGAGGAAGTGGTAGCTGACCGCGTCGACCTCGCCCGGTCGACGCGACCGAGTGGTGCAGGTCACCACGTAGTGATAGTCGTGCTCCCCGCCGCGCCGGCGGAGCGCGTCGATGACCGCGTCCTTGCCCACGCCCGATGGCCCGGAGATGATCACCAGCATCGCGCCCGGAGCGCCCGGCACGCCGACGCCGGCCATCGGGTCGCTCATCGGCCGGCACCGCTGGCGACCGGCAGGCCGCGCGGCCGGTCGCCGTCCCGGAGGCGCTCGAGCACCGCCTCTAGCTCCGCGGGCAGCGGCGCGGTCGCCCGGATCAGGTGACCGTCCATCGGCGACGCGAGCTCGAGACGCCAGGCGTGCAGGAACAGTCGATCGAGGCCGTCGGGACCGCGCCGGGACGTCCCCGTGCCGTAGACCGGGTCCCCGGCGACCGCGTGGCCGATCGCCTCGAGATGGACCCGGATCTGGTGGGTCCGGCCGGTCACGAGGTCGAGCTCGAGCAGCGTCCAGGCACCGAGTCGCTCGCGGACGCGATAGCCCGTGACCGACGGCCGTCCATCGGGCACGACGGCCATCCTGGTGCGGTGCTTCGGGTCGCGTCCGATCGGTGCCTCGATCCGGCCGACGTTCGCCGCGACACTGCCCTGGACCAGGGCGAGGTACGTCTTCTTGACCCGGCGGGCCTTGAGTTGGGCCATCAGGCTCGCCTGCGCGGCGTCGTCCTTGGCGACCATCAGCAGGCCGCTCGTATCCCGGTCGAGCCGATGGACGATCCCGGGCCGCGACACGCCGGCGATCCCGCCGTACTCGGCGCCGCCCGCCCGCCCGAGCAGCGCGTTGACGAGCGTCCCGCTGGCATGCCCAGCCGACGGATGGACGACCAGACCGGCCGGTTTGTCGACGATGAGCAGGTCATCGTCCTCGTAGACCACGACGAGCGGGATCGCCTCACCCGCGACGTCGAGCGGCACGACCGCCGGCACCTCGAGCTCGAGGCGATCCCCTGGCCCGATGACCGCGTTCGCCTTGATCGGCTCGCCCGCCAGCGTCAGCCGACCGTCCGCGATCAGCTTCTGGACGAAGCTGCGCGAGAGTCCCGAGACATCGGCCACAAACCGGTCGACCCGACGCCGCTCGCCGTCGTCCGGAACGACGAAGGTCCGGGTCATCGACGCCGGCTCGTCAGCCATCCGACGCCTTGTGCCCGAGCCCCGGCGCGTTCCCCGCGAGACCGGGCACGACCGCCAGCAGGAGGAGCAGCAGGATGGCCACGCTGATCGCCGCGTCCCCGATGTTGAAGGTCCAGAAGCGGACGCCGCCCAGGCCCGCATCGACCCAATCCACGACGTACCCGAGCCGGATCCGGTCGATCAGGTTCCCGATGGCCCCGCCGAGGAGCAGACCGAGCGCGACCGACAGCACCGGGCTACGGCCCGATCGAGCGTGGTAGCCGACGATCAGCGCCAGGACGCCGATGCTGGCGATCGCCAGGACGGGTGCCGCGGTCCCGAACAGTCCGAACAGCGCGCCGTCGTTCCGTGAATGGATCAGCCGGACGAGGTCGCCGACGACCAGCACCGCGGTCCCCGGGACGATGTTCGCGATCACCCAGGCCTTGGACAGCTGGTCGAGGATGAGGACCGTCGCCGCGACCCCGAAGAACAGCAGCCAGGCCGGGCGCCCGGATGCGCTCGTCGCCGCCTGGCCCTGGGGCGGCGCATCGGTCTGGTCCAGGTCGCTGCCTCCGTCGGGTGGGATCGGTCCGGTCACTAGCCTAGCCCGCGCGCCGGCGAAGAGTGAGCCGGACGGTGCCGGAGTCGAGCTCGACCGTGGTGGCGGCGGTCCCGGCCGGACCCGGACCCGGCGCGATCGCCTCGGCCAGGGTGTCGGCGGCCAGCGACGTCAGGTACGGCGTGAGGCGCTCCGCGAGGGGTTCGAGCCAGACCTCGATCCGGTCGTCGAGGGCCAGCTCGGCCTCGCGTCGAAGATCCTGGATGGCCCGCTGGAGCTCGCGGGCGTCGCCCTCGGCCAGGAGCTCGGGCGTGAGCGACGTGTCGATGACCACGACCAGGCCCTCGTCGTGGGCGACGGCGGTGCCCGGCAGCGGCGAGACCAGGAGCTCGACCTCGTCCCCGGCGAGGGTCACCCCGGCCAGCGTCACCGACCCGTCGGCGTGGATGTCGAAGTCGCCGGCCCGGGCGGCCGCCATCACCGCCGGGATCGATCCGCCGAGCCTCTTGCCGATCTTCGGGAGCAGCGGCTTGACCCGGCGTTCGACGAGCGCCGACTCGTCGCCGATGAGCTCGACGGCCTTGACGTTCACCTCGTCGGCCAGGAGTGCCAGCAGCGCCTCGCGTTCCGGGAGCTCGCCGCCCGGAAGGGCCAGCCAGAGACGCGCCAGCGGCTGGCGCACCTTGAGCCCCGCCTGGCCCCGGAGCGTGCGGACGAGCTCGACCGCGCGCCGCGCGGTGGCCATCGCGGCCTCGAGCTGGACGTTGCGCTGAGCGGCCGTCTCGGCGGCCGGCCAGCCCGTCAGGTGGACGCTGTCGGGCGCGTCGGGGTCCCCGTTCGCCACGAGGTTGTCGTAGATGCCCTCGGTCATGAACGGCAGGATCGGGGCGAGGACTCGGGCCAGCGTCAAGAGCGCGGCGTGGAGGGTCGCGAACGCGGCGTCCCGGTCGGCGGGATCGTCGGAGCGGGAGAAGCGCCGACGGGAGCGGCGCAGGTACCAGGTCGACAGGTCGTCGATCGCCTCGTCGATGGCCCGGGTCGCCGCCTCCGCGTCGTAGTCCCGGAGCCGTTCCTCGGCCCTGGCCGCGACCCCGGCCATCCGGGACAGGATCCAGCGGTCGAGCACGGGTCGATCGGCGATCGGGACCGCCGCCGACGTCCGCGGGTCCCAGCCGGCCAGGCGGGCGTACGTCACGAAGAACGCGTAGACGTTCCACAGGACGAGCAGGCCGCGACGCGCCTCGTCGGCCGCGTGCCAGCCGAACAGGATGTTGTCGTCCGGTCGCGCGCTCGCGTACATCCAGCGCATGACGTCGACGCCCATCCGGTCGGCGGCCTCGTCGAACTCGATGGCGTTGCCAGCGCTCTTGTGCATCGGCCGGCCGTCCTCGCCGAACAGCGTGGCGAAACCGAAGATCGTCGTGAACGGCGGCTCGCGTCGGAGGACGGTGCTCATCGCCAGCATCGCGTAGAACCAGTTCCGGAACTGCCCGGGGAAGCTCTCGGTGATGAAGTCGGCCGGGAACCACTGGGCCCAGTAGTCCGGATCCTCGCGATAGTGGATCGTGCTGAAGGGAACGATCCCCGCATCGAGCCACGGATTGCCCACGTCACGGATCCGATCGACGGGGGCGCCGCAACCGGAGCAGGCGATGCGAACGGCGTCGACGTACGGTCGGTGCGGTGTGTGCCCTTCGAACGCCTCCCAGCCCTCGACGGCGCGTTCGTGCAGCTCCTCGCGCCCGCCGACGACCGTGACCGCGCCACATCCGCCGCAGTCGTAGATCGGCAGGGCCAGACCCCAGTACCGCTTCTTGCTGATCATCCAGTCGTGCATGTTCAGGAGCCAGTCGAGCTCCCGCTCGTAGCCGAAGCCGGGGATCCAGCGGATGTCATCGACCACGTCCATGATCTGGTAGCGCAGGCTCCGTTCCACCTGCTCGGGCGTCAGCGTCGCGCGCGGCTGGTCGTAGACCTCACCCATGCTGATGTACCACTCGTCCACGAGCCGGAAGACGAGCGGCGTCCCGCACCGCCAGCAGTGGGGATAGCGGTGGACGATCGGCTCCAGCCGATAGAACCGGTGATGGTGATGGAGGCGCTCCAGGATCGGGTCGGTCACGTCGCGCACGTCGCGACCGCTCAACGAGCCGAACCCATCGAGGAAGATGCCCGACTCGTCGAGCGGGGCGACGACCGGCAGACCCAGCCGTTTGCCCAACTGGAAGTCCTCGGCTCCGCAGCCGGGCGCGATGTGGACGATGCCCGTGCCCTCGTCCTCGCCGACCTCATCCCAGGCCACGACCCGGTGCTCATACGGGGTACCCGGAGCATCGGACATCCCCTTCGCGAACGCGTCACGGACGGCCGGCAGGTCGTCGAACGGGCCTTCGTAGCGCCACCCGACGAGGTCGGCGCCGGGTCGCTCCTCGAGCACTTCGAACGGACCGGACAGGGCCACCCTGAGCGTCCCCTTCGCCAGCCAGAAGCGATCGTCGCCCTGGCGGACCAGCACGTAGCGGAGATGGTCGCCGACGGCCGCGGCGACATTGGAGGTCAGGGTCCACGGCGTCGTCGTCCAGACGAGGAG
>JADGQI010000107.1 GCA_017881905.1 Chloroflexota bacterium
ACCAGGGGCTCAAGGAATACCCCGAGATCTTCCGCAAGTACTTCGCCACGGTGGTCCCGCCCGAAGACAACAAGTTCGCCGCGCTCAACAGCGCGGTGTGGTCGGGCGGCTCGTTCGTCTACGTCCCGAAGGGCGTCGAGGTGCCGCTCCCGCTCCAGGCGTACTTCCGGATCAACGGCGAGAACACCGGCCAGTTCGAGCGGACGCTGATCGTCGTCGACGAGGGCGCCAAGGTCCACTACATCGAGGGCTGCACGGCCCCGATCTACGCCACCGACTCGCTCCACGTCGCGGTCGTCGAGGTCATCGCGCTGCCCGGCTCGAAGGTCCGCTACACGACGATCCAGAACTGGTCCAACGACGTCTACAACCTCGTCACCAAGCGAGCCCACGCCCACGCCAACTCGAGGGTCGAGTGGATCGACGCCAACACCGGCTCCCGCCTGACGATGAAATACCCGGCCATCTACCTCCGCGGCGAGGGCGCCACGGCCGACATCATCTCGGTCGCGGTCGCCGGGGCCGGCCAGCACCAGGACACCGGGGCCAAGGCGGTCCACCTCGCGCCGAACACGAAATCGCGGATCGTCAGCAAGTCGGTCTCCAAGGACGGCGGTCGGGCGACCTACCGCGGGCAACTCAAGGTGGCACCGGGAGCGACGAACGTGGTCGCCAGCGTCCGCTGCGACGCGCTGATGCTCGACGACATCAGCCGGAGCGACACCTACCCGTACATCGACATCCAGGAAGACGACACCACGATGACCCACGAGGCGGTCGTGGGCAAGATCAGCGCCGACCAGATCTTCTACCTGATGAGTCGCGGGCTGACCGAGAACGAGGCGCAGAACCTCGTCGTCCAGGGGTTCCTCGAGGTCTTCACCAAGGAGCTGCCGATGGAGTACGCCATCGAGTTCAATCGCCTGGTGAAGCTCGAGATGGAGGGTTCGCTCGGATGACCGTCCCGACCGCCGACCCGGCGGCCGGAGCCGGTCCGACGGCACCGACCCGGGCCACGCGGCGCGGTCCGGCCGATCTGCCGTTCCGCTTCCCCGATCGCGACCTGGTGGAGCGGCTGTCGACCGAGCGCCACGAACCCGACTGGCTCCGAGCGGATCGGGTCGCCGCGATCGAGGCCTACGACCGCCTCCCGGTCGAGGCGAACCGGCTGTACACCCCGTACATCGACCTGCGGACCGCCGACCTGCTGGATGTCCGTCCATACGTCCGAACGGCCTCCGCGTCCGTCGGCCCGGGGGCCGTCCCCGACGGGACGAGCGGGCTGATCGAGCTGCGCGAAGACGATGTGGCTGCGCTGGCGCTGTCGCCCGCGGCCATCGCCGCCGGCGTCACGCTCGAGACCCTCGCCGCGGCGCTGGACCGGGACCCCGACGTTCTCCGGGCGGACCTGGAGGGTGGCTCGGACCTCCCGGTCGACGACAAGTTCGCCCAGCTGACCCGGAGCTCGTGGACCCAGGGCGTGCGTCTCGTCGTGCCTGCCGGTGTCCAGCTCGACCAGCCGTTCCTCATCCGCTGGGCGGTCGGGAACCCCGGGCGTGCGCTCGCCTCGAGGACGATCGTGCGCCTCGGCGATGGCGCCCGGGCCTCGCTGGTCGAGGAGCTGGTCGCGTCCGGGCCCGAGATCGCTTGCGCCGAGGGCGAGACGGTCCCGCAGGCGCTCTTCACGGGGACCCTCGAGGTCCGGCTCGATCGCGCCGCCCACCTATCGGTCGCGTCGATCCAGGACCTCCCGCCGACCGTGGTGGCATTCCAGCACCGCCATGCGACGATCGGGGCGGGGGCGAAACTCGACTGGGCGCTGGCGCAGCTCGGCGGCCGGCTCGTCCGGTCGCGCGTCGATAACCGGCTCGAGGGCGACGGTGCGACCGTGGAACAGGTCGAGATCGTGTTCGGGTCGCAGGATCAGGTTTTCGATCTGACCTCCTACACCCGCCACCTAGGTCGTGACACGACCGGGAACCTGCTGAGCAAGGGTGCGCTCCAGGACGCGGCCCGGAGCTACATGAAGGGCCTCATCGTCATCGACAAGTCCGCCGTCGGGACCGACAGCTTCCTCGGCGAATTCGGGATGAACCTGTCACGGCAGGCCCGAGCCGTGGCGATCCCGAGCCTCGAGATCGACCAGCCGGATTGCCGGCGCGCCGCCCACTCGTCGTCGGTCGGACCGATCGACGAGACCCAGCTGTTCTACCTCGAAAGCCGCGGCATCGATCCGGACGACGCGCGCAAGTTCATCGTCCTCGGATTCCTCGAGCCCGTCGTCGCCCGTGTCCCGCTCGCGGACGCGCAGGATCGGCTCCGGACACTGCTCGAGGAGAAGTGGGCCGCCGGCGCAGGCAGCCAGGCCGTCAAGGCGGTCCCTGTCCCGGGCAGCTCCAGCGCGAACGATCCGATCCGCGCCTGACGGTGTCGCTGGCGACGAGCCCGGTCGGGGCGTGACTCGGCGGGTCGACCTCCTCGATCTCGACGACGTTCCAGCCGGCACGATGGCGATGGCCTGGGTCGACGGGACCGACCCGGTCCTGGTCGTCAACCTCGACGGCGACGTCCGTGCCTTTCAGGGCATCTGCAGTCACGAGTACTTCGAGCTCGACAAGGGGTTCCTGACGGCCGGCTCGCTGACCTGCGCGCTGCACCTTTCGCGGTTCGACCTGGAGACTGGCGACGCCCTCGATCCACCCGCCGAGGTGCCGATCGTGCGGTACCCGGTCGTCGTCGCGGATGGACGGGTCCTGATCGACGTGCCGGAGGGTCCGCTCCCGGTCAACGAGTGACGCGGCTCGAGCGCGACGGCTCGGTGTCGTCGGTCGGACGGCTGTCAGCGTGGGATGACGGTCCCGAGACCGGCTTCGGCGGCGCGACGGACGATCGCCCGGCCGAAGACGAGGTCGGCCAGGCCGGTCCCGAGATGGGTCGCTACGACCCGCCCGCTCTGCGGCCTGCCTGTGGCATCGAGGATGGCCGCGCCGATCGTGGTGGTCGGATCGGGGTAGCCCTCGAACAGCCCCGCGGCCCGCGTCGCCAGGAACTGGGCCAGCTCGTCGACCACGAACAGGCTCGCGTCGTGGGCGACGGTCGCGGAGCAGTACGTCGCGTAATCGACCGGCACGATGAGGGCGTGCGGCGTGAGCCAGTCGTCGGTCATCACCTGGTTGACCGGTCCGAACGACGCCGCGGTGATCACGACGTCGGCGTCCATCGTGGCCTCGCGCGGATCGCGCGCGACATGCGCCTCGGCGATCCCCGCCGTCGCGCGGGCGACGGCCGCCAGGGCCTCGGCGTGCTCCGGGTGCCGGGCGAAGATCGTCAGGATCGCCCCGGGCAGGACATGGCCGACCATCTCCACGTGACTCCGACCCTGGACACCGGCGCCGATCAATCCGACCCGGTGACCGGCGGCAGCGGGGCTTCCGCCGCGGGGTTCCGGGGCGAACCGGTGGATGACCACCCCGCTGATCGCGGCCGTGCGCGCCGCCGTGATCGGCCCGCCGTCGAGGATCGCCAGCGGGACGCCGGTCGCTGCGTCGTTGAGGACCACGGTCGCGAAGATCGTCGGCAGACCCCGGGCGCCGTTGCCGGGGTAGCCGACGATCCACTTCATGCCCACCAGATCGCCGCCGCCGCCGGGGTCCGGCCCGCGCAGAAGGGCAGGCATCGCATGGCCGAACGAGGAGGGCGCACGCGGGTGGACGCCGAGCTTCGGCGGAAGTTCGGCGGAGTCGTCGGCCAGGGCGATGAGCGTCCGTTCGGCCAGCTTGAGCCGCTCGTCGAGCGGGGGGAGGGCGGCGACGACGTCGGCCGCCGATAAGTAGCGCAGGGCTGGGAGACTCACCGGACCAGTCTATCGCCGCGCCGGCCCCGGAAGGCCGCTACCATCGGGCGATGGCGCCGATCGATCCTGTCCAGAGCCTCGACAACCTCAAGCTCGAGCGCGACGCCATCGTCCTGTACGACGCGCTGGCCACGATCGAGAAGGAACCCGGTCGGGCACAGGCGTTCCGGACGATCGCCGCGAATGAACGACGGCATGCCGAGATCTGGGCGACCAAGCTGCGCGACCTCGGCGCGGACGTCCCGCCGCCCGGTCCGCCGCGCGTCCGGATCCGGGCGATCATCGCGCTGGCTCGCGTGTTCGGGACGTCCGCCGTCAGCGACCTGGTCCAGGCGCTCGAGGGTGACGAGGAGGATGCCTACCAGGGCCAGCTGTCGCCCGAGGTCGCCGCCATCGCGGCCGACGAACGCGAGCACGCCGAGATCTGGAAACGGCTCGACGGCAAGTCGCCGACGACCGCCGCACTCGACGACGCCACGCTGCGCGCCGCCCACGCCGGCCGAACGGCCGGATCGATCGGTCGCGACGAACGCTGGCATCGCACCGGTCAGTCGGGGACCCTGCGCGCGGTGATCTTCGGCGTCAGCGACGGCCTGGTGAGCAACACCAGCCTGGTGATGGGTGTCGCCGGGGCCGCCTCCGGCGACTCGCGGTTCATCCTGCTGGCCGGGATCGCGGGCCTGCTCGCGGGGGCGTTCAGCATGGCCGCCGGTGAGTACATCTCGATGCAATCGCAGCGCGAGCTGTACGAGCGCCAGATCGCGCTCGAGCGGGCCGAGCTGGAAGCGATGCCCGACGAGGAACAGGCCGAGCTGGCGGCGATCTACCGCTCCAAGGGCTTCAGCCCGGCCGAAGCCGACGCGATCGCGGAGCGCCTCTTCAGCGATCCGGAGCACGCCCTCGACACGCTCATCCGAGAGGAGCTCGGGCTCGACCCGGATGAGCTCGGGTCCCCGTGGGGCGCGGCCGGCGGGTCGTTCCTCGCGTTCGCCGTCGGGGCGGTCATCCCGGTCGTGCCGTTCCTCATCCTGGCGGGTCAGGCCGCCATCTTCGTGAGCCTGGGCCTGAGCCTGGTCGCGATGTTCGCGGTGGGTGTCGGGGTGAGCCTCCTCACCGGGCGTGGGGCGATCTTCTCCGGCCTTCGCCAGGTCGGCATCGGTGCGGCCGCCGCAGGCGTGACCTTCGTGGTCGGCCGGATCATCGGCGTCTCGGTCAGCTAGGGCCTGGCCCGATGCCGTCGCGCGCCAACGTCCTGGGGAGCCTCGCCGCCGCGCTGGCGGTCTTCCTCCTGTTCACGTTCTGGCTCCACTGGCCCGGCTTCCTCGCCTTCGGGGCGGGCGCCATCTTCGGGGTGGCGTTCCTGATCGTCGCCACGTCCCTGGGGGACGACCCGCGGGCGGCCGACGAGGCCTGGCGGGCCGCGGCGCCCGACCTGCTCGGAACGGCCACGGGCTCGGCTCCCGGACGCGAGGAGAACGTCGAGACATCCCCCGACGTCGAGGATCGAGCCGGCCGATGAACGACGGGACGCTCGAGCGGCGCCTGGCCTCGGAAAGCCTGGACGCCCACCCGTGGTCGAACGGCCCCGGCGTGGTCTACGGCGTCCACCGCCACGACTTCGACAAGGTGATCGTGGCCGCGGCGGGGTCGATCGAGTTCGACCTGGTCGAGCGCGGTGAGCGCGTCGACCTCGCGCCGGGTGACCGGTTGGAGCTGCCCGCCGGCACGGCCCACGGGGCGACGGTGGGGTCGGCCGGCGTGACCTGCCTGGAGGCGCACCGGCCGGCGGGCACGCTCCCGGACGAACCGCGCCGCCTCAGCGCCGGAGACTGGTAGGCTGGCGCCCTAGCGCCGGGCGAAGAAGGCCCAGATGGGCAGGTCGGAATGGGGATCGTGGGGCTTGCGGTTGCCCTCGCTCGGGTCCAGGACGATGGCGGCGATGGCGAGGACGGCGATGACGCCGAGGACGATCACGGTGATCATGATCTCCTCCTTTCGATGATATGAATGCTGAACGGGATAGTAGCCTAACAAATCTATAGTGTCAACGACACCATGACTAACGGATATCGACTATGCCACCAAAGGACCGATTGAGCCCGAACGATCTGCGGATCCTGTCGCTGCTCCAGCGCGACGGCCGCGCGTCGTACGCCGAGCTGGGCGCGGCGGCCGGGATGAGCGCTCCGTCCGCGCACGAGCGCGTCAAGCGGCTCGAATCGCGCGGGATCGTCCACGGCTACCGAGCCGTGGTCGATGCGGCAGCCTCCGGTTACGGCGTCCTCGCGTTCAGCCGGATCCGCCAGGCACCGGGGACCCCGACGACCGACCTGACGTCCGACTTCGCGACGATCCCGGAGATCGAGGATTGCCATCACGTCGCGGGCGAGGCGGACTACCTGCTCAAGGTCCGGGCCGCGGATACGCTCGACCTCGAACGCGTGATGCGCCGGATCCAGGGGATCCGTCACGTCTACACCACGGAGACCGAGATCGTCTTCTCGACCGCGTTCGAAGGACGCCCGCTCGCGCTCGAGCGCGAAACCGATGAGGCATCCGAGGCGTAATCATGGCGGGACCACGCACCGATCCGACCGAGGACGCCCGTCTCGTGGAGGCGGTCGTGGCCGGATCGGAGGACGCGTTGGCGACCCTCTACGACCGTCACGCCGGTGCCGTCTATGCGACGGCCGTCCGATCCATCTCCGACCGCAGCATCGCCGAGGACATCGTCCAGGAGACCTTCCTCACCTTGTGGAACCGAGCCGAACAATTCGATCCCGCGCGGGGCTCGCTCGCCGCGTGGCTGTTCACGATCGCCCGCAACCGGGCCGTCGACCGGATGCGCGCCTCCGGGCGACGTCCCGGGGTGGTGTCCATCTCGGCGGCGCGGATCGGCGACGAGACCGACGCCGCGACGCTTGAACGCGTCGCCCGGACCGGTGACGTCGTCGGCGCGGCGAGCCCCGAGCGCGGGCCCGAGGGCGAGCTCGCCGGTGCCGAGCTCCGCTTGGAGCTCCAGCAGGCGCTCGCGACGATGGTGGCGCCCGAGCGTCAGGTCCTCCTGCTCGCGTATCGCGACGAGCTCACCCAGCGCGAGATCGCCGACCGGCTGGGCTGGCCGCTCGGCACGGTGAAGACGAGGACGCGACGCGCCCTGGCAAGGCTCCGGGCCGTCCTCGGCCCGGAGTACGCGCCGGTCGCCGGTCCGGGCCTTGATCCCATGGACGCGACGACGCCGGCCGATCCGAACGGGATGACCGCGATCGGGGCGGACCGGGAAGCCGAGAGCGGCGTGAGGGTCGAGTCGTGATGGACCACGCTCAGGTCCGCGAGCTGCTCGAGCTCGCCGCCGTCGAGCCCGGCGGTCTGGACCGGCTCGCGGCCGGCGACACCGGGGAGGCGGCCGCCGCGGCCGGTCACCTGGCCGGCTGTCCGACGTGCGCGGAGGAGGCCCGCCGGCTCGCCGCCATCGGACCGGTGCTCCGCGACGCCGTCGCCGCGGTGCCGCCCGACGAGCTGAGGGCGAGCACGCTCGCGCTCGTCCGGGCCGTCGGCCGAGAGCGGGGCGGTGCGGCCGGCACGACCGACCAGGTGCCGCCGTCCGAAGTGCGGATCGCGGCCGTGCCCGACGGATCGGCGATCGACCAGGACGGCGAACCGACTCGACCGATCGCCCTCGCGGCCCGCACGCGGCCGCGGCGGACGCTGTGGGCATCGCTCGCGGCCGCCGCCGTGATCGTCGTCCTCGCGGCCGGCGGTCTCCTGGCGGTCCGCTCGGCGGTCGATTCCAAGACACAGGCCGACAACCTCGCGGGTCTCAACCAGGCGACGCTCGATCTGACCGCGCAGCCCGACTCCGTCCGGGTCTCGCTCGTCGGCGTGGCGGATCCGTCAGCCGAGGCCGGGACGCTGCTCTTCTCGTCGACCTCGGAGGAGCTCGTCGTGAGCGCTCCGAGTCTGTCCGAACCGGGGCGAGGTCAGGCCTTCGCCTGCTGGATGACGCGGCCGGACGGTTCGCGCGTCCGTCTCGGGTGGATGGAGTTCGGTGGGGGCCTGGCCTACTGGTCGGGCTGGTCGAACGAGCTTGCCGCGGCCGGCCCGGGGACGACGTTCGGCGTCACCCTCGTCGATGCGGACGGCAAGCCCGTGGCACCCGGGGATGTCCTGACCGGCACGGTCGAGCGCGGCTGAGTGCCCTGATGCCGTCAGCCCGGTTCGGGCCCGGCCGGCGACCCGCCCGCGAGCTCGGCGCGCAATGCCTCCACGCTGTCCCAGTCGGCTCCGCAGGCCAGGCATTCGATGCCGGGCGGACCCTCCAGGCGGACGTCGGTCTGGATGCCGAGCGTCTGGTTCGCGATCTGGTAGTCGGTGAACTCGAGCTCGGGGACCTCGATGACGGCCAGCCGATGTTCCCCGCAGCGCGGACACGGGTCGAGCGAGCGCTGGCTGGGGTCCTGGGCGTCGGGCATGGGGCGAACCTCCGATCGGTCTGGCAGGTCACATGATGGCGCCACCGCCCGATGAGCGTCGGGACCGGTCCGGTCCGCGATCCGGGAACCCCGTCCCGGAGGCCGATGTCGAAGCGATGTTCGACGATATCGCCCCGGTCTACGACCGGATGAACACGATCATGACCGCCGGCGGCGACGGTCGGTGGCGGCGGGCCGCGGTCGAGGCGACCGAGCTCGGATCGGCCGGATCGGCGATCGATGTCGCGTGCGGGACCGGCAAGCTCAGCGTCGCGCTCGCCGACCGGGTCGGGCCGTTCGGGCGGGTCGTCGGGGTGGACCTCTCCGCGGCGATGATCGGCTACGCGCGGGCGACCACCGGCGACATCGTCCAGCTCGAATTCAGCGTCGCGAACGCGCTCGACCTGCCGTTCGACGACGCCACGTTCGACGTCGCGACGATCGCCTTCGGGCTGCGCAACCTGGCCGACTACGAGGCCGGCTTCCGCGAGCTCGCGCGGGTCGTCCATCCGGGCGGCCGGGTGGTCTGCCTCGAGCTGTCCGTGCCGCGGCCGAGGATCTGGGGCACGGTCTACCTCGGGACGTTCCGGCTCCTCGCGCCGCTCGTGGCGGGGCTGTTCGCCCGGGGGCGGACGTACCGCTACCTGCCGGCGTCGCTCGAGGGATTCCCGGATCCGGCCACCCTCACCGGCACGATGATCCGGGCCGGCCTACGGGACGTCGGCTACCGTCGTCTCGCGCTGGGCGCCGTCGCCCTCCATGTCGGGATCGTCGGTCCGGGCTGATCCTGCCGACCGATCCGGTCGGTCGGACGCCGCGATCGGATCCCCGCCGTCGTCCTCGGAGGCCTGGAGGTCGGTCGTGGCCCCGTCGTCCTCGTCGGTCCGCAGGTCGGCCATCACCAGGTAGACGAGTGCGCCGCCGATGACGATCCCGAGGATGAGCAGCCACCATTGGAACTCGGCGTTCACGCGAGGCTCGGGGCAGGGGTGATGGGGAACATCGGGCGCCAGTATACGGACGGAAGGGGACGGCGACCCTGGACCGTCTACACTCCCGGACGATGATCGACTTCACGCCGAACCCCATCGCGATCCAGCTCGGGCCGCTGCCCGTCTACTGGTACGGGATCTGCTACGCGCTCGGCCTCCTGGCGGCTTACCAGGTCATGCTCCGCGAAGGCCGCCGGCGCGGTCTCGACACCGACCTGATCATCAACGGCCTGATCATCGTCGCGGTCGCTGCGTTGATCGGCGGGCGTCTCTACCACGTCATCGACCAGTGGGTGCTGTACAAGGACGATCCCCTGACGATCTTCCTGCCGATCCGGAAGGCCGCCGATGGGAGCTACGCGTTCGCCGGGTTCAGCGGCCTCGGCGTCTACGGCGGGCTGCTGACCGGGACCATCGCGGCCTGGGCGTACCTGCGCTGGCACCACCAGTCGTTCTGGCGCTGGGCGGACGTGGTGGCGCCGGCGCTGTTCGCGATGCAGGCCGTCGGCCGGTTCGGGAACTTCTTCAACCAGGAGCTGTACGGCCCGCCGACCAACCTCCCGTGGGGGATCGCGATCCAATGCAAGAACCGGGTCGCGGAGTTCGCCTGTCCGACTGGGTCCGATCCGCTGGCGACCCTCGGACAGCACTTCCATCCGCTCTTCCTCTATGAGGCGATCTCCGCGGTGATCGGCATGCTGTTCCTGCTCTGGCTCGGGCGACGCTACTCCGACCGGCTGCGCGCCGGCGACCTGCTCCTGATCTTCTTCATCTGGTATAGCGTGACTCGGTTCTCCCTCGAGTTCCTCCGGGCGGGCTACAACTGGACGATCAGCGGGATCCCCACGGCCCAGATCGTGTCGGGCCTCACGATCGTCCTCGCGACGACGGTCCTGATCGCACGCCATCTGCGGAAGGGTCTGAGCGTCGGCGAGATCGAGGCCGAGGAGCGCGCGGCCAAGGCCGCGGCGGCGACCGGGGTCGCCGATGCCGACGCCACGGCCGATGCCGACGCCACGGCCGATCCGGACGCCGTCTCGTCCATCGCCGAGCCATCCGCCGCCGAGCCATCCGCCGCCGAGCCGGTCCTGGAGCCACCAGGCCGCGACTCGAGCACTGCGGCGGCGGGCCCGGACGAGGCCGTCGATGGGCCCGCATCCCCGGACCGGGACGGACCCGACGGGCCATGACCCCGACCCCGGGCGGTGAGCCGGCCGGCCCGTCGACCCGGCCGCCGGTCGAACCCGGCCGGTTCCGCGGCCGCCGTCCGCCGCCGGGGCGGATCTCGCCCGAGGCCATGGCGGCGGCCCGTGGGGGAGCCGTCGAGGGCCTGGACTGGCTCGGGCGTCCGCCAGAGGCGGACGCCGGTCTGCTCGTCCGGACGATGGCCGTCGTCGCCAGGCTGATCCTGTTCGGGTTGTTCCGATTCCACCTCCAGGTCGAGGGTCGGGACCTGCTCCCGCGCCGGGGCGGCTACATCGTCATCGCGGCCGCCCACCGTGGATGGATGGATCCGTTCGTCGTGCTGGCGACGCTGCCACTCGAGCCGCGAGTCTGGTTCCTCGGTTCGGGGCCGTCGGCGTTCGGACCCCGCTGGCGCGAGGCGTTCATCCATCGGCTCGGCGGGCTGCTCCCGGTGTGGCGCGGCGGTGTTGGCGTGGAGAAGCACGTGGCTGCCGCGCGTGCGGTCATCGACAACGGGGCGGTGTTCGCCCAGATGCCCGAAGGCACGGTCAGCGGGCCGGCCGGGCGGATCGGCCCATTCCGCACCGGCGCGGCCCTGATCGCCCTGCGCACCCAGGCCCCGCTCGTCCTCCTGGCGATGGCCGGGACGGAGGAGCTCTACCTCGGGCGGCGGATGGCGGCCCGCGTCCTGCCGCCGACGACCGTCGCAGAGCTGCTTGGACCCGGCTGGGACGGTCGCGTGCCCGCCGAGGGCTCGCGCGGGGAGCTCGACCTCGCCCACCGCCTGACCGACCGCCTCGCCGAGCGACTGGGACCCGCCGTCGAGCAGCTCTACCCGTGGACGATCGATCCGACGGACCATCCCCGCCATATGCGGGACCGGCTCACCTGGCTGCTCCTGCGGAAGGGCCGGCTCGACCGCGGCGCCGCAGCCACGGGTGAGCCGGAGCCGGACGGATCGCCGTCGGTCGAGCCGGCGGCAGGGGACCCACCCGCCGAGCCCCCGGCAGGGGACCCACCCGCCTAGGTTCCGCCATACTCCGGCGTGATGGAGTACGCCGGATCGATCCTCGACCTCGTCGGGAACACCCCCCTCGTCCGTCTGAGCCGGGTCACCCGCGAGCTGGGACCGGTCGAGCGCCAGCCGCTCATCCTGGCCAAGCTCGAGACGATGAACCCCGGCGGCTCGGTCAAGGACCGGATCGGCCTGCCGATGATCGAGGCCGCCGAGCGAGCCGGGCTCCTCAAGCCGGGCGGGACGATCATCGAGCCGACCAGCGGCAACACCGGACACGGCCTGGCGATCGCCGCGGTGCTCAAGGGTTACCGCTGCATCTTCGTGATGGCCGACAAGCAGTCCGCGGAGAAGCAGCAGCTCCTTCGGGCCTACGGCGCGGAGGTCGTCCTCTGCCCGACGAACGTCGATCCGGACAGCCCCGAGAGCTACTACTCCGTGGCCGCACGGCTCGCGCGCGATATCCCGGGCGCGTTCAAGCCGGACCAGTACTGGAACCAGGAGAACCCGGACGCGCACGAGGCCACCACCGGCCCCGAGCTGTGGCGCCAGACCGACGGCCGGATCAGCCACCTCGTGGCGAGCGTCGGCACGGGTGGGACGATCACCGGCGCCGCCCGATACCTCAAGCGCCAGAACCCGTCGGTCGTGGTCGTCGGGGCGGACCCCGAGGGGAGCGTCCTGTCCGGCGACACGGCGCGGCCGTACTTGACCGAGGGCGTCGGCGAGGACTTCCTCCCGGGCACGTACGACGCGTCGACCGTCGATCGCTGGGTCCGGGTCTCCGACCGGGATGCCTTCGCGGCCGCCCGTCGGCTGACCCGCGAGGAGGGCATCCTGGCCGGCGAGTCGTGCGGGACCGCGCTGGTCGCGACGCTCGCCGAGGCGCGGCGGATCATGGCCGACGACCCCGACCACGCCCCGGATCGGGTCATCGTGACGATCCTCCCGGACGGCGGTCGCTCGTACCTGTCCAAGCTCTATAACGACGAGTGGATGCGGGTCAACGGACTGATGGACCGACCCGGCGCCGTCACCCGCGTCTCCGAGCTGCTCGCCGACCGCCATCACGGTGGCGATCGGCCGGATCTGGTCGTGGCCCGGACCACCCAGCGCGTGGGCGAGGCGATCGCCACGCTGCAGGACTTCGGGATCAGCCAGATGCCCGTCTCGGAGGCGGCCAGCGGCGACGACCTCGCGTCGATCGTCGGCGCGATCTCCGAGAAGGGCCTGCTCGATCGGGCCTTCCGAGACCCCGAGGCCGTCGAGCGGACGGTCGGCGAGATCATGGACCGACCGCTCCCGACCGTCGCGGTCGAGGCGTCGCTCGCCGAGGCGTTCGCCCAGCTCACCGGGGGAGCGGCGGCGCTGCTGGCGATCCGCGACGGCCGACCGATGGGGATCGTCACGCGCCTCGACGTGCTCGAATACCTGACCCACCACCCGTCCGACCCCAGCTGAGAGGCGGATCGTCGATGCGCCACGAACACCGCGAGGAGGCGCCCGGCTTCGAGACCCTGGCCGTCCACGCCGGTCAGGAGCCCGATGAGCTGACCGGGGCAGTCGCGCCTCCGATCTACCAGACGAGCACCTACGCGCAGCAAGGCGTCGGCCGGCCGACGCGCGGGTACGAGTACGCGCGGAGCCAGAACCCCACCCGCGAACGGCTCGAGCGGGCCGTCGCGGGACTCGAGGGTGGCCGCCACGGGATCGCGTTCGCCAGCGGTTCGGCGGCGACCGCCGCGATCGCCGAGATGGTCGCCCCCGGCGAGACGATCCTGGCCGGCGACGACGTGTACGGCGGGACGTGGCGCTACCTCGAACGTGTCGCCGGACCGCGCGGCGTGGCGACCCGCTGGCTCGACCTCGCGAGCGACCCGGTCGCCGCGCTCCGCGACGAGCTCGACGACCGGACCCGGATGGTCTGGCTCGAGACGCCGTCGAACCCGCACCTCAAGGTCATCGACATCGAAGCTGTGGCGGAGCGGCTCGATCCGCACGCGGGTGCCCGTGGGGAACGGCCGCTCCTCGTGGTCGACAACACCTTCGCCTCACCGGCGATCCAGCGCCCGTTGAGCCTCGGGGCCGACATCGTCTTCCACTCCGCCACGAAGTACCTGGCCGGTCACTCGGACGTGATCGGCGGGATCGCGGTCACGGACCGGGGCGACATCGAGGAACGCCTCCGCTTCCTCCAGAACGCGATGGGGGCCGTGCCGGGGCCGTTCGACTGCTTCCTCGTCCTGCGCGGGCTGCGGACGCTCGCGCTGCGGGTCGAGCGGCACGCCGCCAACGCTGCCGCGGTCGCCCGCTTCCTGGCGGCCCGCGACGACGTCGAATGGGTCCGCTACCCCGGCCTGATCGACGGGCCGGACGCCCATCCGCAGGCCGACGTGGCCGCGCGCCAGATGCGCTCGGGCGGAGGGATGGTGTCGTTCGCTCCACGTGCCGGCGGCCGGTACGCCCGGGAGGCCGGGGAGCGCGCCGTCGCGGTCTGCGAGGGGACCCGGATCTTCACCCTGGCGGAGTCCCTCGGCGGCGTGGAATCGCTGATCGAACTGCCCGCCCGCATGACCCACACCTCGGTCGCCGGCTCCAGCCTCCAGGTCGAGGATGCGCTGATCCGGCTGTCGGTCGGGATCGAGTCGATCGGCGACCTCATCGCCGACCTCGGGCGCGCGCTCGACGACGCCTAGCGTCCCGGCGCACGGTGGGCCGTTCGCGGCCCCGGCGCCCGGCTCGCGCTGGGCTAGTCGACCGGTTCCAGGTCGATCGTCCGGACCTGGCGGGTCCCGCCACCTTCGGTCCGCACATGGGCGGTCGGGATGACCGCACCGCCGAACCGCTCGATCACCGCGATCTCGCCGTTGAACAGGCCGGTCCCGTTGATCCGGACCTTGTCGCCGACGGCCAGGTCGGTCCGACCATGTCGCGCGGCGGTGTTGATCTCCGCGACGGTCGGACGGACGTACGGTTCGGGGGCGGTGACGCCGGGGATCGGTGGCTTGGGTGGGGGCGGCTTCCGGTAGACGGTCTTGCGCTTCGGGGCTGGCACGTTCGGTGGTGGACCTCCGTGGTCGGATCCGCAGGCGGCTGG
>JADGQI010000108.1 GCA_017881905.1 Chloroflexota bacterium
CCGCAGGTGTCCAGCTCGACACCACCTTCACGCTCACGAGCCAGTCGGGGGTCGACGCCCGAACCCTGGCAGCCCGGCTGGAGACGAATCCTCCGCTCCCCATGACCATCGTCGCCGCTGCCTCGGGCGGGTCGGTCCGGCTGCGACCGACGAGCCCGCTCATGCCCGGACAGGTCTACCGCTTCACGCTCCGGACCGAGGCCGGCGCGGTCGCCGGATCGTGGGCCTTCCAGGCGCGCACCCCGCCGCACGTCGTCTCGCTCCTCCCGGGTGACCAGTCGACCGGAGTCCCGGTGCGGACCGGGATCGAGGTGACGTTCGACCAGGACGCCGTCGCCGACATTGCGCCCTTCTTCACGATCTCGCCGACGGTGAATGGACGGTTCGAGCGTCATGGTCGGACGCAGGTGTTCGTGTCCACCGGACTGCGAGCGGCGACGCTTTACACCGTCACGGTCCGGCATGGGCTGACTGTGAGCGGGACCGAGCTGGCTCTCGAGCGCGACGTGACGTTTCGATTCGAGACCGCGGGTCCGGATCGGGAGCCGGCGGTCCGGTTCAGGTTCGACAGCGACGTCCTTGAGACCAGCCCGACCGAGGTTCCGGTCGTCGCGATCGTCGTCGAGACCCCGATCGAGGGCTCGGTGGCGCCGCCGGCGTCGGTCCCGGTGCGTGTCTTCCGGTTCGCCTCGCTGGCCGCAACGGTGGCGCCGATCGAGCGCCTCATCGATGGCCCGAGCTGGACCGCCTTCAGCGAAGCCATCATCCCGACGGCCGGGCTGTCGCCGATGATGACGTTCAGGGCGGCTCTGACCACGCTGCCGGACGTGGCGGACCACATCATCACGTTCCCCGCCCGGCTTCCCCGCGGTTCCTATCTCGTCGAGATGGGAACGGAGCGGCCTGCCCAGGCGATCCTCCAGGTCACCGACGTATCGGCGTGGGTGGCGGTCCTGACTGATCGAACGGTCGCGTGGGTCAATGACACCGCCACCGGCCAGGCGATCGCAGGGGCTACGGTACGGGGCCCCGATGGACGGTCGCTGGGCCGGACCGGCGGCGACGGGATGCTCGACGCTCCAACGCCGGCCGAGCTGACCCCGGCCCCAGGCGATCGAGCGGCGGCGACCTTCGGGCAGGCGCCGGCGCCATCGCCGATCCTGCTCGTCGAGGCCCCGAATGGCCATGCGCTCCTCGTCCCATTTTCGGTCGAGGGTTGGAACCCGTACGTCGGCGGGCTATGGCCTGGCGGACCGTCGGCCGGCTCCGCCTGGTGGTCGGTCCTCGCCACTGACCGTTCGGTGTATCGCCGCGACGACCGGATCGCGGCCTGGGGTTTCCTGCGCGGACGGACCGACCGTCGCGTGCCTGCCTCGGTCGAGCTGCGCCTGGTGCTTCCCGAGAACGGCGACCAGGCGGATCCGCCTGCCGTCGTTCGAGCGACGACCAGGCCGAACGCGAGTGGCGCCTATGCCGCCGAGCTCCCGCTTGCCGGCGTCGCCGTCGGCACCTACACGCTCCAGACCGTGGTGGACAGCGGGGTCGTCTCCACGACGTGGCTCGACGTCGGGATCATCCGCAAGCCTGCCTATCGGCTCACGCTGACCACGGACCGTCGCGTGGCGATCGAAGGTGACCGCGTGACCGCGACCGTGGACGCCACCTTCTTCGACGGTCAGCCGGTGCCCGGCACGCCCGTCGCGATCCGGGCGGACTCCGACTCCGCCGTCGACACCCGGTCGACCGACGCCGCTGGCCACGCGTCCGTCGAATGGACGGCATCGAATGGCTGGTCGTCGGAGGAAGCGCAGTCGGTTGGTCTGTCCGCCGCCCCGGCGCGGCCCGAGGAGGGAGATATCGCGGCCAACACCGCGGTGGCGGTCTTTCCGAGCGCGGTGACGCTCTCGGCCGCGGGCACGATCACCAGGGCCGGCCGCCTCGTGCTGTCGGGCTCGGACCACGAGGTCGATCTCGCGCGTCTCGAGCGCGACCTGGGCACGAACCCCGAGCAGGGCATCTGGGAGCTCGATCCGAACGGGCGGCCCATCGTGGGCGCGCCTGTGACGGCCGAGATCACCGAGCTCGTCCCCGTCCGCCACCTCGCCGGGTACGACTACGATCCGATCGCCAAGCTCGTCGTGCCGCGCTACGAGTACGACACGCACCGCAAGCCGTTCCGGACATTGACCCTCACGACGCGCGACGATGGCGCGCTCAGCATGGCCATCGCGGTACCGGTCGCCGATCACGACTACGAGGTGGTCCTGACGACCACCGACAAGGCCGGACGGACGGCCGAACGGACGGTGATGGTGACGCAGACCGTCGCCCCCCCGCCGCAGCGGCAGCCCGTGTTCGAAAACACGGGCACGGCCGGCGGCCAGGATCTCGTCTATCGGATCGGCCAACCGGTCCGCCTGACCATGACGGATGGTGCGCGGCCGCTCGCGACCGGCGCGACCGACCGTTACCTGTACATCGTCGCCCGGCAGGGTCTGCGCTCCGCGTTCGTGGCTACGACCCCGCGCTTCAGCCGCACCTTCGCCGCCGAGGATGTGCCGGGCATCTCCATTCTCGGCGTCCACTTCACCGGCCGGACGTACGAACAGAATGCGTCTGCCTCGGCGACATTCGACACGAGCCAACGGCGCGTGACTGTCGCGCTGTCGAGCGACCGCCCAAGCTACCGACCGGGCGACACTGTCACGGTGACGGTGCGCACGGAGGACGCGAGCGGGCGACCCACGCCCGCCACCGTGACGCTGCGCGCCGTGGACGAGAAGCTCTTCGCGATGGGCGCGGCGCAGGTCGAGGATCCACTTGGCGCCCTCTACCAGGGCGTCGAAAGCGGCATCGTCCGGCTCACGTCGACTCACGTGCTGCCCGTCCGGGGCCCCCAGGGGGGAGGTGCGACGACCGGCGGCGGTGGAGGAGGAGGCGGCGGGGTCGAGGCCCGGGACGACTTCCGCGACACGCTCTTCTTCCGGCAGCTCGAGACCGACGCTGACGGCGCGGCCACGGTCACGTTCCGGCTTGCCGACGATCTCACCGCGTGGCATGTCAGCGCCAGCGCGATGACCGCGGCACTCGGTGCCGGCGAGGGCCAGCTGCTGCTCCCGGTCGGCCTGCCGTTCTTCGTCGATGCGACGATCGCCGACGAGTACCTGGCCTCGGACCGGCCGTCGATCCGGCTGCGAGCCTATGGCGCGTCGCTCCACGCCGGCGACGCGGTGACGTTCACGGTGGCCGCGCCGTCGCTCGGCCTGGCTTCGACGCGAGTTGACGGGACCGCGTTCCGCGACGTGTCGGTCCCCCTGCCCCCCCTGGCGATCGGCATCCACGAGATCACGATCGGTGCGACCTCGACACCCGCGGGCGGCGTTGCGCTCACCGACATGCTCATCCGGAAGCTCTCGGTCGTCCGATCGAGAACCGTGCAGACACGAACCGCCTTCGCGTCCGGCGTGGCCGAGCTGGGGGTTCCGGCCGAAGCAGGCGTGACGACCTACACGTTCAGCGACGCGGGCCGGGGCGGGCTCGTTGGGCCGCTCGTGCAGCTGGCAACCTCGGGCGGTCCGCGGATCGACCAGGCCGTCGGTGCGGCGGTCGCCCGGCAGCTCCTCGTCGCGGACTTCGGGTTCGACCCGAGCCTCCTCCCCCCGGACGCCTTCGATCCGGCGACCTACGCGATTCAGCAACAGCAGAACGATGCCGGCGAGATCGCGGCGACCGGCCTGCCCCTCCTGCCGTACGGGGGGCCGGACGCCCGGCTGACCGCGCGTGTTGCGCTCGTCGCCGCGGACCAGTTCGACCAGGCGGCGCTGCGCGACGCGCTCCTCGCCACGCGCGACCTGTCGTCGACGAGGCGGGACCTGCGCATCGCCGCGCTCGCTGGTCTCGCGGCGCTCGGTGAGCCAGTCCTGGCCGATCTTCGAAGCGTCGCGACGTCCACCGACCTGAGCGTCGCCGAACAGATCGACCTGGCCCTGGCGTTCGCGGCTGCCGGCGATGACGACACGGCCCTTGCCATCGAGCGCGACCTGCTCCGGTCCCACGGTCAGAGGCTGGGCGGCTGGACACGGCTCCGCGTCGGCTCGACGCTCGACGAGATCGTCGGAGCGACAGCCGGGCTCGCACTGGTCGCCGCCGGCATAGGCGACCCGATCGCGACCTCGCTCGAGGCATACGTTGACGCCAACCCGGCCGTCGATGAGCTCCACGCACTCGACCAGGTCGGCGTCATCAAGCGCCTGCTCGCCCGAACCCCGGCGTCGCCTGCACGCTTTGCCTGGACCGTCGACGGCACGCGCGCGGTAGTCGACCTTGCGCCGGGCGAAGCGTTCACGGTCGCGCTGAACCCGCTGCAGCGCGCGACGCTCCGGGTCGAGCCGCTCTCGGGCCAGGTCGGGATCGCCGCGACGTGGTCGGAGCCCGTCGACGTTGCCACGCTGACGTCCGATCCGGACCTGGGGCTCACGCGGACCGTCAGCCCGGCCGGTACGATCGGCCCGGACACCCTTGTCGTCGTCGAGCTTGCTCCATCGTTTGGCGACCGGGCCGTGCCGGGCGGTTACGAGGTCGCGGACCTGGTCCCCTCAGGGCTGGCCCCGGTGGCGAGGACGGACGGTTGGGTGGGCGATGATGGCGCGATGGGGCCGTACCGGGTGGTCGGCCAGGAGGTGGACTTCTCCGTCGCGTATGACCCGTCGGAGACCCGTCCCGTCCGGCTGCGCTACCTGGCCCGAATCGTCACTCCCGGCGACTACGAGTGGGAGCCGGCATCGATCCGGCTGGCGGCCGCGCCCGAGGCTGCGGCGTTCACGGCGCCGACCCGGGTGACCGTGACCGATCACTGAGGGCGCAACCCGCCTGTCGCGACCTCAGTCGCGCGAGCGACCGGCGTGTGAGACCGGGTGCCGGTCAGGCCATCGACACGATGAGCAGGCCGAACGCGCCGCTCGGCGCGGTCACGACGACCCGGTCGCCGGGGCGCCCGCCCATGAGCGCCCGACCGACCGGCGAGGTGCTGCTGATCCGTCCGTCGGCGGGCGACGCCTCGTGGCTACCCACGATCGTATACGTCGCCTCACCCTGGTCGTCTTCGACGGTCACGGTCGTGCCCAGGCTGACGTGGCTGGTCGAGGAGCCTTCGATCTGGACGGCATCGCGCAGCAGCGCGGTCAGATGCTTGATCCGCCCCTCGAGGATGGACTGCTCCTTGCGCGCCGTCTCGTACTCGGCGTTCTCCCGGAGATCGCCGAGCTCGCGGGCGGCGGCGATCCGGGCAATGACGATCGGGCGCTCCACGCCGGTGAGCTGCTCGAGCTCCGCTCGGACGCTGACGATCCCGCCAGCGGAGAGGTAGATGGTGCTGCTCATGGTTGTGGGCGTCTCCGGATGTGGCGGCC
>JADGQI010000003.1 GCA_017881905.1 Chloroflexota bacterium
AGCAGGGTCACGATCTCCGTCCGCAGGACGATCGTCAGGCCGGCCAGCGGCAGCATGACCCACAGGATCAGCCGCAGCGCACGGCTGACGAGGCTGACGTAGCGCGCCGTCTCCCCCAGCGCCAGTTCGCGTGACAGTGACGGCAACATGACCACGCCGATCGGGATCCCGATGACCCCGATGGGGATCTGGAAGACCGAGAAGCCGAACGAGAAGGCACTGACGGCCCCGACCGCGATCGTGGTCGCGAGCGACGTCGCGACGAGGAAGGTCAGCTGGCTGGCGCCGAGGCCGATCGCCCGCGGGACCATCAGCAGGAGCGCCTGGCGAGCCGACGGGTCGCCGAGCTCGATCCGCGGCGTCCAGCGGAACCCGATCCGATGGAGCGGCAGGGCCTGGATCCCGAGGTGGCAGAGCGAGCCGAACACGACGCCGATCGCCAGCCCGACGACGCCGTAGGTCGGGGCGAGGAAGATGGCTCCCCCGATGATCGCCAGGTTGTAGACGATGGGCGCCACCGCGGCCGCGGCGAACCGCCCCTTCGAGTTGAGCAGGCTGGTCGCGAGCGACCCGAGTGCCAGGAGGATCGGGCTGGCCAGCATGATCCGCGTCAGGTCGACGGTCTGCGCCTGCTGGGCCTTGGTGAACCCAGGGGTGACGATCTCGATGATCTGCGGGGTGGTGAGGAGGACGATCACCGCGAGGACGAGCAGGATCGCCAGCATGACGTTGGCGACCGTCGAGGCCACCCGCCACGCCCGCGACTGCTCGCCGGTCGCCAGCAGCCCGGACAGGACCGGGATGAGGGCGGATGACAGGGCGCCGGCCGCGACGAGCTGGAAGATCAAGTCGGGGACGCGGAACGCGGCGAAGAACGTGTCGAGCTGGCCCGACACGTTGAAGGTCGCGGCGATGACCACCAGGCGGACCCAGCCGAGCGCACGGGCGACCAGGAACGCGCCGGTGACGATCAGCCCGGCGCGGGCGAGCGAACGACCGGTGCTCACGTCGGGCGGGTGGCGCTGCGAGCCCGTGGATGGGCGTCGAGATACGCCGAGCGTAGCCTGGCACCGGAGACGTGGGTGTAGATCTGGGTCGTCGCCAGGCTTTCGTGACCCAGCAGCTCCTGGACGACCCGCAGGTCGGCGCCGCCGTCGAGCAGGTGGGTGGCGAAGCTGTGGCGAAGCGTGTGCGGCGAGACCCCGAGCGGGAGGCCCGCTCGCTGGCGGAGCCGATCGAGACGGAACCGGAGCCCCCGGACGCCGAGCGGTGCGCCGCGCTGGTTGAGGAAGACCTCCGACGGTGGTTCCGTCAGCCCGGACCCTCCGGCCGGAGCCCGGCGGGCGATGAGGACCGGGCGGCCGTCCTCCAGGTAGGCTGCGATCGCCGCCCGCGCCGGCCTCCCGAGCAGGCCGATCCGCTCCTTCCGACCCTTGCCCACGACCCGGATCTCACCCCGACCGAGATCGACCGATCCGAGGCTCGCGGAAGCCAGCTCACTGATCCGCAAGCCGGCCGCGTAGGCCGTCTCGACCAGGGCCCGATCGCGCAGCACCAGCGCGGCGGTGAGGACCGGAGCTCGACTCGTTCCCGCGGCCGCGCCGGCGCCCTCCTCGTCGATGACGGCGAGGAGCTGTTCGACCTCGCGCGCCTCGAGCACCTGGGGCAGCCGCTTGGGCTGGCGCGGTGTCGCGATCGCCCCCCATGGGTCGCCGGCGCACAGCTCGTGCCGGGCGGCGAACCGATAGAACGACCGGATCGCGGCCAGGCGCTGGGCCACGGAGGACCGCGAGCGACCGTCGGACAGGACCTCGAGATACGCCCGCAGGTCGTTGCGCCCGGGGCGCCGCCAATCGATCCCGCGCTCGTCGAGCCATGCGAGATACGCAGTCACCGAGGTCGCGTACGAGCGCCTCGTGTGGTCGGACGCATCACGGGCCGTGAGCCCGCCCAGGAAGCGCTCGAGGGCGTCCGCGCCGGTCACGCCCCGGGCGCGCTCTCGGTCTCGTCGGTTCGGGCAGCCGTGGACCGGGCGCCCGGCGCTCGCGTCGTCCGGGCGCGGGTGCCCCGGCCCTCGCCGCGAGGTGCGCTGCGCGAGCCGCCGCGCCCTCCGCCGCTCCGGCCGGCGCCACCTCCGCGCTTCGGGCGCGCCAGGGCGGCCGGATCGGCCGGGCCGCCGTCGACCTTCGCGCCGACGACGATCGCATCCGCCCCCAGCGTCATCGTCGACCCGCAGACCAGGCACATCGCCGCATCCTCGCCCTTCCGCCCGACCGGACCGTCATCGACGTCATGAGTCGCGCCGAGCGGCTCGTGTGACGTCGTGAAGTCGCACTTCGGGTAGCGCGAGCAGCCCCAGAAGACCGAGCCCGTCCGACGGGCACGGCGCGGGGTCAGACGGCCTTCCTTGCACTTCGGGCAGACGACCTCGAACGGGAGTGGGTCCGGCGGTGGTGGACCGTCCTTCTTGATGAAGTCGCAGTCGGGGTAGCGCGAGCAACCGACGAACGGTCCGAACCGACCGCGTTTGGCGACCAGCGTCCCGCCCTCGGTGGCACCGCACTTCGGGCAGGTCTCGCCCACCCCCGGGAGGGCCGGACCCTCCTCCTCCTCGCCCGGCAGCGGACGCGACTCCTTGTGCTCCGGGTAGAGCGAGCAGGCGAGGAACCGGCCGTTCCGCCCGAGGCGGATGACCATCGGATGCCCCTCGGAACAGACCTCGTCCGAGGGCTCGGTCGTGAAGTCCTTGCGGCGCAGGACCGCGCGCTTCTCGTCGACGAGCTCCTTGAGCGGTCCGTAGAACGCACGGAGCAGCGGGACCCATTCACGCTCGCCGCGGGCGACCTCGTCGAGCTCCTCCTCCATCCCGGCGGTGAAGGCGAGATCGACGTACTTGCCGAAGTGCTCGACCAGGAGATCCGTGACGACCTCGCCGATCGGCTCGGGATGCAACCGCCGCTCGATCACCTTGACGTAGCCGCGGTCGACGATCGTCGAGATCGTGGCCGCGTACGTGGACGGACGGCCGATCCCGTGCTCCTCGAGCGACTTGATCAGGGTCGCTTCGGTGTAGCGCGGCGGCGGCTCAGTGAAATGCTGCGTCGGGTGGATCTCCGAGACGACGGTGACGTCACCCTGGACTAGCGGCGGCAGCGCCCGCTCGGTCTCCTCGGCGGCGTCGTCCTGGCCCTCGGTATAGACCCGGCTGAAGCCGTCGAAGACGGTCCGGGTCGCGCTCGCCCGGAGGCCGTACGATCCGGCGATGAGCTCGACCGAGGTGGTCTCGAGCTCCTTCTCCTTCATCTGACTGGCGAGCGCCCGTTGCCAGATCAGCCGATAGAGCCGGGCCTCGTCGCGCCCGAGGACCCGCTCGAGCGCCTCGGGATCCCGCCGGAAGGACGTCGGACGGATCGCCTCATGGGCCTCCTGGGCATTGCGCGTCTTGGTCTTGAACGGCCGACCCTTGGGCATCGTGTAGTCGACCCCGTACCGGTCGCCGATGACCTCGCGCGCCTCGCCGAGCGCCTGGCCCGACAACGCCACCGAGTCGGTCCGCATGTAGGTGATCAGGCCCATCTGGCCGTCGGGCGTCTCGACGCCCTCGTAGAGCCGCTGGGCGACCGACATCGTCCGCTTCGGGCTGAACCCGAGCTTGCGGCTCGCCTCCTGCTGGAGCGTCGACGTCGTGAACGGCGGCGACGGGCTGCGCTTCGACCGCTTGACCGCGATCGTGTCGACGATCGGCCGGCTGGCGCGGAGCGCGACAACGTGTCGCTCCGCGGTGTCACCGTCCCCGATGACCGGCTTCTCCCCGTCGATCCGGACGAGATCGGCACTGAACGTCGAGCCGTCCGGTGCGATCAGGACCGCCTCGACGGTCCAGTACTCGACCGCCGTGAACGCGCGGATGTCGCGTTCGCGGTCGACCACCAGGCGGACCGCCACGGACTGGACCCGACCGGCCGACAGGCCAGAGCGAACCTTGCGCGAGATGAGGGGGCTGAGGGTGTAGCCGACCATCCGGTCGACGATCCGGCGCGTCTGCTGCGCATCGACCAGGTCCTGGTCGATCGACCGCGGGTGAGCGAACGCCTCACGGATCGCGGACTCGGTGATCTCGCTGAAGGTCACCCGCGCGGTCCGGTCCGGCGACAGGTTGATGGCCTCGGCGACATGCCAGGCGATCGCCTCGCCCTCGCGATCGAGGTCGGTGGCGAGATAGACGATCTTCGCGCCGCGAGCCGCCTTCTCGATCGCCGCGAGCTGGCGGTGACGGTCCGGGGAGATCTCATAGGTCGGGGCGAAGTCGTGCTCCACGTCGACGCCCAGCTGACCCTTGCCGGGGTTCTCGGGCAGGTCCCGGACGTGGCCGTAGGAGGCGAGGACCGTATAGCCCGGGCCGAGGTAGCGCTCGATCGTCTTTGCCTTGGCCGGCGACTCGACGATGACCAGATCTGACTTCATGACCTGCGGGAGTCTAGCACCGGCCCTTCATCGGACGATCCACGACGCCTGTGCCTCGACCGCCGACCTACGGTCGGATCAGACGTCGCGGACGCGACGGAGGAAGTCCTCGTCGATGTCGAGGTCGGGTTCCGGCTCCGGGGTGGGCGAGGCCGTCGCGGCCACGGCAGCGCCCGCGGGCAGCCTCGGACGCTCGTCTGCCCCATCCCGTTCGCCTCGCGGGGAGGGCGTGCTGTCGTGCCGAACCTCACCCGTCTCCCCGATCGTCCCGGCCGCCATCTCGATGAACCGGAGGTGGATCAGCGGGAACAGGAAGACCGAGTCGATATGGTCGGCGAAGACCGGCCGCTTCCCATTGAGCTCGCGAAGGTTGGTGCACAGGACGGCCACATCCGAGGCGGCCGGAAGCGAGTACAGGTCGGCCAGCAGCGGCTGCTCGTTATTGATATGGAGGACGACGTTCCGGATCAGCGGGGTTCAGCCTTCCCAGAAATCGATGACGAGCCGGACGCGGCCGTGGGCCACCCAGACGCCGATCCCGACGTACTTCATCTTGGTCGACATGATGTTGGCGTAGTGGCAGTAGCCCCCGCAGGGCTTCTCGCTCTGGAAGTAGAGGTGGGTCCCGAGGACCGACGCGTACGGGTTGGCCGCCGAGCGACAGCCGATGTTCTCCCGGTAGTCACCCGGATATCCCGCTCGATGGAGACGATCGCCCGGGGTGCCGTCCGCGAAGTGGTCGCAGATGCCGGTGTCGGCGAGGTACTTCGCATACGGGCGCGAGACGTGAGCGCTGATCCCCGAGCTGAGGATCAGCGGCGCGATGCCGCTCCCTCCGGGGCTGCTGCAATCGCCGCCGGAGGTGACCCAGCCGCCGCCGCGGGTGCAGTTCATGAGCCTGAGGTAGTAGGCCTCGACCGCCTGCCAGGATCCGGAGCCGACGCTACCGCCGTGGCCGATGTGCGTCGTCCGACCGCCGCCGCCCCCACCTCCGCCTCTGCGAGCGGACTTGCGCGCGGGCGCCGGCTTCTTCTCGATGGTGAATGTGGCGATCTTGACAGCCGCTAGCGGCGTTCCGTGGCGGTCCGTGGCGGTCGTGGCGACCTGCATCACGATCTTCGTCCCATAGGCGAGGACGGCGGCCGGCTTGAACACGAGGACGGTATCGCGCTCCGCCCAACTCAGGCTGCCCTTGAGCTTCTTGGCCCCGACCCTGGCCGAGAACGCCGCCTCGGTCGAGGCATGATCCATCCGGGCGGTGAAACGGACGGACAGAGTGGCGGTCCGCGACGCATCATTGGTCCCGGCGATCGGCCGGAAGCGGACGACGGTCGGGCCCTTCGCGGTCCGGACCGCGAGTGCGGCCGGGACCGTCGTGGCCACGCCGTCCTGGTCGAGGACGGGACCGGCGATCGACACGGTATACGCCGTGTCGGGATCGAGGCCCTGGTCGGGAGTGAACGTCACCGCGGTGCCGCCCGCCGGCGTCGATTCGGTGCTGAACGAGCCCTCGACCGCCGGATCGATATGGAAGGCAGCTTCGACCCCCGTCACGTCGACCGGACCCTCGTAGGCGACCACGAAGCCGGTCGCCGTCGGAAGGCGCCCCGCCGCCGCGGCGTCGAGCGCGACGATGCGTCCGCCGATCGCGGACCGGGTCGTGAAGATCGCACGCGCCGGGGCCGACAGCTTCTGGCCGGTGGCGTCGGCCGCCGCCGCCGAGATCGTGACGGTGTAGTAGGTGCCCGCCTTCCAGCCGACCTTCGGCGCGATCGTCAACGCCCGACCGGCCGTATCCCACGCGAGGGCGACCGGCGTCGACGGCTCGACACTGAGCGCGGAGGCCACGCTCGCCGCGTCCATGGGCGAACTGAACGAGAGGCGGACGGGCTCACGCAGACCGTGGTGGGGCTCGATGCTGCCCGCGAGGGCGGCAGGGCCGACCGGGTTCGCGGTGACCGGAGGATGCGCCTGGATCTGGACCGGAGCCGCCAACCCGACGACCACGATCCCGCTGATCGCCAGGGTGCCGATACCGATACCCATCCGGCCGGCGAGGATCCGCCGAGCGAAGACCGGTCCGTAGACCAGTGCGAGGATGGGCAGGGCAAGCGCCGCGGCGGCGAGCTTTCGCAATAGACAGTCTCCTGGCTCGTTGCCTGGGGTCAGCGGCTTCGTGCGGCTGTCTGATCATCAGGCGTCGCTGGCTTGACGATCGCCCCCAAGGGTAGCATCGGTCCACGACCGAGGGCAAACCCGGGAGCTGCCGCGGCGAGTGCGCCGGTCGGTCGGAAGCGCCCGTAGACGGACCCGACGAAGCCCCGCATCTCGAGCACGGTCAGCGTCCCGAGGACGGTCGCGACGGGTCGTCCCGTTCGGGTCGCGAGCTCATCCACGGTCGTCAGACCCTCGAGCAGGGCGCCGGCGACCTCGGCCTCCACCTCGCCGAGCACCGCCAGTGCGGCCTCGAGCGAGACGGTCCCGGCCCGCTGCCGTTCCGCGGTGCCCGGTCGCACCAGCCCGAGATCGTCGACCAGCTCGGCGACGCCGGCGACGATCCGCGCCTCGCCGGCGAACTCGCGAAGGAACGCCAGACAACCCGCCGAGGCTGGCGCATCGATCGAGCCCGGGACGATGAAGCAGTCCCTCCCTTGTTCGAGGGCCCATCGCGCCGTGATGAGTGCGCCGCTCCGTGGCGCTGCCTCGACGACGACGGTCGCGTCCGCCAGACCGCTGATCAGCCGGTTCCGCCGCGGGAAGGTCCCGGCGGTCGGCCGTGCATCGGGCGGCAGCTCCGAGACGACGGCGCCTCCACCAGCGACGATGTCCGCCGCCAGCCGGGCGTGGGCACGCGGGAAGAGGCGGTCGTGCCCCGATCCGAGGACGGCGACGGTGGCACCCCCGGCGACCACGGCCGCCGCGTGCGCGGCGCCATCGATCCCGACGGCCAGACCGGACACGACCACCGATCCGAGCCTGGTCACCTGGTCGGCGATCCGAGCCGCGATCCGCCGGCCGGACTCGGTCGGTCGGCGGGTCCCCACGACGGCCAGGGCGTGTGCCCCGGCCAGCGACGCCGGGTCGCCGCGAACGAACAGGACCAGCGGCGGCTCGGCGAGCTCGCGCAGGCGACGCGGGTAGGTCGGATCGTCGACGGTGATCGCGTCGATGCCGAGATCCCGCAGACGGGCGAGGATGCCCGGAGCATCGGTCACCGCGCTGCCCAGCGCCTCGACCATCGGCGCGGGCAGCCGGTCCCGGTCGCCGGTCGGACCGTCGCGGATGCGGCGCCGGCCCGTCTCGGTCGCGGCGAGCTCGACCACGCGTCGAGCGGTCCCCTGCTCGGCCAGCATCAATGCGAAGGTCCGCGGACCCAGTCCGCTCA
>JADGQI010000109.1 GCA_017881905.1 Chloroflexota bacterium
CCTGCTTCGCGAAGTCCTCGCTTTCGGTGCGGACGGTGTGGCGGATGATCCGGTCGCGGTCGCGTCCTCCCCCGCGCGGGCCCTTGCGCATCTCCGGCGAGACCCGCGCCGCGACGCCGTCGAAGAAGGCCCAGCAGGCCTGCAACAGCGTGATCGCGCGGTCGAGCTCCGCCTCGCTCATCGGCCCCTGCTCGGTCGCGGCGGGCGAGAAGGAGATGCCCCAGAAGTCGACCGAACCGGTCCCGATCTTGTCCTCGACGATCTCGAGGGGTCCGGCGGCGTCGAACTCGGGGGCCATCCCGGCAAGACGCGTGACCGGCCGGTAGCGATCCCGATAGGTCTCGAGCGTTGCGAGGGCGAGCTCGGCGCTCTTCGCGCCCCGACTCCACCCGGGCCAGTCGAGGCTGAAGGCCACCGACCGCTTGTCCTTGGGCCCGCGTTCGATGACCGTGCGGACGGGCATGGCTCAGTATCGCATGGGGCCCCGACCGGGGCAGTCGTCTGCGCGTGATGCGGCTCGGCGCATCACAGGCGTGGGTGCCGGGGCCGTCCTCTGCGCGTGATGCGACTCGGCGCATCGCGTGGGAGGGCGTTTCGCGCTCCGGGCGATGCAGCGGCCGCATCGGCAGTCAGCGCCGCCTTCAGCTTCCGCCGCCCCCGAGTGATGCTCGGAGCGCCGCGATCTCGGCTCGCTGACCGGCCATCTCCGCCCGAAGGCCCGCCAGCTCCTCGGCGATCGTGCCGGTGGTCGTCGTGGCAGTCTGCGGCGGCGGGACCGAAGCCGCATGCGGCACAGGGTCCGATGCCACCTTCGGCGCTGTCGCGACCTGGACCTCGGGGGCGGGCGCCTTCTCCGGCGCGGGCTCGTCGGGTGTCGGCGGTGCTACCAGCAAGCTGGCCAGGATGCTAGCCAGCGCACCGATGATCCCGATGCCGGCGAACATGACGAAGACCGCGGTGATACGCCCGAGGGTCGTGACCGGGTAGTAGTCGCCGTAGCCGACCGTGGTGATCGTGACGATGCCCCACCAGATGGCTTCGCCGCCGGTCTGGATGTTCGCGCCGGCCGAGCGGCTCTCCTCCTGGAGGATGAGGATGCTCGCGATCGATAGCACCATCCCGGCGAGCAGGATCGTGATGAAGGTCGCGTACTGGCTCCGGTTCCTGAGCACGTCGAGCACGAGGTCCTTGCCGGCCTGTCCGCCGAGGAGGCGGGTGATCCGGCCCAGCCGGCTCAGCCGAGCCAGGCGGAAGAGCGCGGTGAACGGGATGAAGCCGAGGCTCGGGATCGAGCCGAGCAGGTCCAGCCAGCCCCGCTGCTTGATGAAGTAGGCTCGTTTGGGCTTCGCGCCGGTGAGATTGAAGCCGAAATCGATCAAGAAGATGATGCAGATCGCGTTGTCGTAGAGGTTGATCAGCGCGTGCGTTTCCGGATCGAGCGGGATGATCAGCAGGACCATCAGGGCCAGCGAGTAGATGGTCAGGACCAGGATGAAGATGTTGTAGGCATTGCCGTGCCGGCGGAGCACCGGCGCCTGGGCAGTCATGACTGCTGGACCTCCTCGAGCGTCGGACCCTCGGGCGGGGTGTTTGCCGCAATCCTAGAGACTGCGCGGACCCATCACGACCCCGGCGCGGGTGATGCACCGAGCCGCACCTGCAGGAGGCGACCTACCGCCCCGACCGATGCGCCGAGCCGCATCACGAGGAGGGGCCGACCTACCGCCCCGACCGATGCGCCGAGCCGCATCACCCGCAGGAGCCGGGCCTCCCGCGCCGACGCAGTCGATGCATCGAGCCGCATCACGGACGAGGACCCCGCCCCGACCACCTACCCCAGGCCGTTGGCCGCGATGACGCCCGAGTACCAGCGGGCACTCGCCTTGGGGATCCGCTCCTGGGTCTCGAAGTCCACGTAGACGAGCCCGAAGCGCGGCCGATACCCCAACCCCCACTCGAAGTTGTCGAGGAAGGACCAGACGAAGTACCCGCGCAGGTCGGTCCCCTCCCCGATCGCCTCCTCCGCCGCCGCGACGTGGCCCTCGAGATAGGCGATCCGCCGGGGATCGTCCACGCCGCCGTCCGCCCCGACCTCGTCGTCCAGGGCGATCCCGTTCTCGGTGACGTAGGTCGGGATCGCCGGGTAGTCGGCGCGGAGCCGGGCGAGGATGTCGCGCAGGCCGTCGGGCCGGATCGCCCAGCCGATGCTCGACGTTTCGACCCCCTCCGGCGCCCGCTGCGCGTCCCAGCCGAGCCCATCGGTCGTCGCGCTGACGATGCTCCGGAAGTAGTAGTTCACGCCGAGGAAGTCGAGCGGCCGGGCGATCGACTCGAGGTCGCCCGGCTGGACGAACTCGAGGTCCGCCCCGTGCCCGACATAGTGGTCGACCATGTCGCCCGGATAGCTGCCCCGGAAGACCGGGTCGAGGAACCAGCGGTTGAGGTTACCGTCGAACAGGATCGCGGCGCGCTCGTCCTCCTCCCGGTCGGACGCCGGGTCGACCGGATTGAGGTTCAGGACGATCCCGATCTCGCCGGGCAGGCCTCGCGCCCGGAACGCGTCGACGGCCCCCGCGTGACCCAGGAGCAGGTGATGGGCCGCGCGCAGGGCGCTGGTCAGGTCGCGCACGCCGGGCGCGTGGCGCCCTTCGTGGTACCCGAGGAACGAGGAGACCCACGGCTCGTTGAGCGTGACCCAGTGGCCCACCCGATCCCCGAGCGCCGCGAACGCCGTATCGGCGTAGTCGACGAACCGGCTGGCGGTGTCGCGACTGACCCAGCCGCCCTGGCGATCCTGAAGCGCCTGCGGCAGGTCCCAGTGGTAGAGCGTCGCCATCGGGGCGATCCCACGCTCAAGCAGGCGATCGACGAGCCGTTGGTAGAAGTCGAGGCCGGCCTGGTTGAGCCGGCGGTCGCCGTCGGGGAACAGGCGCGGCCAGGCGAGGCTGAAGCGATACGCCTTGAGACCCAGGTCGGCGATCAGGTCCACGTCCGCGGCCGACCGGTGGTAGTGGTCGTCGGCGACGTCGCCCGTGTCCCCGTTCTCGATCATCCCCGGGGTGTGGCTGAACCGGTCCCAGATCGACTCGCCGCGGCCGCCCTCGGCCACGCCACCTTCGATCTGGTAGCTGGCGGTCGCGGCGCCCCACAGGAACCCGGGCGGGAAGGGCATCGGGACGGGACCTCCGTTTCAGTCGAGCTTACCGGCCCGGAAGTCCGTGATCAGGGCGGTGAAGTCGGGCAGCCCCTGCTCGTAGCCGATCGCCCAGAAACCGACGCCGGCCAGGCCGCGCTCGTTGGCGAGGCGGACCTTGGGCGTCAGCGTCGCCGGCGAGTCGACGTAGATGGCCAGCCAGCCGGCGGGGCTCGGGTCGGCGGTCGGCGTGCCGCTCTTGTCGACCGGGAGCGTATAGACCATCACCTGCTCGATGTCGTCTAGGACCGGCACGATCGTCGGGTCCCCGAGGATATCGAGATGGTCGCTCGGGAACCAGGCGACGCCCTTGCCGGTCTGCGGCGCGGCGACCTCCGGTCCGGTCACCGGCCACGCCATCCCGTAGAGCGGCAGGCCCAGGATCGTCTTCTCGACCGGCACCCCGAGCGCCTCGTACAAGTCGAGCGACCAGCTGAGGTCCTTCTCGCTCCCATCGCGCCGGACCATCGGCGCCGAGGCCCCCGGAGCCGACCCCGAGTAGTGGTAGTCGTAGCCCATCAGGAAGATCCGGTCGGCGGCGGCCGCGCTGGCGGCGGCGGCCATCTCGGCGCCGTCGGCGTTGGCGGGCGTGGCGACCGAGACCTGGGCCGCGGGCTGAGCGGCGAGGAGCGCGGTCCGCAGTCGACCGACGAACGCCCCGTACGCCTGGACAAGGCTCCCATCGAGCTGTTCGACATCGACGTTGACGCCGTCGGTCTTCGTCGCGCCCACGAGCGCGACGAGATCCTTGATGACCGCGTCCTGGATCTTGAGCGAGCCGAACAGCCGCTTGTTCTTGGTCGCGCCGAAGCTGCTGAACACGAGCTCGACCCGGGTGCCCCGGTCGTGCGCTTCGGAGATCAGCTGCTGACCGAGCGGTCCGGTGATCTTGAGATAGCCCTTGCCGGCCGTGTCGATGGCGCCGGTCCGGAGGTTCGAGACGGAGAACAGGGCGAGCGTGGTCAGGTCCGTCGTGGCGAGATGGGCGGCGATCCGCTCGTCCATCTCCCAGTACGGCACGAAGCCGAAGACCTCGTGACCGGGCTTCGGTCGCGGGGTTGCGACGGGCGTCGGGGTCGCGCCGACCGCGGCACCGGCCGCGCTCCCCGGGCTCCCCGAACCACCCGGTGGGCTCCCGGCCGTCGGTCCGATGACCCCGCCGATGAGCAGCCCGCCGAGGACGCCGACGACCACGAGCGCCCCGAGCGCGGCGAGGAGCCTGGGACGCTGGGTCATCGGCCAAGGGTACCGCGGGATCGCGAACGGGCCTCTCAGCGCAGCCGGCGAATCGGACCGGCCACGGCCACGATCAGGCTCATCGCGACGAGGAGCGCCCCGGCGACCGCCTGCGCGGCGGGTGCGCCGAAGGCCGCCGCGGCCGCGCCGAGACCGATGAACCCGATCGGCCCGAAGCCGACCCCGAAGACCCACACGCCCATCGACGCCCCGCGTTCATGGTCGTCGGTCGCGTGCTGGAGGAGCGTCTGGGCGAGCGTGTCGACCCCCGCGGCCACCGCCCCGATGACGAACATGACGGCCAGCGAGACCGGGAACAGCCCGCTCAGGGCGAACACGACCAGGAGCAGCCCGAACGCCACTCCCAGCGACAGGAGGAGCCGCCCCGTCCGGGTGGCGGCGCTGACCCGCGTCAGCCTGAGCAGCCCGATGACGGCCCCGATCGACCGCCCGGCGACCAGGACGCCCAGCCCGGCGGCCCCGACGTCCAGGACATCGCGGGCGAAGGTCGGGGTGAGGGTCATGCTCGAGAACCCGAGCACCTCGGTCACGATGACCATGACCAGGATCCAGCGGACCTCACGGTTGCGTCCGAGCAGCGTCAGCGCGCTGCGCGCGCTGGGCGTGAGCCGGTCGACCGCGACGCTCCCGGTCGCGCGGGTCCGCCCGAGGACGACCGCGGCGACCAGCCAGCAGGCTGTCGCGACGCCGAACCCCGATCCGAGCCCGCCGGCGGCGATCAGGACGCCGCCGAGGATCGCGCCCGCCGATCCGAACAGCTGCGCCCCGAGGTTCGACATCGCGAGCCCGTTCGTCGCTCGGTCCGGACCGACCAGGTCGTAGACGTAGGCCTGGGTCGCGGTCGTCCGAGCGGTGTCGATGGTCCCGAACACGAAGCTGAACAGCACGATCGCGGGAACGCCGAGAAGACCGCCGAACGCGAGGCCTGCCACGAGGAGACCGACCCCGCCGGCCACGAGGTTCGCGCTGCGGATGAGACGGCGCCGGTCGACCCGGTCGCTGACCGCCCCGAGCGGGATCCCGAGCAGGAGCGACGGCACCATCCGGACCGCCAGGGTCAGCGCGACGCCGAGCGGCGAGGCGGTCAGCTCGAGGGTCGTCCACGACAGGGCGATCTGGCTGATCGAGGCGGCCAGGCCGGCCAGCGACAGGCTGACCCACAACGCCGGGAACCCGGCGATGCCGAAGATGGCCGGGAGCCTGGCCGCGATCACCGCGCCACGATAGCCGGACGCCGGCCCCTCTAGGCGGTCTCGGCGATGTCCCGCACGGCGACCAGCGGGGCGATCAGCTCGACCCGGTTGCGACCGAGGTCCTTCGCCCGGTAGAGCGCTTCGTCGACCCGGTGAAGCCACTGTTCGTCGGTCAGCCCGAGGTCCGCCTGACCGATCAGGCTGCCGCCCATGCTCACGGTGATCCGACCGTGCGGCGGGTTGCCGGGATGGTCCATCTCGAGCGCCATGACCGCGGTCCGCAGCCGCTCGGTCGCGGCGGCGAGGCCTTCGATCGTCGGCACGGACAGGACCACCAGGAACTCCTCCCCGCCCAGGCGATAGACCGCGTCATTCGCCCGGAGGGTGGTCTGGACCGCCTCGACGACCCGGCACAGGACGGCGTCACCGGCACCGTGACCGAGCAGGTCGTTGACCTGCTTGAACCGGTCGAGATCGATCTCGACCAGCCCATAGGTGAAGTTCGAGCGGTTGATATGGGCGCGGACGGCGCGCAAATCCTCGTCGAGACGGCGCCGGTTGCCCGCGCCGGTGAGCGGGTCGGTCCGGGCGGTCAGCTCGAGCGCGTGATGGACCCGTTCGAGCTCGACCATGTCGTCGGCGGCCCGGCGCTGGAGGACACGGATGCTCTCGAGCTGGGCGAAGCTGCGGATCTGCGAGCGCTGGAGCAGGACGTGTCCCGCTAGGCTGGCCCCGAGCGCGACCAGCAGCACGACCACGAGATCGCTCCGTTCCGACGCGGTGAAGGCGCCGTTCGGATCGAGGACGAAGTAGCCGACCGCCACGAAGGTGTAGGCGAACAGCCACAGGACGTGCGTCGCGGTCCGCCACGGCAGGACCAGGGCGACCAGGCCCGGCAGGACGAGCAGGTAGCCGGCGGTCTGGACCGCGAGCGATGGCACCGCGACACCGGTCGCGGCGGTCGACGCGGCGACCCCCATGGTCACGATCCAGGCGGCGATCTCGGGATAGCGCCGGAGGCGACGCGGCAGGAGCCACCAGCAGACCAGCGACAGGAGGATCGTGCCGATGCTGAACGCCATCGCTACGGTCGTCTGCCCGCCCTCGAGACCGAACAGCGCGACGAGGTCGAACGCGACCGCCGCCGCCACGACGAGGAACCCGACCCGGCAGGCCGCCCGGACCCGCCGGCGCTGGATGGCACGGAACCGCGGGCTGAGCCCGACCTGCTGGTACTCGGACTCGCGGACGCGAGCGGGCAGCGTCCGGAGGGACTCGAGCAGGGCGACGAAGCGAGACGCGGCGGTGCGAGCACGCCGGCTCTCGATCGCGTTCTCACGCGAACTCATGGACGGACGCTAGGCTGTTCGCTCCAGCCGGTCCGTGGCCCGTTGGTCCCGGGCCGATGGCCCCATCGGCGGGTCCCAGTATCCCGCTCAGCTTCCCCAGCTGGGCTCGTCGGTGACGGCGGTCCGGGGGACCCGGGCCGGGATCGCGGAGCCGACGGTGCCGCGCGCGAGCCCGCGGAGTCGCAGGGCCCGGACGGGGCAGGTCTCGATGGCGAGCCTGGCCAGCTCGACCATCGACTCGGGGAGCGGGCCAGGAAGGAGGATCGGGTAGCCCCAGTCGTCGAGGACGATCCGCTCGGGCAGCACCTCGGCGCAGGCCCCATGGCCGTCGCAGGCGATCCGGTCGATCTCGAGTCGCGTGTCCATGTCAGGCGCTCGCCTGCGCGCTCATCGCGCACGACCGCCCCGCCGCGTGACGCGCGAATTCGTCGCCGAAGACCCGCAGTGCGCTGCCCAGGAACGCGGCCGCGCCATCCGGATGGCGGCACGCGCCGCGCCCGGCGAGCTGGCCACCCCAGCGCGCGATCCGCTCCAGGTCTTCGGACTGCGGCCGACCCGCGGCGACCCGCGCCGTGGCATCGGCCAGCGAGCGGAGCCCGAAGACGCACGGACCGCACTGCGCGGCGCTCTCGCCGGCCATGAACGCCATGATGCCGGCGGCCTGGACGACCCCGCAGGTGCCGACCGGGACGACCGACACCACGCCCGCCCCGAAGGCCATCCCCTGCTGGCGCATCACGGCCGGATCGAGCGGCAGATCCCAGGCGCCGCTGATGTCGGCCCAGGCGCCGAACGAGTCACCCAGGAGAACAGCCTGCCCGGCGCGGGCCACGCCACCGACCCGATCGAGGACCTCGCGGACGGTCGTCCCGTACTCGATCTCGACGACGCGCTGGGTGTCGGTCGAGCCCGACACGGTCACCAGCGCGGTCCCCGGCGTCGAGGCGCGGCCGGCGGTCCGATACCAGGCGTCGCCGTAGCGTGCGACGAGCGCGGCGTAGGCCAGGCTCTCGACGTTCTGGACGAGCGTCGGCAGACCCCGGACGCCGGCCTCGAACGGACGCGGCGACCCGGTCGGACGAGCGTCCCGGTCGTTGACGTAGTGGACGGCGGCGGAGGCCTCGCCCGCGACGTACCCACGGGGCGCCTCGACCAGCTCGACCGGGACGCGGAAGGTCGAGCGTCGCTCTTCGATCGCCTGGCCGAGCGCGGCGACCGCCGCGCGATGCTCGGTCCCGACGTAGATGACGATCTCCTCGGCACCGACCGCATCCGCGGCCAGCTCCGCACCGTCGAGCACGAGATGGGGCCGGATCGCCATCAAGACGCTGTCCTTGCGGCTCGTCGGCTTGCCCTCGGCGCCATTCGCGATGACGACCGCGTGGCCGTCGGCCCGCTCCGCGATCGAGCGCCACTTCTTGCCCATCGAGAAGCCGGCACCTCCGCGCCCTTCGATCCCTGCCGCTTCGAGCATCGGGATGAGCGAGGCGTCGGCCCGCGGCAGCGGTCCGAGCCGGGCGCGGTGGCCGGAGAGCCGCTCAGGGCCGGCAGCGGGCATCGGGCCGGCGAGCAGCCGGTCGGCCCGGTCGATCCGACCGAGGCCGGAGACGCCGCTCGGGGCGCCGGGCGCTCCGCCCGCGACGGTCGACTGGGGTCGGACGCCCACCTCGGCGCGGGGTCCGCCGGGGAACCCGGCCGGGTTGAGCATCCGCGAGTCGGCGAGCCGGAGTGGGGCCGGGACGTAGGCGATCAGCGGATGGCGGTCCGTGGCGTCGATGAGTCGCCAGGCGACCGCGACGCCGACCGCGATGACGCAGGCCGCCTGGATCGCCAGCATCCACAGCGCACCGGAATCGGTGCCGGCGCCGTACCCGTGGACGAGGGCGAGCGGCCAGAAGGCGTAGGCCGTCCAGTGGATAGCGCGCCAGGTGCGCAACCCGATGCGGTCGCGCACGAGGCTCGAGACGATCAGGGCGGCGACCAGGTACATCGCGACCGAGCCCAACCCGACCCACAGCGGACGGTAGGACGACGCGAACGGGATCGCGGCGGCGGCCAGGCCGAGCGCGGTATACGGGTCGACGATCGCGGTGACGATGTGGATCGCCAGGAAGATGAGCGAGGTCAGGGCGAGGGTCCGGTGGACGGCCTGGCTCATGAACCGGGGCCAGCCCGGACGATGCCAGCCCACGGCGGCCACGATCCCGAGACAGACCACCGCCGTGAACAGGAGAAGTGAGACGATCCCGGCGCCGCGCGTCGAGTACCACAGGACGTTCAGCGTCATGACGCGCGCTCCAGAGGGGCGGGCCATCCGCCGACGCGGACGACCGCGGCGTCCGTGGACACGAGGCGGGCGGGCAGCCCGATCGTCCGCAGCCAGTCGGGCGCTGCGGCGCCCTTGACGATCGCGGCGGTCGACACGGTGTTGGCGTCGACGCAGGTGCCCGCGACCACGCTTACCGTCCGCCAGGGGCCAGCGGCGGGCAGACCCGTCGCCGGGTCGATGATGTGGTGGCGGATCACGCCGGCGGCGGACCAGCGGCGGATCGTCGTGCTCGAGGTCGCGACCGCATCCGGCCCGATCGCGATCACCTCGCCGTCGGCGTCGTCTTCGGGGCTTGCGACGCTCGACTCCGCGATGAGCACCCGCCAGCCGCCGGTCGGCGGCGCGCCGGCGGCCGCGATATCGCCGCCGAGGCTGACCAGGACGGCCGACGACACGACACGGTGGGCGGCGGACGCCGCCAGGTCGGCGGCCAGCGCCTTGCCGGTCGAGCCGAGATCGAGCTCGACGCCGCGGGGCACGCGGACGGTCCGGGCGACCGGGTCGAGATGGATGGTCCGCCAGCCGGGGATCTCCTCGACCACGAACGTCAGCGGCGTGGTGGCCGGCGAGATCGTGAAGAAATCCCGGTCGTAGCCGAGTCGCCGGAGTGTGCCGCCCACCGTCGGATCGACCGCCCCGCCGGTCAGCCGTGCCGCGCTCAGGGCGGTGTCGATGGCCCGGAACAGCAGCGGGCTGATCCGGACCGCGCGACCTGGACGCTCGTGGAGCCGCTGCAGCTCGCTGTCGGGCCGGAAGCGGCTGTACGCCTGATCGATGGCGTCGAGTTCCGCCACGACGGCCGCGCGCGCCCGGTCGATCGCGGTCGGGTCGACCGTGAGCAGGTCGACGTTCGTCCCGAGCGCCCGCCAGTGCGCGGAACCGACCGGCATCAGTGGGATCCGCCCGACCGGACGTGCGGTGCGCGAGAGGTCGGCTGCGGCGCGGCGAACGGGTCGTTGAACGGTGCGGCCTGCTGCTGAGGGGTCGTGGGGGCCCGCTGGATCGTCGGCGCCCGCTGGATCGTCGGGTCGTCGGTTGGAGCGGCCGGGTCGTTCGCCGTGGAGGAGCCGGGGTTCGAGATGGCGGCGATCGTCGCGATCCCGACCATCGCCGCGAGCCCCCCGGCGGCGGTCGCGCGGCCGATCGAGCGAAGCTGGCTGACGGAGCGGTCGCGCTCCACGGGGGCATGGCGAGGGTTCTGGTTCATGGCCGGGAGTATCCGGAGCCGAGTCTTGCGGAATCGTGACGTCGCGTCCGGGCACGGACATCGCCGTCCGTGCCATCTAGCCGGATCCTCCGCTCGTGACCTGGGCGGGCGCCGCGGTCGCGCTGGGCGTCTGGGTGGGAATGGCGACGGTCGTAGGGGTAGCCATCGCGGTCGTCGTCGTCGTGGCGCCCGAAGTCGTGCCCGACCCGGAGGTCGTCGTCGAGCCGGAGCCGGTCGCGGTCGTCGTGACCGTAGATGTCGTCGTCCCGATGGTGGCGACCGTCGCATCGACCGTGCCCGGAGCTGACACGGCGGCGAGGGCCGCCAGGCCAGCGAATGACGCCAGCCCGGCGACGGTGGCGCCGGTTCGGATGGACCGCAGCCGCCGGACGGCGACGTCGCGATCGCGTGGTCGAAGAGGTGAGTGATCGTTCATGGCGCCAGTCTTTCCGGCGCCGCCTTGCGATCCGATGACGGGGTCGCCGCCGGTCGGCGGCTCCGCTACCGTGGCGTCGTGCGACGGATCGACGTTCGAGAGCGGCGGGCGCGACTTGGGCGCAGGCACCACCTCGCGCCAGGCTCGTACGCGGCCGGGATCGCCGAGGCTGCCGGCGACCTGGTCGGCCTCCATGGGTCGGACCCGGCCTCGGTCTATCTCGGCGCGCGTGCCCGGATCGTGCCGGGGACGGCAGCCGGCCGACCCGAGGCGTTCGGGCGCGCGCTGTACGACGATCGGAGCGTGGTCCGCCTCCTCGGGATGCGCCGGACGATGTTCGTCGAGCCGCTCGAGCTCGCTCCGGTCATCCACGCGGCGAGCGGGCGGGCGAACGCGGCCCAGCAGCATCGCAACACGATCCGGATGCTCACGACGACGGGCATCGTCGACGACCCGGAGACCTGGCTCACGGAGACCAAGAACGCGGCGCTCGCGGCCCTCGTCCGGCTCGGCGAGGCGACGGCGACCGAGCTATCGGCAGAGGTCCCCCGACTCCGGGAGCAGATCGCCGTCGGCGAAGGAAAGAAGTGGCAGGGCACGATCGGCGTCTCGACCCGTGTCCTGTTCCTGCTCGCCGCGGAGGGACGGATCGTCCGCGGACGACCACGCGGGACGTGGATCAGCAGCCAGTATCGCTGGGCGCCGATGCATGCCTGGCTCCCCGGCGGTCTGGTCGAGCTGCCGACCGAGGCCGCCCGCGTCGAGCTCATCCGCCGCTGGCTCCGAGCGTTCGGACCCGGCACCGAAGCGGACATCAAGTGGTGGACGGGTTGGACGCTCGGGGAGACCCGCCGGGCCGTCGCCGAGCTCGGGGCGGTGGAGGTCGCGCTCGATGACGGAATCGGGCTTGTCCTGCCCGACGACCACGAGGCGGATGATGCGACACCCAAGCCATGGGTCCAGCTGCTGCCCGCCCTCGACACGACGACGATGGGCTGGGCGTCACGCGACTGGTATCTCGGGGCGCACCGATCGGCCTTGTTCGACACGAACGGGAACGCCGGTCCGACGGTCTGGTCGGATGGCCGGGTGGTGGGCGGCTGGCTGCAACGCTCCGACGGCGAGGTGATCGTCCGGCTGCTCGAGGACGTCGGCGAGGAGGCGACGGCCGCGATCGACCTCGAGGTCGCCCGGCTGGCCGAGTGGCTCGGGCCTGTCCGGATCACGCCGCGGTTCCGCACGCCGCTCGAGCAGGAGCTCAGCCGGTGAACGGGCGATCAGGCCCGGCGGGCCGTGGCGTCCGGTACGCGACGGCGACGAGGTGAACCGCTACCTGGTCCGGAGCAGCGACGCCAGCACGTTCTTCGAGAGCTTCCTGGTGGCCGCCGTCTCGTCGTTCCTGGCGATCCGTTTCTTCCTGGCCGTGACCGGCTATCCACAGCTCGGCGGCAACGGGCTCCACATCGCGCACATGCTGTGGGGTGGGTTGCTGATGCTCGTGGGCATCCTCCTGCTGATCAGCTACCTGGATCGCGGGGTCCATCACATCGCGGCCGTGATCGGCGGGATCGGATTCGGGATCTTCATCGACGAGATCGGCAAGTTCCTGACCTCGGACAACGACTACTTCTTCCAGCCCGCCGTCGCGCTCATCTACGTCCTGTTCATCGTCCTGTTCCTCGTGGTGCGGACCATCGTCGGGCGTCATCGCCTCACGCGGACCGAGTCGCTGGCGAACGCGCTCGATCTCGTGCAGAGCACGATCGGCCGGGCGATCGAGCCGGACGACCGGACGCGGATCCGGCGGCTGCTCGACGGGGCCGACCCCGAGTCGCCGCTCGTCCGCGACCTCGGCCGCTATCTCGACGGGCTGCCCCAAACGCCCGAGGTCCAGTCTCCGATCGAGCGGATCGTGAGCCGGCTCGGCCACGCGTATCAGCGCCTGGTCGAGAACGACTGGTTCGAGCGCGGGCTGGTGGCGTTCGTCATCGCCTACACCGTCGCGGCGATCATCGGGGTCCTGGCGGTGACCTTCGCGATCGGCGAGCGCGAGACCTCGACCGTCGTCCTCGCCCAGGCCGTCTCGACCGGCATCGGGGTCGCGCTCATCCTGCGCGGCGTGGTCAGCCTTCGGACGTC
>JADGQI010000110.1 GCA_017881905.1 Chloroflexota bacterium
CGCCCTCCCCCGGCTCGGCGCGCAACCGCTCGATCTCCTCCGCCACGCCGCCCGTGGCCAGGCGGGCATTGCCCTGCACAGCCGACAGCGTGGTCGAGAACACCACCTTGGGGAGCGGCTTCCACAGTGCGGCCCACTCGAGCTCGTTGGCGTCGAGCGATGGGTCCTGGTCGGCGGTCTCCCAGTACAGCATCGTCTCGTACAGCTTTCGACCCATCAGGTGGACGCCGACCCCTCGGATCTCGTCGCTGACCAGCTGCCAGATCTCATCGTCGGGCGGCGGCGCCGGGATGATGTCGCCGTCCGGCCCGACGATGTAGCCGTCGAGCGAGACGCCCATCGAATAGGTCACGCTGCGCATCGGACGTCCTCCTCGGTAACGGGTTCGACGATACGGCCGCCGAACGCCGCGGAACTCATCGCGGCTCGCACGATCCCTGAGCTGCCACGGCCGCCGAGCCGCGGTATCTGGCAGCCGCCTTCCTTCGGGCTCATCCCCAGCCTCGACGTACCAACCGTCCTTGGCAAGCTGCGTCTCGAGGCTTGACACGTGACCATTCGGTCACCTATTATCCGTGACATGGACGAGGTGTTCCGGGCGTTGGCCGATCCGACGCGACGGAGCCTGCTCGACGAGCTGTTCCGTGAGGACGGTCAGACACTGAGCGAGCTCGAGGGGCGCTTCGAGATGTCGCGCTTCGGCGTGATGAAGCACCTGAAGCTGCTCGAGGAGGCAGGCCTGGTCGTGACCAGGCGGCGCGGCCGCGAGAAGCTCCACTACCTGAACCCCGTCCCGATCCGGCTCGTCCACGACCGGTGGGTGAGCAAGTACGCGGAACCCTGGGCGGCTTCGCTCAGCGACCTCAAGACCAGACTGGAGCGTCCGATGGAGAAGGTGTTCGAGATCTACATCAAGACGACGCCGGAGCGCCTGTGGCAGGCGATCACCGATCCCGAGATCCGCAGCAAGTACAACTTCGGCGCCCGCCAGACGACCGACTGGGCGCCCGGCTCGAGCTACGTGATGGGCGCGCCCGGCGCGCCCACGCCGCTCGGCGAGGGGATCAACCTCGAGGTCGATCCGCCGCGCCGGCTCGTCCAGTCGATGGTCGCGCTGTGGGGCGACGACGTGAAGGCGGAAGGCACCTCGCGGGTCACTTGGCAGATCGAGCCGGTCGGCGACTCCTGCCACCTGACGGTGACCCACGACCAGCTCCGCGAGGGCGCCAACGAGCAGCTCTACGGCGGCTGGCCGATGATCCTGTCCGGCCTCAAGACGTGGCTCGAGACCGGCGAGCTCCTGACCACGCCCGGCTCGCTGATGTACACCTGAGGGCCGCTCCGCCCGCGACCGCCTGACGGCCACGCCGGCGGAGCCCGTTCGGCGCCGTGGTCGGCGAGCTACATCATCACCAGGCCGCCGTCGACGGCAAGCACCTGGCCGGTGATGAAGCTCGCCTCGTCGGAGACGAGGAAGGCCACCGCGGCGGCGATCTCCTCGGGCGCCCCGAATCGGCCGAGCGGAGTGGCCGTCTTGAGCTGATCCTGGAGCGCCTCCGGCAGGTCCTGGGTGAGCTCGGTCAGGACGAAGCCGGGTGCCACGGCGTTGGCGGTGATCCCGCGCGACGCGAGCTCACGAGCGGTCGCCTTGGTCAGCCCGATCAGACCGGCCTTGGCCGACGAGTAGTTGGCCTGGCCCATCTGGCCCGCCTGCCCCGACACGCTGGTGATGTTGACGATCCGTCCGGCCCTGGCCTTGAGCATCGGCCGGGTCACGGCCTTGGTCATGTAGAACGCCCCGAACAGGTTCGTCTCGAGGACGTCGCGCCAGGCCTCCACGCTCATCCGCATGATCAGGTCGTCGCGGGTGATCCCGGCGTTGTTGACCAGGATGTCCACCTTGCCGTACGCCTCGAGCGTCGCCTTGACGACCGACTCGGCGGCCTCCGGCTCCTTGACGTCGGCCTGGATCGCCAGCGCCCGGCGTCCGAGCGCCTCGACGTCGGCCACGGTCGCCGCGGCGGCCGCCGCATTGCCCCTGTAGCTGAACGCCACGTCGGCGCCCTGGGTCGCCAGCCGGAGGACGATCGCCCGGCCGATGCCGCGCGCACCGCCGCTCACGAGCGCCGACTTCCCGCTCAGGTCGATCATGCGTGGACCTCCGCTGCCTTGGCGCCCGGCTCCGGCGAGCCCGGGCGAGCGAGGATCTCGACGAGCGCCGCCGGGATCGGGTCGACGGGCTCCCAGTCCAGCGGCGGGCGGACCGTGACATCCTCGGGACGGATCGACTCGGCGAGCGCACCGCGGGCCGGGTCCGCGGTCCACGAGATCGCCGCGGCGCCCGAGGTATAGCCGGCGCCGAAGGCCACGATCACCAGCTTGTCGCCGACCTTGACCCGACCCGAGTCGACCGCCTCGGCCAGGGCGATCGGGATCGACGCGGCGGACGTGTTCCCGTAGCGGTCGAGGTTGACGAACATCTTGTCCATCGACAGGCCCAAGCCGTCGGCCACCGACTGGATGATCCGGATGTTCGCCTGGTGCGGGATGAACAGGTCGATGTCGGCCGGCTCGAGGCCGGCCTTGGCCACGGCCGCCAGCGCCGTGGATGCCAGGGTCCGGGTCGCGAAGCGGTAGGTCTGGGTGCCGTCCATCCGGATGTAGTGCTCGCCGCGCTCGACCGTGGCACGCGACGGCGGGCTCTTGGAGCCGCCGGCCGGGAGCCAGATCATGTACGCACCGGACGGCTCGGTCGTCAGCTCGAACCCGAGACCGCCGCCCTGGGTGTCGGCGGCGGACAGGACGATCGCCCCGGCACCGTCGCCGAACAGGATGCACGTGCTCCGGTCGGTGTAGTCGAGGAACCGGGTGAGCAGCTCCGCCCCGATGACCAGCACGTTCCTGGCCATGCCGCTGGTGATGTACGCCTGACCGGCCGAGTAGGCGTAGACGAACCCGGAGCAGGCCGCGGCGACGTCCATCGCGAATGCCTTGGTGTTGCCGATCGCTTCCTTGACCAGGGCCGCCGTCGAGGGCATCCAGTAGTCGGGCGACAGGGTCGCGAGCAGGATCACGTCGATGTCGTCCGGCTGGAGCCCCGCGACGGCGATCGCACGTCGCGCGGCGACCGCGGCCATCGACGCCGTCGTCTCGTGGGCGGCGGCGACCCGCCGCTCGCGGATGCCCGTCCGGGTGCGGATCCACTCGTCGCTGGTCTCGACCATCTTCTCGAGGTCGGCGTTGGTCAGGACACCGGCAGGCGCATAGCGACCCCAACCGGTGATGTGGGCGTAGGGCGATGCTTGGGTGCTCACAGCGGCTCCACCTCGATCAGCGGCTGCTTGGCCTTGACCAGCGCACCGCTCTCCGGAACGACTCGCACGACACGGCCGGCGAGGTCGCTCTTGATCTCGTTGAACAGCTTCATCGCTTCGATCAGGCCGATGACCTGGCCGACGGCCACCTCCCCACCGACCTGGACGTACGGCGCGGACCCGGGGCCCGGGGCCGTATAGAAGATCCCCGTCAGCGGTGCCTTGACCGACGGCCGGCCCGGAGGCTCACCGGCCGGGCTCGACCCATCCGTGCCGGCCGGGGCCGAGGAGGTCGCCGGGGTCGCGACGGCGACGGCCCCGGCGCCACCCGACGACGTGAGTGCGGCCGCCTTGCGCAGGATGAGCCCGGTGCCGCCGGCCTCTACCTCGATCTCCGTCAGATCGCTCCGCTCGAGCAGGCCGGTCAACCTGTCGAGGATCGCCAGCAGCGAGCCGTCCGCGTCGGCGGGCTCGGGCGGCGTCGCCAAGGCCTCGGCGGGCTCGGGCGGCGTCGCCACGGCGTCGGCGGGCTCGGGCGGCGTCGCCGAGGCCTCGGCGGTCTCGTCGCCCGGGACGGGATCGCGCTTGTCGGTCATCCGTCGAACCTGGTGAAGACGAGCGCGGTGTTCTGGCCGCCGAACCCGAACGAGTTCGAGATCGCCGTCCGGACGGTGCGCCGACCGGCGGGGCCGGGCGTGAGGTCGAGACCCTCCCCTGCCGGGTCCGGGTCGGTCAGGTTGATCGTCGGGGGGATGATGCCCGTCCGGATCGACTGGATCGTGGCGATGGCCTCGATCGCCCCGGCCGCACCGAGGGTGTGCCCGACCATCGACTTGTTGGCGGTGACAGCGACGTTCGGGGCGTGGTCGCCGAAGATCGTCCGGATCGCCTGGAGCTCCGCCCGGTCGCCCTCGGCCGTGGAGGTGGCATGGGCGTTGAGGTGGTCGACCGCGTCCGGCTCGATGCCGGCCTTCTCGAGGGCACGACGGGCCGCTCGGACGGCCCCGGCGCCGCCCGGTGCCGGCAGCGTGATGTGGCTGGCGTCGGCGGTCGCTCCATAGCCGACGAGCTCGGCGAGCGGGGTCGCCCCGCGCGCCTCGGCGTGCTCGAGCGCCTCGAGGATGATGACGGCGGCACCCTCGCCGATGACGAACCCGTCGCGTCCCTGGTCGAACGGCCGCGACGCCCCGGCGGGATCGTCGTTGCGGGTCGACAGCGCCTTCATCGCGGAGAACCCGCCGACCGCGGCCTCGTGGATGGCCGACTCGACGCCACCGGCGATCATCATGTCGGCATCGTGCCGCCGGATCGTCTCCCAGGCCTCGCCGATGGCGTGGCCACCGGTCGCGCAGGCCGACACGATCGCGAAGTTCGGCCCGAGCGCCCCGAAGGCGATCGCGACCTGGCCGGCGCCCACGTTGGCGATCCCCATCGGGATGAAGAACGGACTGATCCGATCCGGCCCGCGGTCGGCCATCAGCAGGACGTTGTCGAACAGCGTGTTCACGCCGCCGAGGCCGGACCCCAGGATCACCCCGGTGCGCTCGGCGAGCTGGCCGTCGATCCGACCCGGCAGGCCGGCCTGGTCGAGCGCCTGCCGGCTCACCACGAGGCCGAACTGCATGTAGCGGTCCATCCGTCGCATCTCTTTGCGGTCGATGACGCCGCTCGGGTCGAACCCGGGCACCTCGGCCGCGATCCGCGAGTCGAGCCGCGAAGGATCGAACGCCGCGATCGTCCGGATGCCCGACCGGCCCGCGACCAGCCCTTCCCACGTCGAGGCCACGTCGGTCCCCAGCGCGGTGACCATTCCCATCCCGGTCACGACGACCCGGCGCGGGGCCGGCCACGGGCGGGTCGCGTCCGTCATCGGACCAGCTTCCCGGTCCGGACCGTCGCCGCCCGGTAGACGTCGCCGGGCAGACCCCGGGCGGAGATCCCGTTCGAAACGACCATCACGTCGAACTCGGTCCGGCGGATCTCTGCCGTCACCTCGCCGTCCGCGATGTCGACGAGGGCCCACGAGGCCGTGGGGTCGCCGTCGAAGACGTACCCTGCGCTGCCGGCATTGACGATGATCTTCCAGCCCAGGTCCCGGACCTCGGGCAGATGGGTGTGCCCGCAGCAGATCACGCGGGCATCGGTGCGCGACGCCCGCTCGAGCGTCACGTTCGGGTCGAGGACCTGGTCGAACCCACCGGTCTGCGACCCGGGCGAAGCGTGGCAGACGAGCGTGAGCGCGTCCTCGGTCCGCAGCCGACGCTCCGAGGGGAGCCGGCGAAGCCAATCCACCCGCTCCGGACCGAGCGCGTCGTGCGCCCATTCGGCCGCGGCCCGGAAGGACTCCGGGACGCCGTCGGTCAGCCACGGGAAGGCCGCGGCGTAGTCGAAGTCGGCGACGGCCACGTCGGTGTTGCCCTGGACGACGAGCGCGCCGTCGGCCTCGAGCTCGCGCACCCCATCGACCGCGGCGGCCGGCTCGGGACCGTTGAGGACCAGGTCCCCGGTGATCATCACGGCGTCCGGCTTGGTGGCCTTGACCGCTTTGCGCACCGCGTCGAGCGCGACCGAGTTGCCGTGGATGTCCCCGAACACGGCGATCCGGGCCATCAGCGGAGCACCGACGCGTCCGGGATGATGAACGTGAGCGTCGCCTCGCAGGCGACCTCGCCGTCGACCGAGGCGACGCCCCGGCCGCGGCCGAAGCGCCGCCCGAGCTTCTCCATCGTGACCTCGAGCCGGAGCGTATCGCCGGGCACGACCATCCGCTTGAAGCGGCAGGCCTCGATCCCGCCGAACAGCCCGATCCGGTCGCCGAAGCCGGGCTGCTTCGCCACATAGACGGCCATCGTCTGGGCCAGCGCCTCGACCTGGAGCACGCCGGGCATGACCGGCAACCCGGGGAAGTGCCCCTGGAAGAACCACTCCGTCGCGGTGATGCCCTTGATCCCCACGATCCGCGACTCGTCCGGGTCGTAGGCGACGATCCGATCGACCAGCAGGAACGGCCAGCGGTGCGGGATCAGGCCCTCGATCTCCCGAACGGTGTGGATCGTCGTCGAGGGCGCGGGCGAGGCGGCGGCGTCGTCCTGGTCGGTCACGGGCGGCTCCAGCTTGGGTCGGATGTTCGGTCGGGACGCCACCAAGTCTGACGCCTGGGGCTGCGGCCCTGCGGCCGGTCGATGCAGGTCTGCACCAAGTCCGGGTCGGGCCGTGGGGTTGTCGCGCTGTTCACCGCCGCTCCGCGGCGGCGACGAACGCGGCGCTGCCGACCCGATCGAGCAGGTTCGTCGTCATCTTGCCGTCGAGGAAGACCTCGTTCCGCAGCATCGCGCGATGGATCGGGATGTTCGTGACGATGCCGTCGACGACCAGCTCGTCGAGCGCCGCCCGGGCGCGATCGATCGCCGAGCCGCGGTCCCGGCCCCAGACCACGAGCTTGCCGAGCAGCGAGTCGTAGTACGGCGGGACCTCGTACCCCGCGTAGAGGTGCGAGTCCATCCTGACGCCGGGGCCGCCCGGAGCGAGATAGCGCTCGACGACGCCCGCGCTGGGGCGGAAGTCGTGATCGACGTCCTCGGCGTTGATCCGCATCTCGAGGGCGTGGCCGCGGACCTCGACATCGGCCTGGCTGAACCCGAGCGGCTCCCCGGCGGCGATCCGGATCTGGGTCGCGACGAGGTCGATCCCAGTCAGCATCTCGGTCACCGGGTGCTCGACCTGGATCCGGCAGTTGATCTCGATGAAGTAGAAGTCGCCGTCCCGGTCGACCAGGAACTCGAGCGTCCCGACGTTCTCGTAGCCCGCCGAGACGACCGCCCGGATCGCCCGGTCGGCCAGCTCGGCGCGGGCCGCGACCGACAGGGCCGGCGTCGGCGCCTCCTCGAGGATCTTCTGGTGACGGCGCTGGACCGAGCAGTCCCGTTCGCCGAGGTGGACGCCGTTCCCGAACCGGTCGACCACCACCTGGACCTCGACGTGGCGGGTGTCGTCGAGCCACTTCTCCAGGTACAGCGAGTCGTCCCCGAAGGCGGCCTTGGCCTCGGACCGGCAGACCTTGATCGAGGCGTCGAGCTCGCGCGCGGAGCGGACCATCCGCATCCCCTTGCCGCCGCCGCCGGCGCTGGGCTTGATCAGCACCGGGTAGCCGATCCGCTCGGCTTCCTCGAGGGCGTGGAGCTCGTCCCGGATCATCCCGTTGGAGCCGGGGATCGTCGGCAGGCCGTACCCGCCGAGCAGCCGACGGGTCGCCTCCTTGCTGGCGAACCGGTCCAGGACCTGGGGCGGCGGGCCGATGAACGTCAGGCCGTGGGCGCGGACGACCTCGGCGAAGGTCTCGTCCTCGGACAGGAAGCCGTAGCCCGGATGGATCGCGTCGCAGCCGGTGACGATCGCCGCGCTGATGACCGCCGGGACCGACAGGTAGCTCCGCTTCGCATCGGGCGGTCCGATGCAGATCGCCTCGTCGGCCAGCCGGACTGCCAACGAATCACGATCCGCCTGGCTGTAGACCACGACCGCCTCGACGCCGAGCGCCCGGCAGGCCCGCAGGATCCGGACCGCGATCTCGCCCCGGTTGGCGATGAGGACCTTCTGGAACATCAGGGCTGCCTCACCGCTCAGGACCCAGGGGTCATCGGATCGGCCGCACCGGCCGGGGCGGACAGCAGCTCCACCCAGACCAGCTCCTGACCGTACTCGACCGCCTCGCCGGGCTCGACCAGGCTGGCCCCGACGATGCCGTCGGCGGGCGCCACGACCTCGGTCGGGACGCCGAGCACGTCGATCGCGCCGATCGGATCGCCGGTCCGGACGCGCGAGCCCGGGACGACCCCCGTCCGCGGCGTGTAGAACCCGACGGCCGGGGACGTGGCGATGGCACGGAACGGGTCGCGGCCGTGGCTCGAGTCGAAGGGCGTGGAAGGCGCCCCGTCGGTCTCGAAGACCGCGCCGACGGCCAGTGCCTCGACCGCCTCGAGGACCGACTGGCGACCGGGGCCGACGGGCGTGAGCTGCTGCCGAGCGGCCGTGCCGGAACTGGCGGCCGGGGCGACGGCGCCCGCGCCGGACCGCGTGCCGCGGTCGCCGACCTTGCGGGACGGCGGGGTCGTGCCGTCCGCGGGTCGCCGGAGACGGACCTTCCAGTCGCCCTCGCGGACCTCGATCTCGCCGAGACCGCTCGCCCCGAGCTTGGCGATCAGGGCCGGGATGAGCTGGTCGGCGAGCGAGTCGATGGCGGCGTGATCGGCCAGTCGCTCGGCGGCCTCGCGGTCGTCGGTGCCCATCGCTCAGTCCTCCTCGCCGACGGGCGGCTCGTCGGGCGGCCGCCCCGGTGCGGGGTTCCCCGTGGGGACCCGCGTACCGCCGATCAGGTTGCGCAGACGGTCGGCGAGTCCCGGCCGCTCCGGTGGCGGGACCTCGACGGTCGCGATCGTCGCAAACGGCCCGAGCGAACGATAGCGCCGATAGCGGTCCTCGATGAGCTCGTCGAGCGGCTTGGCCGCGAGGATCTCGAGCTGCGCGACGAGCGCCTCCTTGAGCGCGGCCGCCGCCGCCTCATGGTCGTTCTGGGCACCTCCCTCGGGCTCCGCGACGACGAGGTCGACGACCCCGAGCGCGGCCTGGTCGGCGGCGGTCATCTTCATCGCCACGGCGGCGGTCGCGGCCTGGTCGGGGGTCCGCCACAGGATCGACGCGCAGCCCTCCGGCGAGATGACCGAGTAGACGGAATGCTCGAGGGCGATCACGACGTCGCCGACGGCGATCGCCAGCGCCCCACCCGACCCGCCCTCGCCGGTGATGACGGCGACGATCGGCGTCCGCAGCCGGCTCATCAACGCGATCGACCGGGCGATCGCCTCGGCGATCCCGCGTTCCTCGGATTCGGGTCCCGGGTGCGCACCGGGCACGTCGATGAAGGTCACGACCGGGATCTGGAGCCGCTCCGCCAGCTCCATCAGGCGCATCGACTTGCGGTACCCCTCCGGGTGGGGCATCCCGAAGTTGCGCCGGATGTTCTCGTCGGTCTCGGCCCCCTTCTGCTGCCCGACGACGACGACCCGTCGACCGGCGATCCGGGCCAGCCCGGCGACCATGGCCGGGTCGTCGCCGAACAATCGGTCGCCGTGGAGCTCGATGAACTCATCGGCGATGAGACCGACCAGCTCGAGCGTCCGTGGACGGCGCAGGTTGCGCGCGAGCTGGACGGTGGCCCAGACCGAGGCGTTCAGGTCGGTCGTCTCAAGCACGGTCGGCATCCTCGGCGGGGTCCGCGCCCGGACCCGTCGGCACGCCCGCGGCCGATCCGGCGTGACCGGTCCCGTTGTCGCCCTCCGGGATGACCTTGTCGGCCAGGGCCGTCAGGAACGACAGCGGCCGGAACGACGGCAGCGACCCGTTCTCGGGTTCCACGACGGCCACCACCTCGGACGGCTCGAGGAAGGCGAGCAGCGCCGCGAGCTCGGAGCGGAGCTCGGTCCGGTGGACCACCCGGTCCACGAACCCGTGGCGGAACAGGAACTCGGCCCGCTGGAAGCCGTCCGGTAGCTCGCCGCCGATGGTGCCGGCGTTGACCCTGGCGCCGGCGAACCCGATCAGGGCGTTCGGCTCGGCCAGGTTGACGTCGCCGAGCGCCGCGAACGAGGCGAAGACGCCGCCCGTCGTCGGGTCGCTCATGATCGAGATGAAGGGGACGCCGGCCAGCCGCAGCCGCTCCGTCGCGGCCACGGTCTTGGCCAGCTGCATCAGCGCCAGGGTCCCTTCCTGCATCCGGGCCCCGCCCGACGCTGCGACGACCACCAGTGGGACGCGGGCGTCGAGGGCGGCCTCCGCGGCCCGGGTCACCTTCTCGCCGACGACCGCGCCCATCGAACCGCCCATGAACCCAAAGTCCATCACGCAGATCGCAACCGGGTAGCCGGTCACCGTCCCGAAGCCCCAGACCGCGGCGTCGCGCATCCCGGTCGCCAGTTGGGCGGCAGCGACGCGATCGGGGTAGGCCTTCTGATCGACGAACCCGAGCGGGTCGACCGACTGGAGTCCGGCATCGCGCTCCTCGAACGAGCCCTCGTCGAGCAGGAGCTCGAGTCGAGCGGCCGCCGACAGCCGGAAGTGGTGACCACAGTTCGGACAGACCCGGAGCGCCTTGTCGAGCTGCTTGTTGAACAGCTGCTCCTCGCATGACGGGCACTTCGTCCACAGGTCGGCCGGATAGACATCCCGACGAGCGCGGAAGGACGGCAGCTTGATCGGCATCAGACGAGCCTCACGCCGCGGTGTCCGCCGTTCGCCGCCCGGTTCCAGCGCCAGGCGACGATTGCGGCACCGGCCAGCGACAGGGCAGCCGAGGCGAGCGTCCCGCCGATGACCAGCGGACGGCGCGGGATGCCGGCCGGAAGCTCCGGGTGGGCGGGGTCGGCGAGATCGAGCGGACCGAGGGCGCCGAGGCCGGAGCCATCGAGCGCGAACGTCGCACCGGCCGTCCCGGTCGCGAGCTCGAGACCCTCGTCGCCGGCCGCGCGCGGCAGGGCGATCGTGGCGGCCGCCGCGGCGAGTCGAGCGGCGAGCCGCTCCTCGAAGCGGAACGACGGGTGGACGCGGACGACGGCATCGACCAGGCGGGCGGCGGCGGCGCGGACGTCGGGGTCGAGCTCCGAGACGCTCGGCGCGTCCCACGCCCGACGCTGGCGCGCCGCGAGGAGCGATTCCAGGTAGGCGTCGGTGATGAGCGCGTCGACCTCGCCGGGTCCGACGGGCTGACCCATCACGTGCGAGGACCCAGGTCGCGCGCGACGGCCCGCAGGCCGCGATGGATGAGCACTCGGACGGCACCCTCGGACCGGCCGAGCACGCCGGCGATCTCGGCGGTCGACATCTCCTCGACGAAGCGCAGGGTCAGCGCACGGCGGCGGTCGTCGGGCAGCCGGTCGACCGCGGCCCAGGCGTCGTGGGCCTCGAGCCGGCGGGATGCCTCGCCTTCGACGTCGTGCGGCGCGGCGAGGCCGGCGGCGGCCTCGAGCGGCGCCTCGGGCCGGCGGCGACGGCCGCGTCGGAGGTTGGCGACGACGTTCCGGGCGATCTGGAACAGCCAGACGCGGAAGGTCGAGGCGCCGTCACCGTCCTGCGGCCGGGCGCGCTCCTGGAAGCGCGGCAGGGCGTTCAGCGCCAGCAGGAACGTGCGCTCCGTGGCGTCCTCGGCGTCGTGATGGTCGCCAAGCTCGTAGTAGGCGTAGCTGTACACCTGGGCCAGATACTTCCGATAGAGGGCGTCGAACCGGGCTGGGTCGCGCAGGGCGGCCTCGACGAGCGATCGATCGCGGTCGAGATGGACGAGACGGCGTTCCTCCCCCGCCATCCTCCTGAACACCGGACGTGCCATCCCGTTACACCCCGACCGTGAGCTGGGGCTCGACCGGTTCGTCGGCCAGGCGAAGGTGGACGATCTCGCCGCTGAGCACGGTGCGCTGGCCGTCCGCCGCCGACCGATCGGCGACGACCAGGCCGCCGGTCGCGACGTCGACGCCGAGGGCCCGGACGACCTCCGACCGACCGTCACCGCCATCGAGCCGGACCGGCCGGCCGTTCGTGAGCTGGCGCGCCACCCAGCCGGCCGCGTCGAACCGGCCGTCTCGCAGGGTCACCGTCCGGGCCTCGAGCCGATCGAGGAACGCCTCGAGGACGTCGGTCCGGTCGATCCGGGTGCTGTCCCCCGCTACCGCCCGGAGACTGGTCATGCCGCCCGCGAGCTCCGGAGGGAAGTCGGCCGCGGGCCAATCGGCGTTGACGCCGATCCCGACGATCGCGCGCGGATCCGGGCCGTCCAGGCCGGTCGTCTCACCGAGCACGCCGGCGAGCTTGAGGACGTCTCCCTGGAGCGTCTCGACCACGAGGTCGTTCGGCCACTTGAGTCGGATCGAGCGCTTCGGCAGTCCCGCCACCGCCTCGCCCGCCTCGGCCATCGCCAGCGCCACGTTCGCCGCCAGCTGCCAGGTCCGGTCCGCAGGCAGCCACGTCGGCCGGAACCCGACCGACAGCAGGAGCCCGGCGCCCGGTGGGGCGGTCCACGTCCGGCCGCTCCGACCCCGACCCGCCGTCTGCTCGTCGGCGACCGCCAGGCAGACCTCCGGCGCGCCTTCGTCCAGCCACGCGCGGACGACGTCGTTCGTCGAGCCGATGCTCTCGAACGACTCCCGGCGGCCGACGAACGACGGTCCCGCCACGAACTCGGTCAGCCCGCTCTGGCCGCGCGCCCGGGACCGGCGCCCGAGGTGGCATCGACCGCGTCCGGCTTCTCGAGCTCGAACGCGGAGTGGAGTGCGCGGACGGCCGTCTCGACGTCGTCCTCGGCGATGATGCAGGTGATCCGGACCTCCGACGTCGAGATCATCTCGATGTTGACCCCGGCGTCGGCGAGCGTCCCGAACATCCGCGCCGCATACCCCGGGGCGTTGTGGATGCCGGCTCCGACGATCGACACCTTGGCCACCGCCGAGTCGGTCGTCATCTCCTGGAACCCGAGCTCGCGGACGATCGGCTCGATGATCCGCTTCGCCCGGGCGAGGTCCGAGCGGTTGACCGTGAAGCTCTGGTCGGTCGACCCGCCATGGCCCACGTTCTGGACGATCATGTCGACGTTGATCCCGGCGTCGGCGAGCGGAGCGAAGATCGCGTAGGCGACCCCGGGTCGGTCGGGGACGGCGACCAGGGTGATCTTGGCGACGTTCCGATCGTGGGCCAGACCGCGGACCTTGTTGCGCTGCTCCACGAGCGGATCCTCCTCGATGAGCGTGCCGGGAGCGTCCTCGAACGAGCTGAGGACCTCGATGACGACGTCGTTGACCCAGCCGAGCTCGACCGCCCGGACCTGCATCACCTGGGCGCCCTGGTGGGCCAGCTCGAGCATCTCCTCGTAGCCGATGACCGACAGCTGCCGCGCATCGGTCACGATCCGGGGGTCCGCAGTGTAGATGCCCTTGACGTCGGTGAAGACCTGGCAGCGGTCCGCGCCCAGCCGCGCCGCCAGGGCGACCGCGGTGGTGTCCGAACCGCCGCGTCCGAGCGTGGTCGTCTCGGCCTTGTCGATGTCGGCCGCGCTCTGGCCCTGGAAGCCGGCCACGATGACCACCTTGCCGGCCGCGATCTCATCGTGGACCCGCGCCGGATCCACGTTCGCGATGCGGGCCTTGCCGTAGCGCCCGTCGGTCTGGATCCCCGCCTGGGCGCCGGTCAGGCTGATGGCCGGGACGCCCAGCGCGTGGAGGGCCATCGACAGGAGCGTGGCGCTCTGGTGCTCGCCGGTCGACAGCAGGACGTCGAGCTCGCGCGAATCCGGCTCGTCGGTGATCGCGGCGGCCAGGGCCAGCAGCTCGTCGGTCGTGTCGCCCATCGCGCTCACGACCACGACCAGGTCCGAGCCCGCGGCCCGCTCGCGCGCGATCCGCCGGGCCACGCGCCTGATCCGGTCCGCGCCCGCGACGGACGAACCGCCGAACTTCTGCACCACGAGGGGGGCTGGCATCAGGGCGGGATTGTAGCAGCGGGTCCCGAACGCTCCGGCGACGGCGCCGGCGGACGCGCTCACGGTCCGATCCAAGGCGAGATCGTGTCGAGCCTGCGGGCCGGACTGGACGTATCCTGTGCTGCGAGTGGAGGAGCCGAGCCGGGATGTGCTTCGATCTCGATAGTCGACCGCCGATCACACCGATCGCCGGCGGGGCGATGGACCACGAGGATCTCGTCCTGATGGCCGCCGACGGCAACCAGGTGTCGGCCTTCCGCGCCCGCGCCAGCGCCCCGACGGGAGCCGGGATCGTCATCCTGCCGGACGTCCGCGGGCTGCACCCGTACTACGAGGAGCTGGCCCTCCGGTTCGCAGAGGCCGGCGTGGACGCGGTCGCCATCGACTACTTCGGACGGACGGCCGGTCCGGGGAAGCGCGACGAGGGTTTCGCGTACCGGGACCATCTCGAGCAGACGACGTACGAGGGCCTGCTGGCCGACGTCCGTGCCGGTGCGGCCGCGGTCCGCGAGGGCGGCCGGGTCGTGGCCGTCTTCGCCATCGGCTTCTGCTTCGGCGGGCGGCTCGCGTTCCTGGCCCCGACCTTCGACATCGGCCTGTCCGGAGCGATCGGCTTCTACGGCTGGCCCACCGGTTCGCGTCCGAACTCGCCCGCCCCGGCCGACGTCGCCAGTGAGATGCGGGCGCCGATCCTGGGGATCTTCGGCGGCGCCGACGAGGGCATCACCTCTGACGTGGTCGCGACCTTCGAACACGCGCTGGTCGCGGCCGGCGTCACCCACGAGCTCGTCGTCTACCCCGGCGCCCCGCACAGCTTCTTCGATCGCAAGGCCGCCGATTTCACGGAGGCCTCGACGAACGCCTGGCGCCGGTCCCTGAAGTTCATCCGGGCGAACACGCCGGCCGCGTGACCGACGACGGCCTGACCGGTCGCTACCGGTCGCGCGCCTGGCAGACCCCGGCCGACAGCCGGCAGATGCAGGCCCTCGTCGCCCGGTGCTGGCGGGCCGACTGGCCCGACGTCCACCTTCACGCCGGCGATGTCGACTGGTGGAGCGTCCACGCGCTCGGAAAGACGCCGGGGCTCGAGGAGCGGATCGGCCTATGGTTCGATGGGGAGCCCGACGCGACGGAGCTGGTCGGGTTCGCCTGGTACAGCCCACCGCTCGATGCCGATGTGATCGCGGCTCCGGGCCACCGGGCGGTCGCGCTCCTCGGCGCGATGACGGCCTGGATCGACGCCCAGGCCGCCCGGTTCGGCCCGAGGCCGGCCGAGTCGCCAGCGGCTCTGGTCAGGATCTGGACGGTCGAGACCGACGACCGCTCGAACGAGGCGCTGGTATCGCTCGGATTCGGGCCGACGGCCGCCCCGGCGTTCCATCACTTCGCCGGTCGGGCCGACGAGCTCGATCTCACCGAACCGCCGCTCCCGGACGGATTCCGCCTGGCGACGATCGCGGCCGGTGCCGACGTGCCGGCCCGGGTGGTCGCCGGCCACGCCGCGTTCCCGCGCTCCACGATGACCGAGGAGGCGTATCGATTCTGTCGGACCACACCGCTCTACCGGCCCGGGCTCGACACGGTCATCCGCGCGCCGGACGGGACGGTCGCGGCGTTCGCGCTGGCGTGGCTCGATCCGCTCAGCCTGGGCGTGGAGCTGGAGCCGGTGGGCGTCCACCCGGACCACCAGCGTCGCGGTCTCGGCCGAGCCGTCTGCCGTGCGGCGATCCGGGCGGCACGAGACCTGGGCGGACGCGACGTCCTGATCGCTGCCGAGTCCGGCAATCCGGCGGCGAACGGGCTGTACGCCTCGC
>JADGQI010000111.1 GCA_017881905.1 Chloroflexota bacterium
CTCGACGGCGAGCCGGTCCGGATGGTCGACGCGCTCGAGCTCGCGGCGCGCCTCGGCGGCCGCGGGCTCCCGCCGCTGCGGGTGCCGACCGGGGTGCTCCGCCTGATGGCGCCGACGTCCGGTCTCCTGCACGGCCGGTTCGGGATCCCGGCGAACCTGGCCGAGGTCATCAGCGCAGGCGACGGCGTGACCTACTGGGCGTCGCATGCGAAGGCGTCGCAGGAACTGGCATTCGCCCCACGGGCGCTCGAGGACGGCCTTCGGGCGACCTTCCGTCCGGCCGCGACCGTCAGCGGCGGTGCATGACCGAGCGTACACTCCGACCCATGGCGCGTGACCTCCCGATGTTCGACCCGGCCGGGGACGCGTCGACCGCCCGCCGCCATCCCGCTCCGCTCCCGGCCACGATCGCGCTCGGCGGGGGACCGACCGACGACCGGGCCGTCGGCGGCGCCGCTCACCTGCGTCGCCATCCGGACTGGATCAAGGCCCGGATCCCTTCGGGCGAGAACTACCACGACCTCAAGGGGTTGCTCCGCGGACTCGGGTTGAACACGGTCTGCGAGGAGGCCCATTGCCCGAACATCGGCGAGTGCTGGGACCAGCGCACCGCCACGATCATGATCCTGGGCGACACGTGCACCCGGGCCTGCGGCTTCTGTGCGGTGAAGACCGGCCGGCCGACATGGTTCGACGACGATGAGCCGCGCCGGGTCGCCGAGGCGGTCTCCGAGCTGGGGCTCGAGCACGTCGTCGTGACCAGCGTCGCGCGCGATGATCTCCCGGACGGTGGCTCGCGGATCTTCGCCGAGACGATCACCCGGATGCGCGCCGCCTGCCCGGGGATGGGCATCGAGGTTCTCATCCCCGACTTCGACGGGGCCGACGAGCGGCTGCGCACGGTCATGGACGCGCGCCCGGACATCCTGAACCACAACCTCGAAACGGTCCGGCGCCTCCAGAAACCGGTCCGCAAGCGGGCTCGCTGGGACCGCAGCCTGTACGTGCTGCGGCGAGCCAAGGAGATGGCCGCGGAGATCGGCTACGCGGCGCACACCAAGAGCTCGGTGATGGTCGGTCTGGGCGAGACCCGGCCGGAGCTGACCGAGGCGTTCGAGGCGCTCCGCGAGGTCGACGTCGACATCCTGACGATCGGCCAGTACCTCCGGCCGTCGCTCCAGCATCTGCCGCTCGAACGCTACTACCACCCCGACGAGTTCGCCGAGATGAAGGTCGAGGCGCTAGCCCTCGGGTTCCGGCACGTCGAATCGGCGCCGCTGGTCCGCTCGAGCTATCACGCCCGCGACCAGGTCCCGGGCGCGGAGCTCCGTCGACTCCGTCGCCAGGCGACGCTCGACGCCGAGGGCCGGATCGTCCCGGCCGCGAGCTAGCGGATGGCGCAGCTCTCCCGGAAGATCCCGCTGGCCGAGCTGCACTGCCATCTCGGAGGCGCGGTGACCCCGGCCATCATGTGGGGGATCGCCCACGCCCAGGGGATCAAGCTCCCGACCAAGGACTACTGGGAGTTCCGCGACCTCATCACCGTCTCGCCGCGACGGGCCCGCAGCTTCGACGGCTACCTCCAGCTGTTCCATTGGACGGAGCTCATCCAGTCGAGCCCGTTGGCGGTCGAGCGGGCGGTCTACGAGGTCGTCGGCGGCGCCTATCGCAAGAACAACGTGACCACCATCGAGCTCCGGTTCAACCCGATGAAGCGGAACCGCGGCGGCGAGCAGGACCTGGACCACATCATCGCGGCGGCCCTGCGCGGGATGGACAAGGCGACGCTCGAGTACCCGGTCAAACCCGGTCTGCTGTTCTGTCTCGATCGGGCGTTCCCGTACGAGCTCAACGAGATCCTGGTCGAGAAGGCCATCCACTGGCGCGATCGCGGGATCGTCGGGATCGACATCGCGGGACCCGAGTCGGCCACCTTCCGCGTCGCGGACTACAAGCGACTGTTCCGTCGGGCCCGCCAGTACGGGCTCGGCCTGACCATCCACACCGGTGAATCCGGCCCGATCGACGAGGTCGCCCGGGTGATCGAGCTGCTCGAGCCCGACCGCATCGGCCACGGGGTCAAGGCCGCCTACGACCCGCGCGCGATGGCGATGCTGGCCGACCGCGGGATCGTCCTCGAGATCTGCCCGACGTCGAACCTCAACACCCGGGTCGTGTCGGGCTGGGACGAGTTCCGCTGGATCTTCGACCAGTTCCGGCGCAACGGGGTCCGCTTCACGATCAACACCGACGGCCCGGAGATGCTCAAGACCTACATCCGCGATGAGCTCGCGACCCTCGGACGGCTCGGGATCCTGTCGCTCGAGGACCAGCAGCGGGCGGCCGAGACGTCACTCGCCGCGGCGTTCGTGCCGAACGTCTCGGACGTCCCGGCCGCGGTCCTCGAACCCGCGCCCCGCGGCGTGGTGGAGCGCGAAGAGGCCTAGCTCCGGGTCAAACGGTGTCGTGCCGGACCCGACGGACGCCCCGCTGGTGGAGGATCCTGCGGGTCGACCGGCGGATGCTCGAGCCGAGCGCACGAGCGATCTGCCCGGCCCCGTCCTGCTCGAAGACCCGCAGCGTCAGGTGCGGAGTCTGATCGGTGTCGCCGGGTGGAGCGGATCGGAAGGTCGCTCCGCCGCCGCACGTCCGCTCGAGGAGCTCTCGCTTTGCGGTCGGGATCCGGAAGCGTTCGAGCACGCCGGGGGGCGGGCTGGCCCCGAGGAATCGGTCGGCCATCGACAGGACGAGCCAGGTCGTGGTCCGCGCTCCGATCCGGTCGGCCCGGTCGGCGACCGCCTCCCAGTCGAGCTCGGCTCCATTGCTTCGGACCAGCTCCGCGATGTCGCAGTTCCAGCGCAGGCGCAGCGGTGATCGGCTCCGATGGATCGCTAGATGGATCAGGGTGTCCTCGAGGCTCAGCAGCCGGACGGGGCGATCGAGCAGCGTCCCGGGGGCGGAGCGGTCCCACAGGCCGTCGATGTCGGAGCGGAAGAAGCGATCCGCCCACAGGTCGCGGTGGAGCTCGAGACGGACCGACTCGTTGCCGTCGCCGACGTACCAGGGCGGGTCGTGGAACTCGTGGACCAGCGCGTGGAAGGTGAGCTCCTGCGCCTGCCGATAGCCGAGCTCGACCAGGACCCGCCGGGCGACGGTCAGGTCAGGCTCGCGGACGAGAACGTCCAGGTCCGCAGCGCCGCGGGAGGCGAGCGAGCCGTACAGCCGCTCGGCGATGACGAGGCCCTTCACCGGCATCGCCGGCACGTCTGCGGCCGACAGCCCGTCGAGCACGCGGCCGAGCGCGTCGGCCATCCGTCCGTTGCGCAGCAGGGTCACGTGGCGCCGGCGGATCGCGCGCTCGAGCCAGGGGCCCGAGACCGCGTCACCCGCCGCCTGGGGGAGGCTGACGGCGAGCAGCGGCAGGACGTCGTGGCGGTGGCCGAGGTCCCACATCCGGTCCCAGTCCAGCCCTGCCTCGACCAGGCGCCGGAGGTCGGCCGTCTGGACCGCGGTCAGACGCGTCCGCGCCCCGAGGCAGAGCGCCTGAAGCTCGGCATCGAGATCGGTCAGCTGGCGCATCCGGCCTCGCTCCTCAGTACTGGGCCAGGCTGCCGTCGGTCCGGCCGTAGCGGATGGCGAGGGAGCACGAGATGAGCCCCGCCGCCAGGTAGATCGCGCTCAGGGCGACGAGCGCGACGAACTCCGGGATCGCCGCGGTGATCCCGGTCCCCAGGAGGATCGATCCGCGCAGGATGACCAGGGCGTGGGTCATCGGCAGTAGCTCGCCGAGCGCCTGCAGCCCGGCCGGCAGGACGGCGGTCGGGTAGAACACGCCGCTCAGCACGATCGACGCACCCTGGAGCAGCCAGCCGACGGGGTTCCCACGCTTGATGACGATGACGACGCCGCCGGCCAGCAGGCCCATCCCGGTGAACCCGACCATCGTCACGAGCAGGGCGAGCGCCGTCGCCGGGAGGTCCGCGTGCGAGAAGTCCGCTCCGAGCAGCGCTCCAGCGACCAGGTAGGTCACCGCACCGATGGCGGCCGACACCTGGAGCCAGATGGACGTCGACATCAGCACGGTCGAGAGTCGCGACGGGCTGAGGACCATCAGCTCGAGCGTCCCGGTCGTCTGGCTCTCGCGGAGGCTCCCGCCGATCCCGCCGACGGTCTGGCCGAGGAACTGCTGGAGGGCGACACCGACCAGGACGAACGCGAAGTAGTCGGCGCCGTACTTCGAGATGTCGGCCGTGTTGGCCAGGCCGAACGAATGACTGATGAAGAAGAAGACCGCGACCGTGACCACGGCGCTGCCGAGGCGCAGGACGAACCCGGCCCGATAGCTCGTCTCGATCGTCCGGTCGCGCTTGAAGAACGCGATCGGGACGCGCGCGGCGTCGGCGAGGCCGTCGAGCGGCCCGCGAGCGGTCAGCGCGCCGGCCGTCATCGGGCGACCGCCTGGCGGACGAGGCTCGGGGGCGACGCGGTCCCCGGGGCGAGGGTGTGGACGTAGATCTCCTCGAGCGACAGGTCGCGCGTCTCGCAGAAGTAGACGTCCGCCCCGGCGGTCACGAGGGCACGAAGGACCGGCCCGAGTGCCTCCTCATGGGCGAGGGTCAGCCGGACGACCACCGGAGCGTCGTCCACGGCTGGCGTCGGCTCATCCGGCTCGGGACCGGCCAGGACGGCCAGCACCTCGGGCAGGGCGGCGAGATCGACCCCGGCGGTCCCCATCCGGGGGCTCAGGCGGAGCTCGCAGCGGATCCCGTAGCCGATCGTCCGGCGGAGGTCGGCGACGCTGCCTTCGGCCACGATCCGGCCGTCCTGGATGAACGCGAGGCGACGGCACAGCGCCTCGGCCTCGGGCATCGAGTGGGTGGCCAGGACGACGGTCCGACCGAGCTCGCCGATGATGTGGTCGGCGATGAACTCGCGGATCGCCACCGCCGAGATCGGGTCGAGCGACCGCGTCGGTTCGTCCATGAACAGGATCTCCGGCTCGGTCATCAGACCGCGGGCGATCGCCAGCTTCTGGCGCTGACCGGTCGACAGGTGGCCGAAGGGGCGGTCGAGGTGGTCGGAGATGCCCAGGCGTTCGGCCAGGTCGGCGATCCGGCCGGGCGTGGCCGCGGTCGGGAGATGCTGGAGCGCGGCAAAGAACTCCAGGTTCTGGCGGCCGGTCAGCCGCCAGTAGAACGAGCGCTCGTCGCCGCTCACCAGGCCGATCCGCTGGCGGACGGCATGGGGGTCGCGGGCCACGTCGAAGCCGGCGACCCTTGCCACCCCGCTGGTCGGGATGAGCAGCGTCGTCAGCATCCGGATCAGCGTGGTCTTGCCCGCACCGTTCTGTCCGAGCAGGCCGAAGACCTGGCCGGGCGGCATCCGCAGGCTGACCTCGCTCACGGCCGTGCGCTCGGTCCGGTGCGACGGCTGGACGATGTCGCGATACGACCGGAGCGGGCGGAATCGCTTGGTGAGGTTCTCGGTCTCGATCGCTGAGGTCATGGTGTCGCGGATGGTCCCCGATATCGCGCGATCGGATCCGGGTGGGAGGAGTCGACGACCGAGGCGGTCGGCTCCTCCCCCTGGATCGGTGACGGATGGGCCGCGAACGGCCCCTCCGACCTAGCCTGGGCCCTTGGTGAGGTGGATACCGTAGCTGGTGCTGACGGCGGCCTCCTGGGCGAGCTCATCCTCGACATACGTCGCGATGATCTCTGGGCTCTCGTAGTCCATTCGTGTACCCCCTTGAACGCTATCACCGGCCATCACGGCCGGATCAGGTGTTGAAGACCGGCTTCTGGCCGTAACAGGTGCTGACGGCCGCCTCCTGGGCGAGCTCATCCTCGACATACGTCGCGATGATCTCTGGGCTCTCGTACTCCATATCGGGTCACCTCCCTTCCGCACGAATCTCCTGGACGAGCCAGGGCATGAGTGCCGTTGTCACTCGGGCGACTCCCGAGACGTTCCGACCGGGCCGCCGGTCAACAGCGCGATCACGGCATCGACCGTCTCGTCGAGACCGGCCGATCGAAGCGTGGCGCACGCGACGCCGGTCACGACCCGCGGCAGGCGGGCGATGACCCCGTCGAAATCCCAGGCCGCGGCGGGTGTCCCCCGGAGGAGCTCCATCGTCGCGATCGCACCCGGGACGGGACTCGGCGCCGGTCGTCCGCCGGCGTCCGGATCGCCGTCGAGCAGGACGATCGCACTCAACCGGGCCGGCGCGGCGACCCGCGTCCCGAACGCCTGGTCGAGCGCGGCGGGACCGACCGCCCATTCGCTCCCACCGCCGAGCTCGTACGGTGCGACGTCGGCCAGGAACCCGAGCTCGGCGAACAGGTCGAGGGCGGGACGCCTGATGTGCAGGCCCCGGGGGTACGGCAGGATCGTCCGGTCGTCCTGGGCGACCAGGGCCAGCTCGTCCGACAGCAGGTCGAGACCGCGTCGAAGGAGCCCGAGCACGACCGTCGTCTTGCCCCGGCCGCTCCGGCCGGCGACAAGGACCGCCCGGCCGTCGAGCGCGACGACCCCCGCGTGGATCGCCAGGATCCCGATGTCGGACAGGGCGGCGATGAGGCCCCCGACGATGGCGTCGAACAGCCCGACCAGCGGCTCATCCTCGTCGCGCCAGCGGCTCGTCCGGCCGTCGGCTGCCACGATGGTCGTCCCGCCGTGGGTGTCGCGGACGAGCGCGACCTCGACCGTCCGCCGCGCGGGGCCGCTCTGGCGGTCGTCCGACGCGAACCAGCCGTACGTGTCGTCGACCCGGGCCATCACGGCGGGATCGTTGGCCCGGACCACGAGGTCGACGCCGTGGACGCGGTACGTCGCCAGGCCCGTCGCGCGGTCGGCGAGGCGCGTCCCCATCACTGCCCCCCTGGTGGGTTCACGCGAGCAGGTCCAGAGCCTCGAAGTTGGCGAGCGTCCGGTCGACGTCGGGGGCGACCGTCTCGGGCGAGCGGGCGTAGAGCGCGGCGAAGTCGGCCACGAGCCGATCGAGCGGGCGCCCGTCGCACAACTCCCAGAGCTGGGCTGCGGAGCCGTTGATCACGTGGGCCTTGCCGTTGCGTCCATCGTGGAGGATCGCCTCGCGGCCGACGCGCTGGAGGGTCACATCGGGCCGGGCGACCGGGCCCGCAGGCGGACGATCGTCGATGGTCATCGAGAGCTCCCTCGCCGGTACATTCGGGTCATCCGATTGTCGGCATCGGTACCGGTCATGTCGAGGGCATGAGACAGGTCGTGGTGTCCCGAGACACCGGCGGGGCGCATCGCCCGGACATGGAACGACCGGCCCGTCGGCGCGTCGCCAGCGGGCCGGTCGTCAGTGGACGCTACTGATAGACGATGTTGCCGTAGCAGGTCGAGACCGCCGCTTCGGCGGCCAGCTCATCCTCGACATACGTCGCGATGATCTCTGGGCTCTCGTACTCCATGAGGCTCCCTCCAGTGTCGCCGGTCGTCAGACCGGGAAGGTATTGCCATAGCTGGTCGAGACCGCCGCCTCCGCAGCGAGCTCGTCCTCCACATAGGTCGCGATGATCTCGGGGCTTTCGTACTCCATGGGCTTCACCTCCTTCCCGCACCTGACTCCTGGGTGATCGGTGCCAGCATCAGCCGGGTCGGGGCCCGGGCAAGGGTCGGGATCGCGCGCAGCGCGGTCCGACGGATGGGAGCAGGGGAGTGTTCGGCGACACGTCTGGCGACCCGGGCGCCGCGACCGGCCGAACGCGAGACGCCGGCGATGATCCTGGCCGAGCGCCCGCTGAGCCCGCGACGAAGGACCGGCCCGGATGCCTCGCGTCGGACGCCGCGGACCACGCCGAGGACGTCCTCGAGGGACAGCGGAGGATCGAAGTCAGCCTCGTTGTCGCCCTTGACGATGAGCTGCTCGCGGCCGTCGCGCCAACGGCTGCCGACGAGACGGTGCGCCACGATCCCATCGTACCGCTCGAACACGACGACCTCGCCGACCCGCGATGGCGTGGCGCCGAACGCGACGAGCATCCGGCCACCGGGACCGACGAGCGGGTGCATGCTCGTCCCGCGCGTCTCGAGCCAGGCCTCGGTGCCCGTGTCGCGGTATCCCAGGTACAGCCCGAGCAGCGCCGTCGCCCGCGGATCGCGTGCATCGCCGGTCATCGCGCCAGCTCCAGCGCCGAACCGACGGCGGTGACCGTGTCGTCGAACCGGCCCACCGACAGGCGCAGGCACGGTACGCCGGACAGCATCCGACCCACGGCGTCGAGCGTCCCGGCGAAGTCGACCGAGGCCGCCCAGGTGCTCCGCATCAGCTCGACCGCCGCGACCGCCGGCGACACCTCGACGATCCGGGGCGCGGTGGATGGGTCCGGCGTCCCGTCGAGCAGGACGATGCCGCCGAGCGACCGGGGCTCCTCGAGGCGACCGCCGAGGAGGTCGACCACATCAGCCTGGCTCACGGTCCATTCGCTCCCGCCGCCGAGCTCGTCGAGCGGTCGGGACCGGAGCGAGGCCAGCTCGGGCAGCAGGTCGAGCGTCGACGGCCGGACGTGGACGGCGCGCCGATACGGTCGCACGACGTCGCCGACCGGGTCGAGCAGCGCGAGCTCATCGGACAGGAGTCCGCGACCGGCCCGAACGAGACCGAGTACCAGCGTGGTCTTGCCCTGCCCACTGCGGCCAGCGACGACGATGGCCCCGTCGGGTCCGGCGACCGCGCCGGCGTGGGCAGCCAGGATCCCCGCCGTGTGCAGCCGGGCGACGATCGTCCCGACCATCCCCTCAAGCAGGCCGAACAGCCCCTCGGTCGCCGATCCGAGCCGGTGGGACCTGCCCACGGGGTCGTCGAGTCGACACGGACCGCCCTCCCCGAGGTCGACCAGACTGAAGCTGGAGGTGGTCATCGGGGTGGCCGCCGGGGCGGAGAACCGGAAGGCCGCGTACGTCGCGTCGACGACGGCGAGCACGTCGGGCAGGTCGGACGTGACCGACAGCCCGACCCCGAGGACGTCGTAGTCGAGGCGGTGGCCGTCGCCGCGGGGGCCGACAACCGGGAGCGCGTCGTCCGCGGTGCTGACGATCGCAACAGGTCCCAGGTCCGATCCCATCACCGAGAGGCGCCCCCGTCCGATGACGGCCGTCGGCCGCCGTTGCCTCGTTCGCGGACGGCCGCGAGCGACCGTCCCCGTGGTCCGATTGTGGGCGGAACGGAGGATTCCTGTCGAGCGAGGGACGGCACGGAGTGGTGCGTCGACGCACCACCGAGCGGGCGCTTCGAGCGGCCGATCAGCCGATCCGCGAGGAGACCCGGTAGGTGCAGCAGCGATCCCCGGCGGCGATGTGCGAGTCGCGCACGACGTCCGCATCGAGGACCTCGCTGAACAGCGCCAGCTCCGCGTCACAGGCCCGGGTCGTCCCACGAGCGACCTGGAAGATCGCGCAGTTGTGCTCCACGAGGCGGATGGTGCCGTCAGGGGTCACCTCGGCCTGGGCGATATAGCCCTGCTCGTCCTGGATGACCGCCAGCTCGCGGACCCGGTCGATGAGCGAGGCACCCGCCGGGAGTCGCTCGGCGATCCGGGACCGCATCCAGGAAGCCGCCTGGCTGCGGCGAGCGCTGAAGACCTGATCCACGAGGTGGTCGCCGCCGACCTCGTCGATGGCGGCCAGGAGCCCGGCCGCCAGGCCGTCGTAGTTCGACGGGAAGAGATCCTGGGCGTGCGGCGTGACGTCGTACAGGTGCCGCGGTCGCCCGACCCCGTGCCGTTCCGGTCGGCGGGCCACGAGGTCCGCCGCTTCCAGCGCGCGAAGCTGCTGGAGGATCCCCGTCCGGCTGGCGTGCAGGCGCGCGGCCAGCTGATCGGGGGACGACGGTCCGAGCTGGCGGAGCAGGACGAGGATGTCTCGTCGGAGGGTGTGCGGAAGGTGATGGCCGTTCGTTCCGACGGTCTCGGCATCGGCGCCGTGGGCGGTCGGCTCGGGGGCGCGCTCGATACCCGGCATGGCCGAAGGCTAGCACCGTGCTCGGCGCGGCGCTGTCGTCGAGATGACCTGCGCCTCGATCCGCGATGTACGCTGCGGCCGTGGACCTCGACCTGTCGCCCGAACACGAGCTCCTCCGGACCACGGTCCGCGAGTTCATGCTGGCGGAGGTCGCCCCCGTCGTCGACGAGCACGAGCGGGCGCGGCGATTCCCGAGTGCGATCGTGGCCCGCCTCGGTGAGATGGGCTGGCTGGGGATCCCGATCCCCGAGGATGAGGGCGGCGCCGGCCTCGACACGCTGGCCTACGCCATCGCGATCGAGGAGATCGGCCGGGTGTGGGGCTCGCTCGGGCTCATCGTCGCGGCCCACACCAGCCTCGGCTGCGGACCGCTCCATCTCGCCGGGACCCCGGAGCAGAAGGCGCGATTCCTCGTCCCGATGGCGGCCGGCAGAGTCATCGGCGCATACGGGCTGACCGAGCCGGGGGCGGGCTCGGATGCCGCCGGGACGCGGACGACCGCCCGTCACGAGGACGGGCCCGACGGCGGGACGTGGATCCTGGACGGTGGCAAGCGGTTCATCACCAACGCCGGCCAGGCCGGCACGTACATCGTCACCGCGCGGACCGGCATGAGCGGGACGAGCCAAGCGGAGATCTCGGCCTTCATCGTGCCCGCCGACACGCCGGGCTTCAGCGTCGGCCGGCTCGAGGAAAAGATGGGTCTCCACGCCTCGGCGACCGGCGAGCTGGTCTTCGACGGCGTGCGGATCCCGGCCGGCAACCTGCTCGGTGAGCGAGGGGGCGGCTTCCGGACCTTCCTCACGATCCTCGATGGCGGCCGGATCTCGATCGGGGCGCTCGCCGTCGGGCTGGCCCAGGCCGCCCTCGACGCCGCGATCCCGTACGCGCGGACGCGCGAGCAGTTCGGCCGGCCGATCGGGACGTTCCAGGGCGTGGCGTTCCTCATCGCCGACATGGCCACCGAGATCGAGGCGGCCCGGCAGATGGTCTGGCGGGCCGCCTGGCTCAAGGACCAGGATCGGGACTTCGCGCTCGCCGCGGCCCAGGCCAAGCTGTTCGCGTCGGAGGTCAGCTCCCGTGCGACGAACGCCGCGATCCAGGTCCACGGCGGCTACGGGTACGTCGAGGAGTACAAGGTCGAGCGCTACCTGCGCGACGCGAAGCTGACCGAGATCGGCGAGGGGACCAGCCAGATCCAGCGACTGGTGATCGCGCGGCGGATCCTGGGGCTGCGGGTCGTCTGAGCCGGGCTCAGTCGTCCCGGTAGAGCCGGACGATGAGCCGGTCGCGGTCGTGCGGGCCGACGCACGTCTGGAGGGTCATCGAGGGACGGGCCTGTCCGGCATAGGCGAACCCGCCGGCGGTCGGCAGGACGACCCGCCACCACGCCACGGAGTAGCGCTGGACGTGACCACCGGCGTCCGCATACGAGACGGCCATCCCCGTGCGCAGCCGTCCCTGCACGTACAGATCGTGCAGCCGGCGGAACGGACCTCCGGCGTGGGCGAACAAGTAGATGTTGTTCGGACCGGCACAGCCCCAGCGATAGACCATGAAGTCCGGGGGCCGTGATCGGCTGCACGAGAACCAGCTGACGCCGCGGTCCAGGCCGAGGCTGGCGCTCCAGACGTGGTTGCGCCCGTGGTGCTCGCGGACCGGCGGCGTTGTCCGAGGCGGCTTGGCCGCGGCCTCGGCTGGTTTCGCGGCCGTCACCACCGCCGGGGGAGCCGCCCGGATCTCGTCGGGGGCCCGATCCACCTCGAGCGACGGACCCACGCTGGCGACGAGGCTCGGATCCAGGATGAATTCCGCTCGCAGACCGGGTCCAATCGCGGGGGTGACCGTGGCCGTGAGCGCGCCGAGTCGAAGGTCGAGATAGCCTGGGGCCGTGCTCGGTGCCGCTGCGGCCGCCGGACCGACCGCGCCGACGCTCAGCACGGTGATGGCGAACGCGACGGCGCAGCCGCGCACGCGCCCGAGGAGACGCCTACGGGTGATCGGATCCATGCCCCGATCGTGGCCGTCCGTCCGGGCCGCGACCCTGGCCCGGTGGTCCCGGTCGCGATGGGACGGAGGGGCCGGGTGTCAGTCGCCGATGGTCAGCCCCCGGTCCCGGCGGCGGCGGTGAAGGCCGTCTTCAATCCGGCCGCGAACTTCTTCGGCCAGGGACCCTGGCCCGAGACGACGAAGGGAGACGGCGCGAGCGACTCGTAGGTCGTCTCGTCGGTCACGTACGATCGGGCGCACGCGGCGACGGATCCCGACAGGCGCTGCCAGGCATCGCGATCCGCGAAGATGTAGACGCGGATCTGGGTGGGGGTCGCCTCATCCAGGCCCTTGGCGTCGAATGCGATCGCGGTCTTCGCCAGCGTGGGGTCCGAGCAGCCGGCGTCGCCCGATACGACGTTCTCGACGCCGATGCCGACCTTGGCGAGCTGCTCGACGATCCCGGCGAAGTCGGCTGGCGTCGGCGATGGCGCCCCGCCGGCGGCACCGCATGCTGAGACCGTGAGGCAGAGCGCGAGAAGGCCAGCGATCGCTGGGGCGATCCGTCGGTACGGCACGGGTGGAGGCTAGCATCGCGCGCCGCGATGCGCCGCCGCCGGCGTCAGCGCTCGCGGGCTCGCCGCTTCGCCGCGCGGAGGCGAGCCAGGGTGTCCTCGGTCGCCGACCGGGTCGCCAACGACCCGGTAGCTGTCGTAGGATTGGCTCCCGCCGACCCCCGAACCGAGGAGGACCGTGCCCGAGATCCGCCCCTTCCGCGGCCTGCGCTTCGAGCCGGATTCCGTCGGCGACCTCGCCAACGTCGTCAGCCCTCCATACGACGTCATCTCACCCGTCCAGCAGCGAGCCCTGATGGCGCGCGACCCGCATAACGTGGTGCGCCTCGACCTACCGGCCGACGAGCTGGGCGACGAGCCCGACGACCGCTATCGACGGGCCGCGCGGACGTTCGCCGCGTGGCGCTCGGACGGCTCGTTCCGGAAGGACCCCAAGCCGGGCCTGTACGTCTACGAGCAGGCGTACCGGGTCCCCGGCACGGACGTCGAGCGGACCCAGCGCGGCTTCTTCGGCCGGCTCCGACTCGAGCCGCTGGTGCCCGGCGGGGGCGTCCTGCCCCATGAGCGGACGCTGTCCGGCCCCAAGGAGGACCGCTACAAGCTCCTGCGCGCCACCGGGGCGAACTTCAGCCCGGTCGTCGGACTGTACGCGGACGCGAGCGGCAACGCCTCGGAGCTGCTTGGGCAGATCGCTCGGACGACCCCGACGATCGATCTCGCGGACGACGATGGGGTGCGCCATCGACTGTGGGTCGTTCCGGGCGACGACGACGAGACCGGACCGGTCAAGCGGCTGATCGCGGCTGCCGCGGCTGCGCCGATCACGATCGCCGACGGACACCACCGTTACGAGACCGCGCTGCGCTATCGCGACGAGCGCCGGATGAGCCGATCGTGCGAGGAGGATCCGCCGTTCGACTACCTGATGATGCTGTTCCTCGAGACGACCGCCGAACCACTTACGGTGCTCCCGACGCACCGCGTCGTCCGCGGGCTAGGCGAGCCGGGCGTGGAGGCGCTCTGGGGCGGGCTCGCGGACCTGTTCGACGTGGAGCGAGTCGCCGCGTCGGACGAGCTCGAGGCTCGTTTCGGGACGGCGGTGGCCGCGACCGCCGGAGGCAACGGACGATTCGGCCTGTGGACCCGTGACGGTGGGGCCGTCCTGGTCGCCCGGCGCGACGCGTTCACGGCCGACCTGCCGTCCGGGAGCGACGCCCTGCGCCGGCTGGACGTGGTCCTGCTCCAGGTCGCCCTCGACCGGCTGTGCGGGATCGACCCAGCAGCCACCGCCGCCGGCGGGCGGGTGGCCTATACCAAGGCCGCGGCCGAGGCCATCGGCTGGGTCGATCGGGCCGATGACGGGTCGGATGCCGCGTTCCTGCTCGAACCGACGCCCGTCGCCGATATCGCCGCCGTCGCGATGGCGGGCGACGTGATGCCGCAGAAGTCGACCTACTTCTACCCCAAGCCTGTGACCGGGCTCGTCATCAACCCGCTCGAGTGGTGAGGGCGGTCACGTGGACCGACCGCGCCCCGCGCCCCCAGCCGACCGAGGTGTAGCATGCCGCAGGTGACCCCGGACGATCTTCCGGGTTCGAGCGGAGAGGCGGATTCCCCCCTCCGCCTCTCCGCTCGACCGACCACTGCATCGACGCCCGCCGGTCGTCCGGTCCGCAAGGACGAGATCGAGCTCGTTGAGCGGGGCCTGTACATCGAGTCCTGGCTGCCTGAGCGGAGATCCAGGCGCCGGCCGCTCCTGTTCCTCCACGGCGAGCTGTCGGGCTCGTGGTTGTGGGAGCGCTACCTCGGCTTCTTCGCCTCCCGCGGCTGGGAAGGGCACGCGCTCAACCTGCGCAACCATTTCTGGTCGCAGACGGCGGACCCGGCGACCCTCTCGTTCGATACGTATACGGACGACGTCGTCGCGGCGATCGAGCGGTTCGGTCCGGCGGTCGTCGTGGTCGGTCACGGGATGGGCGGCCTGCTGGCGCTCAAGTCGGCGGAGCGCCACGAGATCGGCGGGCTGATCCTGCTGTCCTCCGAGCTACCACGGGACCTCCGTCCGCCGGCGCGGATGCACGAGCTACGCGAGATCCCTGAGGCGTATGGGAAGTCGGTCATCGGCTGGGAGACGCTCCCGGAGAAGCTCCAGCGCGAGAACCGTGACCTGAGCCTGGCCGACGTCCTGCGCATCCAGCATCTGCTCGGACAGAAACCGCACGAAGCCGGTGCTGCTCGCCGCCAGATGCTGGCCGGCGTGCCGATCGATCGTCGCGCGGTCGAGGCGATCCCGCGGCTGGTGATCGGGGCCGGGCTGGACCGACAGGTCCCGGAGCCGGACAGCGAGCGGCTGGCCGATTGGCTCGATGCCCCGTACGAGCCGTTCGGCGCGCACTCGCACTACGGCCTGGTGCTCGGCGAGGCGAGTCATGTCCAGGTCGCCGAGGCGATCCGGACGTTCCTCGAGACCCACCGGCTCTAGCCTTCGGTCCCCGCCGGGCCTCGACGTCGTTTGCCCGGAGCGGCGGGCCGCTGGTATCATCCCCGCCGGTCCCGGCGCTCCTCGCCGGACGTCGATCGCCCTGCCGCATTCGTCTAGAGGCCCAGGACACCGCCCTCTCAAGGCGGAGATCACCGGTTCGAATCCGGTATGCGGTACCACCGGCCCAACCCCGTCGACCCGTCCCCGTCGACCCCGTCCGCGAGGTCCCATGCGTCCGTCGCCCGAACGTCGGCTGGTGATCCTGACCGAGGGTCAGTTCCAGGTCCACGACGCGAAGACGGCGCTCGGCGTGATGCGCTACGGGCGCGACCGGGTCGTCTGCCTGCTCGACTCGGGGATGGTCGGTCGCCGGGTTGCCGACCTCGTCGGCGACGACCCGCGCTTCGACGTACCGGCCGTCGCCACCCTCGAGGCGGCCCTCGCGCTGGGCGTCGATGCCCTGCTCATCGGGATCGCGCCGACGGGGGGCAAGCTTCCGCCGGACTGGCGCGGGATCATCCTGGCCGCGCTCGGCGCCGGCCTCGACGTGCTGAGCGGCCTGCACACGTTCATCGCCGACGATCCGGAGTTCGCAGCCGCCGCCTCCTCCTCCGGCGCCACGATCGTCGACTACCGACGGCCGCCGGACCGGATGGAGACCTCGATCGGCCGCGTCCATGGAGCTGGCAAGCATGTGATCCTGACCGTCGGGACGGATTGCGCGATCGGCAAGATGTCGGTCGCGCTCGAGCTCCGGCAGGCGGCGCTCGACGAGGGCCTGCGCGGCGTGTTCGTCCCGACCGGCCAGACCGGGATGATGATCGAGGGCTGGGGCGTGGCGGTCGACCGCCTGGTCGCGGACTTCGTCCAGGGGACCTGCGAGTGGCTGATCGAGGAGGCCGAGATGCTCGGGGACTGGATCCTCGTCGAGGGCCAGGGGTCGCTCGACCATCCGGCCTACTCGAGCGTGACGCTGGGGCTCATCCACGGGACCACACCCGAGGCGATGGTCATGGTCCACAAGCCGGGCCTCGACGAGCACGAATTCACCCACCTCCCCGATCGCTCGTTCCCGATCCACCCGCTGCCGGAGTTCATCCGGCTCCACGAGCAGGTCGCCGGGTTGGTCGCGCCGTCACGGGTGGTGGCGGTGGCATTGAACACTTCGCTGTACCCGGACGAGGCCGCCGCCCGGCGGGTCATCGCCGAGACGGCCGAGCTGACCGGCCTCCCGACCGACGATCCGTTCCGGTTCGGCGGGGCGCGTCTGTTCGGTGCGATCAGGGCGGCACTCGAGCCGCCGAGCGTCAGACGATGAGCCTGACCGTCGCTCACGAGGTGCACCGGATCCCGTTCCGCGACCCGTTCCGGATCGCCCGGGCCGACGAGTCCAACGACACCGGCGTCGCCACGACGGTCATCGTCGAACTACGGTCGGATCGGTACCCCGACCTGGTCGGCTACGGCGAGGGGTTCCCCGACGCCTACTACGGCGAGACCGAGGACACCGTCGCGGCGATCCTGCCCTGGCTGCTGGCGCTGATCCCGCTCCTCGACGAGGACCTCGAGGAGCGTGGGTCGGTCGAGGTCGTCCTGGGCGTCCTGGCTGGGGCCGCGGCGACCTTCGACGCGAGCCTCGGGCACAACGGTGCAGCCAAGTGTGCGCTGGACATCGCCCTGCACGACCTGGCCGGGAAGATCCTGGGGATCCCGCTAACCTCCCTGCTCGGGCTATCGACGGTCATCCCGCCGACCGACTTCACGATCGGGATCGACGAGCCGGCGGTCGTCGGCCGGCGCGCCGCCCGGGCGGCCCACTTCCCGGCGCTCAAGATCAAGCTCGGCGGACCGTCCGACCTCGAAACGCTGGCGGCCGTCCGAGCGGTCTACGACGGGCCGATCCGGGTCGACGCGAACACGGGCTGGACCCTGGAGGGCGGCAAGCGTCTGCTGCCGGAGCTCATCAGGTTCGGGGTGGAGCTGATCGAGCAGCCGTTCCCGGCCCACCGGCTCGACGACCTCGCGGCGCTCCAGGCCGAGTCTTCGCTGCCGATCGTCGCCGACGAGAGCGCCGTCACGATCCGCGACCTGGATCGCCTCGTCGGGGTCGTCGCCGGGGTCAACGTCAAGCTGGCGAAATGCGGCGGGGTGGGTCCCGCGGCGCGGATGCTCGCCCGGGCGCGCGAGCTCGGTTTCCAGACGTTCCTCGGCTGCATGGAGGAGACGTCGGTCGGGATCGCCGCCTCGGCGGCCGTCGCGTCGCTGGCCGACTGGGTGGATCTCGACGGGAGCCTCCTCCTCTCCGAGGACCCATTCGGGGGCCTCGAGCTCGGTGACGACTGCCGCTGGCGGCTCACCGATCGGCCCGGGCTCGGGGTCGACCGGCGCGTCTGAGAGCGCTTCCGAACGCCTGTCCGCCGAACGTCCGTTCGTGTGGATAAGTTGGTGGACGAGAAGGTGGAGAAACCCTCTACCGCCGTTCAGGCGCGACTCGTACGATAGGCGGTGAACGGCGTCGGACCCTCGGGGAGGAGGGTCGCCGGGACCCCGTAGCCTGCGGTCGGACCGCCCGCTTCCGCGGTCGAGCGCGCCCTGCACGAGTGGAGAGGAGGGAGATGTAGCGCATGGATCCCAGTAGACCTGTCGAGGCGCCGAGCCTATCGCCGGACGCGGTCGAGTTCGTCCGCTTCTGCTATCGGCGGCGCCGGGTCGGCTGGCCGGAGCTGTATGACGAGATGTGCGCGGTCGCTGGACGCGGGCTGTACCGCGGGTGGCACTTCGCCGAGCTCGAGGAGCACGGTATCGGGTTCAGCCTCCATCAGACGCTGGACCTGGCACGCATCGCCGGTCAGGTCGCCCTCGAGGAGGGGGATCGTCGCGGGCGGACGCGGGTCAAGACCCCGGTCCGATCCGTCGCCGACCGAACGGACATCGCGATCCCGATCATCAGCGCCGAGCCGGTCGCCGTCCCGATCGAGGTCGATCGCGAACCCATGATCGACGTCCTGATCCGGGTCCCCGCGGCCGACCAGCCCACCGATCCGCCGGGCATCGTCGACGTGACGACCCGCGAGTCCTCGCCTTCGCGTCCCGCACTGTCGCCGTCGCTCATCCGGAGCGCTGCCGGCGCCGGCTGAACCCAGTCGCCGAGGATCGGCGACGAACCGGACTCATCCACGGACCCCCGACCGCCAGGCCGGGGGTCTCGTTCGTCCGGTCGCTAGGCGCGGATCCTGCGCCGGGCCATCTCGCCCTCGATCTGGCGCTCCGCCTCGACGTAGCGGTCGATCTGGTCGCGGAGCTGGTTCGCCTCGGGCGCGTACAGATGGACCTGCTGCTGGAGGATGTAGCTCAGCCGTCGACTGGTCATCCGCACGTGGTCGAGGTTCTTCATCAGGACCAGCGGATCCATGGCCGCCAGGTCGGCCGGGTCGTACATCTGCTGCATGGCGGCAATTCTAGACGGCGCGCAGGCGGCGGGGCGGCCACTCCCAGTCGACCGGCAGGGGAGCGCCATTGACGGCGCGGCGCCGTCCCGCCTCCGTGGCGCCGAGGATGAGGATGCGGTCCAGCTTGGTCGCGCGGCCGGCCTCGTCGCCCCACAGCTTGGTCATCTTCCGCCCGGCGTGGACGTCGTCGAGGGCGATGCCGGCCAGCTTGTAGCCGGCGGGCTCGGCCGCCGCTTCCCAGACGGCGCCGGCGAGGCCGATGCCGTGACTGATCTTGCGCCCGCGGTCGGCCTCGACGTCGCCGATCACCAGGGCGAGCACAGCGTCGTCGGACAGGACCTCGCGCAGCCCGTCGAGGACGTCGCCGAGGAATCGGAGGTAGGCGGTCTTGTGGTGAGCGTCGTCGAGCGCGGCGTCGATGGCGTTCGCGTCGAACCCGAGAAACCACGTCCGCAGCCAGTTGTAGTAGCCGTATTTGACCACCCGGAGGTACGGCGGCGAGGTGACGACCAGCCGGGCGCGATCGGGCAGGCCCCGGGCCCGGAGCGCGGTCCGCGTCCGGTCGCCCGCATCGCGCGCGTCACCGAGCAGCGCGATGCCCCGGACCGGCGGGAGCGGCTCTCGGTAGAGCCGCCCGAGCTTGGCGTCGAGACAGCCGAAGACGTCCCGCTCGGGCGACGTGAAGCCGGTCCGCGCGACGAAGTCACGAACGTAGCGGGGAGCCATGCTGAAGGTGTTCGGCATGACCTCGGACAGATACGTCGCGCTCTTGCCGTGGAGGATGCCGGTGATCGCCGCCGCGAGGAACCGGTCGACGTGGTCGTCGAGATGGAGCGACGAGCGGACGAACAGCAGCTGCGCGAAGGTCCGCGGAGCGAAGCACAGGGCGACCTCGAGCGGGACGGGCTCGGCGTCGGCTCCGGGCGCGCCGGGCCGCAGCTCGCTGCCCGCCGCCGGCACCCGCACACCGTCCGTCCCGGGCGAGCCGAGGACGCGGAGGGCGAGCGTCAGCCAGGCCTCGGCCTCGCCCGCCCAGCGCACCCGGAGCGCGGTCAGACGGGTCCGGGCTTCAGCCTCGGACGCGGGCTCGACCTTGGCTGCCGTCAGCAGGTGGGCGAACGGGTTGAGGTCGTTGCCGACCCCGATCCGGCCCTCGGCGCACGCCTGCAGCGGGGTCGTGCCGCGACCGCTGAACGGGTCGAGGACGACATCGCCGGGTCGCGAGTAGCGCGCGATGAAGGCGTGGGTGAGGGCGGCCGGGAAGCTCGCGAGGTACGAGCACATCGGGTGGAACCGATGACCCCACAGTCGCTGCTGATCCTTCCATTCCGGGGCGATCTCGAGCGCGGGAAGCCCGGCCGGTACGAGCTCCGGCAGCCCCAGGGCGAGCTGTGCCGGTTCGCGCTCCGGCGCCACCGCGGCCGACCCATCCGGGCGTGGCTCGGCGGCAGCTACGGCGTGCCCGGCGACGTCCGGCGATCCGGTCGTGGCGGACACGTCGGCCGTACCCGGCGCAGGCGGTCGAGCGGCGGCGGGGCTGGTTGAACGAGCGGGCAAGGGCGGTCCCGGTCCTTCCGATCCGCGCCGCGATCCAGATCGGGCGACGGGTGGCGGAGCATAGCACGCGTGTTCGACGATTCAAGTGGTCCCATCGGCCCGAACAGGCGTACCCTAGGGGTGAGTCCGAGGCTGTGTGCGGAACCACGCGGCCGCGATCGGTCCGGAAGGACGGCGTCCCTGCCGCTCTTCGGGACCCGTAGCGTCCCGCGAGGGCCCGTCCCCACCGTCCGGCATCGCCGGCGAAGAGGCCACCAGGACTCATCGGGCCGCTTCCGCGATGTCACGTCGTCGGGGGCGGCCCTCTCCGCGAGCCGGTCGGCGTCGCCTCCGTCGGACCCCGGATCCGACGGTAGACTGGGTCGTCGCGTCCCCGTAGCTCAGCGGACAGAGCAACCGCCTTCTAAGCGGTAGGTCGAAGGTTCGAACCCTTCCGGGGACGCCACGTTCTGCCCGGGTCATCCCCCGCAGGTGCTCGGATCGAGCGGCTCGACTCGGTAGATCGGGCGGGTCGTGGACGCCGACGGGCCACCGGCGCTGACCGGGACCGTCCCGACGGGGGTGAGCGCGTAGTCCTGCCGGGTCGGGACGAGATCGCGCTCGGACAGCCGGAGGATGTAGACCGGCCGCTCGCAGATGAGCGACGCGATCCGCGCCTCGCGGGTCCCCCAACCGTCGTAGACGATGTTCGTGTCGTCGACCACCAGGACGTCCGGGCGACGACCCTCGACGAAGAGCGCGTGCCACAGCGGTGTCGAGGTGTCCCAGTAGGACAGGATCGCGGCGTCCTGGGGCAGGAGATCGAGGGTCGCGGCGACGTAGTCGTCGCCGCTCCGGTCGCCGCTCCGGTCGCCATCGGCCCAATTGAGCCCGGCCAGGATGACCGCCATCCCGAGCGCGACGAGCGCGACTCCCGTCCCAGCGACCCGGCGGCGCTCGACCGCGTCCGCTGCGCCGGCCGCGGCCCCGGTCCCGGAGGCACCGGTGTCCGTCGCCGGCACCTGCTCGCGATCGCCGAGGCGCGCCACGACTCGCGCTACCCACTCCAGCGCCGCCGCTGTCCCGATCCCAAGGACCAGCCACGGGACGAGGAGGTAGTGCTCGAGCCGCAGGTAGTTCGCCCAGACGTAGGCGCCGCTCACCAGGATCCCGGCGCAGGCCAGGCCGAAGGCCGTTCGGCGGACGACCAGCACCCCGATCCCGACCAGCCCGAGCAGCGGCAGGACGGCCGTCGCCCGGTCGATCGCGAGGTCGCGCAGGTCGCCGAGCGATGCGAGGAACACGCCTGGTCCCTTGCTGGACAGGAAGTCGAACTGGGTCCGGAACTGCTCGCCGCTGACCAGCCACCAGACGCCTTCCAGGGTCGTCGGATGGCTGTACGGCAGGACCGGTGATCGGCCGGCCGCGATCGGGATGTACGCATAGACCGACACGCCGATGAGGCCGGCGATCAGCGCCGGCAGCACGATCCACGGCCGGGCGAGCAGCTCGCGACGCCCGACCCAGACCACGTACAGGACGATGAACGGCCCGACGAACAGGGTGAGCAGGTGGTTCCCGACGGCCAGCCCGAGCAGCAGGCCGCCGAGGGCGAGGTCGACGGCGGACCGCCGCGCCTCCCACACCAGCGCTCGGTGGAGGAGGAGCGCGCACAGGAGCAGGTGGAGGGGGTTGACCTCCGCGACCGTCGCCGCGGCCCATACGGTACCGACGGCACCGGTCCCGAGCGCCGCGGCGATCGCCAGGGCGGGCCGGACGTCGAGACGGATGGCGATCGCCGTGAGGGTCGCGAGCGCGGCGGCCACGAGGACCGCGGACAGGAAGTTGGCCCGGTACGCGACCGACCCGAGCGGCACGAGCTCCGCCAGCCAGGCCAGCAGGATGTACGTCGGGTAGCCGGTCGGGTGGGCGACCCCGAGCACGTGCGGCACCGTCTGCATCTCGCCCCAGTCGCCGAACGCCTGCCCCGGCAGCAGCGTGCGCGCATACACGACGAGCGCCACGGCGCCGGTGATCGCCGGGGCGAGTCGGGTCAGGCTCAGGGCGGCCGGCCGAGCGGTGGTGCTGGACACCGACGCATGGTAGCCTCGGAACCATGAAGCGCCTCGCAGGCCTGCTCGGCGTGCTCGCCGTGACGGGACTGGCCGTTCCGCCGGCCCTGGCGTTCCTGGAGAAGTCGCGGCGCGACCGCGAAGGGGTCCTCCCGTTCGACGAGGACGCGAACGAGCTGGACTACGCGGTCATCTTCGGCGAGCTCAAGGCGCGCAGTCGCGCGGACGCCTTCCGCGGCGGTGAGCTCTTCGTCTGGTACGGCGGCGGGGTGCTCGACCTGCGGGGCGCGACGCTGGACCCGGCGGGTGCGACCCTAAGCGTCCGGGCGATCTTCGGCGGGGTCGAGATCCTCGTCCCGGAGTCGTGGCCGGTGGTGGTCCACGCGAGCTCCGCGCTCGGGGCGACGGACGACGCGACGGATCCGTCGACCGCCGATCCCTCGGGGCCGACGCTCGTCCTCGAGACCCGGTCGATCTTCGGCGGGATCACCGTCGACAGCCGGCCCGACGAGCCCGAGCCGATCCTCGTCGGCGCTTCCCCGGACTGACGATCGGCCGTTCCGCCCGGTGCGCGAACGCGCCGGGGGCATGGGACTCTGGTACGTGGCATCTCGTCACCGGATAGCCCGGACGGCGCCTTGACACCCCCAGGACCCCCGGCCACGATGGCCTGACCGATGGGCTCCGCGCGGGTCGGTCGGTCGGGTCGTCAAACACCCGGGGGTCGCACCGCCCCCACAGCCTCCCGTTGGGAGGACGTCGGGCGGAAAGGAGGTGCATACAGCGTCATGCACGCGGTCCGTGAACGAGTCGTCCCAGGACGACTTCGTGGGCGGCTGTCGGAGCGGGGTCAGGGTCTCGTGGAATACGGACTTATTCTGGTTCTTATCGCGATCGTCGCTATCCTGTCCCTGATCTTCCTCGGTGGCACGCTTTCCTCGATGCTCAGCAACGTCGGCAAATCCGTCTAGGAGCGTCGCTCAGCGACGACCCGCAGAGACGCCCTCGCCAGGTCCTGTGGACCGATCGGCGGGGGCGTCCGCGATTCCACGACGTCTGTCACCGAGCCGGTGCGGTCTGGTACCCCCGGATGGGACCAACGTACGGCTAGGCGGTCGGGTGGCCTCACCCCTACGCTCCCCTCAGCAGTCGGCAAGAGTCCACCCGTCAACTCCGGACGGGCACGGAGCCGGCTGGAAGACGCACAGACGAGGCTGATCGACCAATGGCATCCATGGCCATCAATGAACTCGGTCCGATGCTCACTGCGAGCGAGGTCGCCGACATGCTTCACCTCCACGTCAACACGGTGAAGCGGCTCGGCGACCGTGGCGAGCTCCCGTTCTACCGCGTCTGCAAGCGAGGCGATCGGCGCTTCCGCTATGAAGACGTCATGAACTTCCTGGCTCGCAACCGCTAGATCGGACCTCGGCGTCCGCAGGACTTCAGGCGCCGCTCCACCCTCCGCGTCTTCCAAGAGCGCCCGTTGGCCGACGGGCGCTCTTCCTCGTCCTGGATCCGACCGACCGGGTCGGCCGCGACTGACGTGTCAGACCTTGCCGAGCGCCCCCCAGAAGATCGCCAACGCCTCGTCGATCTCGGCGGCCGTCACATCGATCGGCGGGATCCAGCGGATCACCTGGTGGGCGCGGCCGCACGACAGGACCAGCAGGCCGTCGTCGGCGCACTGGGCGACCAGCGCGTCGGCCGTCGCCCCGTCGGGCTCGCCGCTCTCCGTATCCTTGACGAATTCGACCCCGACCATGAGCCCGGGCCCGCGGACGTCCCCGATCCGGCCATCCTCCGCCTGGAACCGCTGCAGGCCGGCGCTCAGCTGCTCGCCGCGGGCGGCGGCATTGGCGATCAGGTCCTGGGCCTCGATCGTCTCGAGGACGGCGATCCCGGCTGCGCAGGCGACCGGGTTGCCGCCGTACGTCGTCCCGTGGGCGCTCCGTCCCCAGCGTTCCTGGAGGTCTCGTCGGGTCGCGATGGCGGACAGCGGCAGGCCGTTGGCGATGGCCTTGGCGATGCATACGACATCGGGGACGATCCCGGCGTGCTCGAATGCCCACATCTTCCCGGTCCGCGCGTAGCCCGACTGGACCTCGTCCATGATGAGAAGGATCCCGTGGTCGTCGCACAGCGCTCGCAGGCCGACCAGGAACTCGGGCGGCGCAGGGTAGTACCCGCCTTCGCCCTGGACCGGTTCGATGACGATCGCGGCCACCTGCGCCGGTGCGATGACCGTCTCGAACAGCGAGGCGAGGATCGCGAGACAGGCGCGGGACGCCGCCGCGCCGTCTCCCCCGAAGTCCGGATAGACGGCTGGGAACGGAGCGAAGTAGACGCTGGGCAGGAGCGGCTCGTAGCCGGTTCGGTAGTTGAGGTTGGACGTGGTGACGCTGGCCGCGCCGAACGTCCGACCGTGGAACCCGCCGCGGAAGGCGACGATCCCCGGCCGGCCGGTGACCCGGCGGGCCAGCTTGAGCGCGGCCTCGATCGCCTCGGACCCCGAGTTCAGGAACATGACCGTATCGATGGGTGCGGGCAGGGTGTCGGCGACCATGCCGGCCAGCCGGGCCACTGGCTCGGCGAAGCCCATCGCGCCGGTCGGCCCGATCAGCCGGTCGACCTGGGCGTGGATCGCGGCGGTCACGGCCGGGTGGTGATGACCCAGCGCGGTGACCGCGATCCCGTTCGCGAAGTCGAGGTAGGCCGCCCCCGAGGTGTCGTACAAGCGGTGGCCCTCTCCATGGCTCCAGCTGCGCTCGAAGTAGCGGCCGAGCACCGGCGACAGGTGGGGCGAGTCATGGGAGAGGGGGTCGGCCATGGTCGGGGTCCTTCAGCGGGACGGCGCGGCGGCGCACGCGCCGGGGAGTCGGGCGAGCTCCGAGTATAGGCCGGGGCCTGGGTGGCAGAATGGCGTCGTGATCGACTTCTCCCTGACCGACGAGCAGCGGCTCGTCCAGCAGGCCGCCCGCGCGTTCGCCGAGGCCGAGATCCTGCCGCACATCCGCGAGTGGGACGAGAAGGGCGAGGTCCATCGGGAGGTCTTCGCCCGGATGGGCGAGCTCGGACTCCTGGGGGCGCCGATCCCGGAGACATACGGCGGCGGCGGGATGGATTACATCAGCTTCGCCCTGCTGTGCGAGGAGCTCGAGCGAGCCGATACCGCCTTCCGCGTCGTCCAGAGCGTCCACGTCGGGCTGAACTCGCTGACCCTGCTCCAGTGGGGGACCGAGGATCAGCGCCAGCGCTACCTCGTCCCGCAGGCGCGCGGCGAGAAGCTGGCGACGTTCGGGCTGACCGAGCCGGGGGTCGGCACGGATGCGGGGTCCCTCCAGACCACGGCCCGGCGGGATGGCGACATCTACCGCCTCAACGGCCAGAAGATCTGGATCAGCCTGGCCGACGTGGCCGACCATTTCCTCGTGTTCGCCACCGTGGACAAGGCAAGGAAGCACCGCGGCGTCACAGCGTTCATCCTCGAGCGCGGGTTCAAGGGCCTCAGCACGGGCACGCTCCACGGCAAGCTCGGGATCCGGGCCGGCAACACAGGTTTGATCAACCTCGACGATTGCGAGGTCCCCGTCGAGAATCGCGTCGGGGAGGAGGGCGAGGGCTTCCTCATCGCGATGAGCGCCATCGACCAGGGCCGCTACACGGTGGCCGCCGGTGCCGTTGGACTGGCTCAAGCCTGCCTTGACGCGAGCGTCAGGTACGCCCACGAACGACAGACGTTCGGCGAGGAGATCGGCCGACACCAGCTGGTCAAGCAGATGATCGCCACGATGGCGCGCGGCACCGAGATCGGGCGGCTGCTCGTCTGGCGGGCCGGCTGGATCAAGAACCAGGGGCTGCGCAACACGCGTGAGACCAGCCTGGCCAAGTGGCATGCGACGGACCACTCGGTCCAGGCCGCGCTCGATGCGATCCAGATCCACGGTGCCAACGGCTACAGCAACGAGTTCCCGGTCGAGCGCTACCTGCGGAACTCGAAGGCGGCGGTCATCTACGAGGGCACCAGCCAGCTCCACACCCTGATCCAGGCCGACTACGCGCTCGGCTACCGGGAGGATCGTCCGCTCCGCTGCGAGCCGTGGCCGGCACAGGGCTGGGAACGCGGCGTGCCCCGGGCGGTCGAATGACCTCACGGGCCACCGGATGACCCCACTGGCGGATCGGGCGGTCCCAGGGATCGGCGAGCGGATCCGGCTCCGTTCGGGCCTCGCCGGTCGACCGCCCGGCATCGCGTTCGCGATCGTCATCGTCGGCCTGGGGCTGCTCGGGGCGGACCTGTTCGGGGTCATCCACATCGTCGGCGGTTCGCTGCGCGGGAACGGCCGCGCCGCGGCGTTCGGTGTCGAGCTGGCCGCCGCGACGACCGCTCTCCTCGCGGCGCTCGCCTGGACCGTCCGCCGGACGGCGAATCGTCGGTGACCGCGCCTTCCGACGCCGAGCCGGCCCCTGGACCCGACGGGGAGGCCGGGGACCGGGCGTCGACGGTGCCGCCCGGCTGGAGTGCCGCGGAGATCGCGACCCTGGTGCTCCTGGCCGAGACGTTCGTCGCGGGGCGCGCCGAGCGTCGCGCGGTGATGGCGGCCGAGGCGCTCAGCCTGGCCCTCGATCCGGCCCAGGTGCGTCAGCTCCGGCTCGTCCTGCGGCTGCTCGAGTCGCGCCCGGCGAACCTCGCCCTGGCTCGACGGGCCGTGCGGTTCGGCGACCTGGATCCAGCCGCGCGCGAGCGGTATCTCCTGGATTGGGGCCGGTCGCGCCTGACTCTGCGGCGCTCGGCGTTCGCGGCGTACCGCCGGCTGCTGAGCTTCCTGGCGTACGGCGACCCAGGCGATGCCGGTGATCCGAACCCGAACCTGGCCACGATCGGCTACGTCCAGGACGACCCGGGTCTGACAGTCGAGCCGACGACGATCGTGCCGTTCGCATTGCCGCCGAGGCCGGACGGCGGTGAAGCCGTCACGCTCGAGGCGGACGTTGTCGTCGTCGGCTCCGGAGCCGGTGGCGGGGTCGTCGCACGCGCCCTGGCCGAGGCCGGTCGCTCGGTCGTCGTGCTCGAGGCCGGGCCGTTCGTGCCGGAACCGGCGATGCCGCGCTCCGAGCTCGACGCGTTCGACCGGCTCTACCTGGATCACGGCCTGACGGCCACGTGGGACGGATCCGTGTCGATCCTGGCCGGGGCCGGCGTCGGGGGAGGGACGACGATCAACTGGATGACGTCGATCGCCGCGCCCGATCCGGTCCGGCGCGGATGGGTTCGGGCCCATGGCATCGACGGGTTCGACGGGGCCGAAGGCGATGCGGACTACGCCGCGATCGGCGACGAGCTCGGCATCACCGAGACCGCGCCCATCCCGCCGAAGGACGCGATGCTCATCCGGGGCGCCCAGGCCGGCGGCCTCGACGCGGGCCCGACGCGACGCAACGCCGTCGGCTGCGAGGCCTGCGGCTCATGCCCGTTCGGCTGCCGTGCCGGGACGAAGCGATCCGGACTGCGGGCGCACCTCGAGGACGCCTGCCGGGCGGGCGCCCGGCTCGTCCCCGATGCCCGTGTCGATCGCGTGATCGTCGAAAGTGGCCGGGCCGTCGGGGTCGAGGCGACGGTCGGCTGGGAGGCGCCGTCCAGCCGTGCCCTGGCCGCCGGCGGTCATCCCGTGGCTCGGCGGCGGCTCATCGTCCGCGGCCCCCAGGTCGTCCTCGCCGCGGGGGCCCTGCGGACGCCGGTCGTGCTCGAGCGATCCGGGATCCGACACCCGGCAGCCGGACGGTACCTGCTGCTCCACCCGGTATCGGTCCTGGCCGGGATCTTCGCCGAGCCGATCGACATGTGGCGTGGGCCGGCGCAGGGGGCGAGGTCGCTCGCCTTCGTCGACGGCGTTCGCGGCCGGAACGGCTACACGATCGAATCCGCGCCCGGTCACCCCGGGCTGATCGCGCTGGCCCTGCCGTGGGACGGGAACGCTGCGAACGCGGCGCTCATGGCCCGGATCCGGCACGTCTCGCCGCTCATCGCGATCGGCCGGGATGGCGGGACCGGCCGGGTCCGAGCGACGGCCTCGGGCGGGGCGCGGATCGACTACCGGCTGGACCGCGTCGGCGTGACCACGCTGCGCCACGGGCTGGTGACGATGGCGCGGATCGCCCGGGCGGCCGGTGCCCTCGAGATGGTCGCGGCGGGGACGCCCGGCCTGTGGCACCGACCGGTCGCAGCGGGGCCGGGCGACGAGGCGCGGGCGTTCGCGGCCTTCGAGGCGCGGGTCGCCCGGTTCGACTTCGGACCGAACCGCGGTGCGGTGTTCAGTGCCCATCAGATGGGCACCGCGCGATTCGGGTCCGATCCGAAGCGCCACGTTTGCGATCCGGGCGGACGCGTCCGATCGGGGGCCGGCCGCGGTCCCGGCCGCGACGCCGTCGTTGCGGGTCTGTACGTCGCGGACACCTCGCTCTTCCCGACGGGCATCGGCGTCAACCCGATGCTGACGGTCATGGCGCTCGCGCGGCGGGTGTCGCGAACGGTCCTCGCCGAGGCCTGACGACCCGCCGACCCGAGGAGCCGCGAGCCCGGCGGGCGGCAGGGGCAGGCGGCGGCGTCAGTCGGGGACGATGGCGCGGGCGCCGCCCAGGGTGGTCTCGCCGTCGGCGGTGCCTCGTGCGTGGCCGTCGTCATCGGACCGGTCGGTCGCCGGCGTCACCTCGAGCGCGTCCCCCGACGCCCGGCTCCGCGCGGTGACGATGAGCGCCACGGCGAAGATGATCACCGCCCCCGCGACGACGGTCCGCGGCTCGATCGTCTCGCCCAGGAGGAGCCCCGCGAGGACGAAGGCCACGACCGGGTTGACGTAGGCGTAGGTCGCGACCCGAGGCAGCGGAGCGACGCGCAGCAGCCAGACGAAGGTCGTGAACCCGACCAGGCTACCGATCGTGATCAAGTACAGCAGTCCGAGCCATGATCGGGCGGACACGCTGGCGACGTCGAACGTCCGGAGCTCGCCGACCGCGACGGCGCCGGCGAGCAGAAGACCACCGCCACACAGCATCTGCAGTCCGGTGGCGGTCAACGGCCGCCGCGGCAGCCGGGCGCGATGTGACGAGTAGACCGACCCCGCGCCCCAGAACAGCGGAGACAGGAGCAGGACGAAGACGCCCAGCGGGTCGAACGCCGACCCGTCCTGTCGGCCGAGCGGGGCGACCAGGATGACGACACCGACCAGGCCGATGACGATCCCCGCGAGCGCCGCCGTCGGCAGACGCTCGTCGAAGAACACCCGACCGAGGACAGCGACCCAGAGCGGCATCGTGGCGATGAAGATGGCGGCGATGCCGGCCGGCACCATCGTCTCGCCGAGCGCGACCATGCCCATCCCGCCGAACAGCAGGGCGCCACCGACGATCGCCGAGTCACGCCACTCGCGCCGGGTCGGCAGGTGTGGACGGTCGGCCTCGGTGACGTTCGGGTCGTCGCGCAGGCGACGGGCGGCGACGATCTCCCAGGCGATGAGGATGAGCCCGGCGATCAGGAAGCGGACCCCGGCCATCAGGAACGGCGGGATGGTCTCGACGCTCAGGCGGATCCCGATGTAGGTCGAGCCCCACACGAAGTAGAGCGTGAACAGCCCGGCCCAGATCGCGATCGGGCTGACCGCCCGGCGACGGGTCACCGTTGCACTTGGCTCAGTCGACTGGTCCAAGTGCGGAGCATAGCGCTCCGGAGCCCGCCGCGCACATCCGATCCGGGGCCGTTCTAGGCGGCGGCCGACACCCCCGTCGGGCGACACCGGCGGCAGGCTCGGTAGCCGGCCCGCTCGCCGTCGGTGGCCGAATGGAAGGGCACGCGGTGGGCACCGGTGATCCGCCGAGCCGCGTGGCACGACGGCAGGCAATAGATCCGTGTCGTGTCCGAGCCGATGTAGCGGATGCCGGCCCGGGCGAGCGTCTCCAGCTCGTCGGGGTCGAGCCCCTCGGCCTCGAGGATCGTCCGCTTGTTGGCCGGGCCCCCGAGCGAGTACTGGCCGATCATCCCGTCGCTCCGGACCACCCGGTGGCACGGGACGATGAGCGGGACCGGGTTGTGCCCGAGCGCCGTGCCGACGGCGCGGACGGCCTTGGGTCGGCCGATCTCGGCGGCGATCCAACCGTACGGCCGGACCTCGCCGCGAGGGATCTCGAGCGCCTTGGTCCAGACGTCCCGCTCGAACCCGGTCCGCCCGCGGAGGTCCAGCTCGATCGACACCCGCCGGCCGCCGTCGAGTCGTCGGGCGATCGCCCGCTCGAGCTTCTCCGGCAGGGCGGCGACGGCGTAGGCCGGGCGCCCGAAGCGCGCGACGTGTGACCGCTCGAAGGCTCGTCCGTCGGGAGCCGTCTCGACGGCGACCACGCCGAGGCCGTTGAACGCGACGTAGAGCGGCCCGATCGGCGACGGCATCGTGGTGTACGCGTCGGCCAGCCCGACCGCGACGAGCGTTCGCGGCAGCAGGCTGGACGGTGCATCCGTCCGCAGCTCGCCGAGCTCGGCGGCCAGTTCGTCGTCACTGGGCGCGATGAGCGGGTGGGTCATCGGAGGACCTCCTGGAGGTGGGCGGCGGGATGCGTGCCGGAGGGGGATGGGTCGGATCTGGACTCGGCGTCGAGGGCCGCCCGGAGCAGCGCGAGGCCCCGGTGGACCTGTGCCTTGACGGTGCCCTCGGGCCGTTCGAGCGCGATGGCGATCTCGTCGTACCCGAGGCCATCGACGTGACGCAGGACGATCGGCGCGCGATATCGCTCGGGCAGGGCGAGCAGGCGGTTCGCCCAGGCCTCGATCGCCTGGCGGCGGTCCAGCCGGCCGTGCGGGGTCTCGGCCGATGTCCCGCTGGGGTGATCGAGCTCGTCGAGGAACGTCAACGACGCACGTCCGCCGGTCGTGGCGCGGCGACGGGCCCTCGTCCGTGCCACGTTGACGACGATCGTCGCGAGCCACGCGTCCAGCCGGAGCGCCGCGATGCGTTCGGCGTCCCAGCCGCCGAGCGCCCGGTAGGCGCGGATGAACGCGTCCTGTGCGGCATCCTCGGCCTCGGTCGGGTCGCCGAGGATCCGCAGGGCGATCGAATAGAGTCGATCCTGCCGGGCGCGGACGAGCCCCTCGAAGGCGAGGTCGAGATCGTCCGAGAGCGCGGCCAGGAGTGTCGCTTCGTCCATCACGAGTCCATAACACGGTCGGCGACCGTTCGGTTGCGTCTCAGGCGGCAGGGTCCGGGTGCACGCGGACGACGCGGCCGTCGGGGCCGATCGCATCGGTCTCGCCGGTCGGCTGGACGAGGAAGATCCAGATGTCCCAGGCGACGTGGCTCACGACGAGCGCTCCTAGCGGGACCCGCGCAGCGTAGAGCGCGCACCAGTGAGCGCCGGCGAGCCCGGCCGCCCCGAACAGGGTGAAATTGCCGGTCGTGACGTGGACGCCGCCATAGCACGCGGCCGCGAGCGCCGCCCCGGGCCACCGACCGAACCGGCGCATGAGGGACTCCTGGATGAGCCCGCGCCAGAAGATCTCCTCGGCTGGGCCGATGACGAACGCGAGCCGTGCGGCGATCTCCGGACGGGGCCGGAGCGTCCGGAGCGTGTAGATGTCGCGGATCTCGGCGTCGCCCCCGGGGACGTAGCGGCGGGCGAACCGATCCCCGACCGCGAACGTGAGATACAGCCCGAGTGCGGACAGGAGACCCAGCATGACCCGCCCGGGTCCGATCCCGATCCGCCGTGAGGGCCGGCTGGTCAGGAGCGCCCAGCTCCCGAGCGCCAGCCCGGTCGCGGTCATCCGGCTCCAGAACCGGTCGCGCGGCCCGTTGAACGTCGCGGCGAACGCCGCGGCCGCCGCGCCGAGGCCGACGATGAGGGGAAGCGTGCCGGGTCGGTCGTCGGGACGTGCGGCGAGCCTCGCCACGCCCCGATCAGCCATGCCCGACCCCGGACAGGAGGATCCCGGCGACGAGCAGCCCGCCGAACGCCAGGTGCAGCTGGGCGGTCCGCAGATCGATCATCGCGATCGCTCGTGTCTGACCGCCGGCGCCGAGCTCGGCGGCCCGGATGACCCGGACGAGATACGGCAGTGACGCGATGGCGATCATCGTGGTCGCCGGGATGAGCCCCACCGCGACCGTCAGTCCGAGGCTGATGTAGGCGGCCAGGACGAGCCCGACATACGAGTAGTGCGCCCAGTCCCGGCCGATCCGCGACGAGAGCGTGACGATCCCCGCCCGGGTGTCCTCGCCGATGTCCCGCCATTCGTTGCCGTGGAGGATCGCCGCGACGAGGCAACCGACCGGGATCGACACGATCAGCGCGGTCACCGACCACTCGCCGCTGATCGCGAAGTACGAGCCGACGACCATCAACGGACCCATCAGCACGAAGACCAGCGGGACCCCGAGCGCGTGGAACTTGTACTGGAACGGGGGAGCCGTGTAGAAGTACCCGCCGGCCAACCCGATCAGTCCGAGGACGACGATCGCCGGGCCACGCAGCGCGACGAGGTAGAGCCCGTCGAGGATGGCCAGCACGAATGCCCCGATCGCGACCAGATAGGCCTGTCGCTCGCGCAGGCGCCCGGTCACGATGGCGTGGCTGGCCCGCGGCGACGTGATCGTATCGATGCCCTTCCGGACGTCGTAGATCTCGTTGACGATGTTGGTGCCCGAGTGGATCAGGACGCCTCCGATCAGGGCGGCGATGAACGGCGCCCAGGCGAACAGCCCGTCGACCGCCGCGAGTGCGCCCCCGGCCAGGACCGGGATGATCGACGCGGTGTAGGCGAACGGTCGGAGGATCTCCCAGACCGCGGCCGATCTCCGCCGGACGAGCGATCCGGTCCCGAGCCGCCGGTCGTCCGCCAGCCCGGTCCGCGACGCGTCGTCGTTGCCGCGCTCGACGACGGCCCCTCGCTCGGTCGCCCGGCTCTCGGCGGGACTCGGCGCCGCGGCGTACAGTCCCGCCGCGGCGATGAGCTCGTCGATCTGGCGATCCTCCTGGAGGACCGGCTGGAGCAGCGGCAGCCCGAGGCCGGCATCAGTGTGGAAGGCCATCGCCTTGGCCGCGACATCTTCGCGCGTCCCGCACAGCATGAACGCGTCGAGGAGCTCGTCCGGGATGAGGTTCCCGGCGGTCGTGTAGTCCTCGGCCCGCCAGGCGGCCGCGATCCGGTCGCGGAGCTCGGCGTCGAACCCGGCGCGCTTGAGCGAGACGTCGGACAGGACCGACATCATGTAGATCACGAACGGCTCGCGCTTGGCCCGGTTGAGCGCCTCACGCCGGGTCGCGTCGACCAGCGACAGGAGGTAGCCGGCCGACTCGATCGACTCGGGATCACGGCCGGCCTCGACGGCCGACGCCCGGAGCCGCTCGAGGATCCCGCGCAGCGATGGGATCGACTCCGCGGGGCGAGCGAGGTAGCCGTCGGCCTTCTGCCCGGCCAGGGCGACGAACTCCTTGCGGTAGGCGGCGATGAACAGCGGGATCCGGTGGGTCGGCGGGAACATCGGCTGGATCGGCGGCAGGCCCGGGGTCGCCGACGGCAAGCGTTCGCCCGCCCACAGCGCGCGCAGCTGATCGATCGTCGTGGACACGCGTTCGACCGCGGCCTCGGGTTCGTACGGGATGCCCATCTGCTTGAGCCGCAGGGGCAGCCCGGTGCCCAGCCCGAGGACGATCCGCCCGGGGAGGATCTCATCGAGCGCGGAGCCGGTCATCGCCAGGACGACCGGGTGGCGGGTGAACGGGTTGACCGCGCCGAGCGCGATCCGGAAGCCGGCCTCGCCGTCGTCCTCGCCGTCGGCGGCCATGGCCGACGCGATCGAGCTCCCGAAGCTGACCGCGTCGCGCTCGAAGTACGAGTCGTGGATCCAGATCGAGTCGAGCCCGGCATCGCGGGCCTGGCGCGTCCAGCCGACGGCGTCGTCGATCTCCCCGCGGGCGGCGAGGCCGAGTCCGATCGGCCGGGCAAGGGTTCGCATCAGGTGGCGCTCCAGTCGCGCGGAACGGGCCCGCGGGACGGCCATCGTACGCTCGACGACCGTCCGCCTCGTGCCCCTCCCGCGACGATACCGGAACGGGCCGCGAACCGCGGCGGCCGTCGGCAGCGTGCGACAATCCGGCGATGTCGATCGACGAGCGCTTCGACGATCTCGCCGCCAGCCTGGGTGGGTTCTACCGGACCTGGACGGTCTATCTCGGGCTGGAGCTCGGGCTACTCCCTCGGATCCGCGACGCCGGCAGTGACGGCATCGCGCTGGCCGAGCTCGCCTCGGCGGCCGGTTGCCTCGCCGAGCCCGTCGAGGTCTGGGCGCGGCTCGCCGATTCGGTCGAGGTCATCGTCTACGACGGCGAGCGCGCCCGGCCGATCGACGACGTGATGACGGTCCTCCTGTCCGACGATCGGCCCGAGTTCCTCGGCGGGCAGTTCGTCTCGACCATCGTCAGCAGCCTCGACTACGAACGCCTGGCCGAGTTCTTCCGGACCGGCCGCACGATCCCCGAGCGTCCGGCCCGGTTCCATCGCGCGATCGAGGCCGTGACCGCGCAGGACATCGCCGTGTTCTTCCAGGAGGCCCTGGCGCAGCTACCCGACCTGGCCGCCGAGCTCGCCGAGGGTGGGCGGGTCCTCGACGTGGCCTGCGGCGGCGGTCGGTGGCTCATCGCCGTCGCCCGGCGCTTCCCGGACACAGCGCTCGTCGGCGTCGAGTACGAGCCGGATTCCGTGGGCCGGGCCCTCCGCCACGTGTCGGAGGCCGGCCTGGCCGACCGGATCGAGATCGACAACCGCGACCCGACCGACCTGCCCTACGGCGCGTCGTTCGACCTGGTCTACTTCCAGGACGCGCTCCACGAGATCCCTGACCCGGTCGGTGCGCTGCGCTCGGCCTGGTCCTGCGTCAAGCCGCGTGGCCGGCTGGTGGTCCTCGATTGGTGCCTGCCGTCGAGCATCGATGAATCCCGCTCGCTCCACGGCGCGATGCTGTGGGGGATCCAGCTCGACGAGCTCTACCAGGGCACCCGGATGTGGGACCACGCCGGGTATGGCGCCCTGTTCGATTCGGCCGGCGTCCCAGGCCCGGAGACCGTGGACCTGCCGTCCGGGGCCACCGTGTTCGTCGTCCGCCGCGCGGCCTGATCCAGCGGATCACGGCCCGAGCCGGTGAAGCTCGACCCCGCCGCGCTGGCCGACGGCCTGGCACGCGAAGCCGGGCTGGCGGACGGTTCGCCGGAGGCGGGTTCGCCGGCGCTGGGTCCGCGCGGCCCCGGGCTGGCACTGGCCGGACTGGCCGTCCGGGTCGTCGCGGTCGGCTGGGCGACCGTGGACCTGGACCGCGCCTGGGTCGAGCTGGCCCCGCGGACGCCGACCGCCCCGGCGGTCGGCGCGGTCGTTCGGGACGAGCTCCTCGGGGCGCGCGGGCGCATCCTCGGGACGTCGGCCGGCGGCGTACGGTCGATCCTCCTCGAGCCCGCCACCGAGGGTCGGCTCGCCGCGTCGCTGGCCCATCGCGGGGAGGGTCCGGCGGTGCTCTATGTCGCCCCGACCGTCGGCGATCTGTCCGCCGCGGTCGACCGGTTGACCCATGGCGGGTCCCGGGTGCGGGCCGGCCGGACCGCTCTCGGCCCCGGCGTGGTCGTCCTCGGCGTGCCCTCCGCCGGACCGCAGGTCATCGTCGTCGCGGTACCATCCGGACCATGACCGATCGACCCGTGACCGTTCGCCCGGCGACGCTCGATGACGCCGACCGGATCGCCGCCTTGTTCACGGACGAGGGCTACCCCGCGGCCGGCTCTACGATCGTGGCCCGGATCGAGCGCTTCGCGGCCGCCGACGGCCACGTCCTCGTGGCCGAGGATGCCGGTGAGCTGTTGGGATTCGTGGCGATCCACCTGATGCCGCGGTTCGAGCACGACGACACGATCGGGCGCGTGCTGGCCCTGGTCGTCGATGCCGGCGCCCGCGGCCGCGGCGTCGGTCACGACCTGATGACCGCGGCCGACGGGATCGCGCGCGAGGCCGGTGCGGCGTTCATCGAGGTGACCGCCGCCCACCATCGACCGGAGGCGCGCCACCTCTACGAGGCGCTCGGCTACGACGCCACGGTCACCGCGTATCTCCGGAAGCGGCTCTGACCGACGGCGCGGGGGCGTTCCCGCATCTCCGCCTTCGGACCGCGTCGCCGGTGCTCCTCGGTCTGCCATGGGAGCTGCCGCTCGGCGACTGGTCGTCCGACGACGTGACCTTCCGCGAGCTGCCGGTCGGACCGTCCCGTCACCTCGTCCGCTTCGTGGTCGACGACGAAGCCCTCTACGCGCTCAAGGAAGAGCCCCTCGCGATCGCCCGTCGCGAGTACGAGGTCTTGCGGGGGCTCGAGGTGGCCGAGCTGCCCGCCGTAAGCGCGATCGGTCTGGCCGAGGCACCGGACCGGTCCGAGGCGATCCTGGTGACCTCGTATCTCGCCCACTCGCTCCAGTATCGACGGCTCCTGATGCGTCTGCCGTCCCGCTCGGAGGCGTATCGCGACCGGCTCCTCGATGCGATGGCGTCCCTCCTGGTGGACCTCCATCGCGGCGGCGTCTACTGGGGCGACTGCTCGCTCGCCAATACCCTGTTCCGGCGCGACGGCGATCGGATCCAGGCCTACCTGGTGGACGCCGAGACCAGCGAGGTCCATCCATCGCTGTCCGACGGCCAGCGAGCGTACGACCTGGAGGTCCTCGTCGAGAACGTCGCCTTCGGCCTGGCCGACCTCGCCTCGCTGAGCGATCGGCCGGAGGACCTGGACGACGCGATCGCGGCCGCGGAGAGCGTTCGGACCCGATACCGCGGCTTGTGGGACGAGCTCCATGCCGAGGAGCTGCTCGGGGCCGACGATCGGTATGCGGTCGCCGCCCGCGTCCGTCGTCTCAACGACATGGGCTTCTCGATCGACGAGATCGAGCTCGAGCCGGGCGACCGGGCCGGTCGGCTGCGGTTGCGCGTGGCGGTCACCACCCGTCGGTTCCATACCCGTGAGCTGGAGCGGCGGACGGGGATCGTGGCACTCGAGGGCCAGGCACGGATCCTGATGAACGACCTGCGCGAGTACCGGGCCTGGCTCGAGTGGTTCGAGCGGCGGCCGCTCGACCGGGCCGAAGGCGCCGAGCGCTGGCTCGACGATGTCTATGAGCCGACGATCGCCCGGCTTCGCTCGGCCGTGGGCCCGGACCGCGACCTCGTCCAGGCGTATTGCGACGTGCTCGAGCACAAGTGGCTGCTGTCGGAGGAGGCCGGCCGCGATGTCGGCCTCGAGCGGGCGGTCATGTCCTACCTGTCGATCGGCGCGCCGGCACCGGAGACGGACCCGGCCTGACCGGCGCGTGGCATGATTCAGGTCTGATGTCCCAGACCGTCTCCTCCGACGTCGTCATCCGTGTCCGTGACGTCCGCAAGAGCTACGGTGACGTCCACGCCGTCGACGGCGTGTCGTTCGAGGTCGCCCGAGGCGAGGTGTTCGGTCTGCTCGGACCGAACGGCGCCGGCAAGACGACGACGGTCGAGATGCTCGAGGGCCTGCGCAAGCCCGATAGCGGCCAGCTGGAGATCCTCGGGATCGACGCGGACAGCCAGCCGGACGCGCTCAAGCAACGCATCGGGGTCACGCTCCAGACCGCCGAGCTGTACCCCAAGCTGACCGTGACCGAGGTCATCGACCTGTTCCGGAGCTTCTACACGCGATCCCTGCCGACCGATCAGCTGATCGACTTCCTCGATCTCGGCGAGCGGCGGAAGGCCCTGACCAGGGAGCTCTCGGGCGGCCAGCGGCAGCGCCTCGCGGTGGCCCTCGCGCTGGTCAACGACCCGGAGGTCGTCTTCCTCGACGAACCGACGACCGGGCTCGACCCCGCCGCCCGTCGGTCCCTGTGGGACCTGGTCGAGCGCCTCCGCGAGCAGGCCAAGACGATCCTCCTGACGACCCACTACATGGAGGAGGCCGACCACCTGTGCGACCGGCTGGCGATCATGGACCATGGCCGGATCCTCGAGATCGGGACCGCAGCGGAGCTGATCGACCGACGGTTCAGCGAGCGCGCCGTCCGGTTCGATACGCTGCCCGGGGTCGAGGACGCCGAGCTGACCGCGCTGCCGGCGGTGAAGTCGGTCAAGCACGATGACGGCCGGACGTCGCTGTACACCGGCGACGTCCCGACGACGATCGGGGCTCTGCTCGCCCTGACCGAGGCGCGCGGCCTCGAACCCGGCGATCTCGGCGTGCGCAAGGCGACCCTCGAGGACGTCTTCCTCGACCTGACCGGTCGGGCCCTGCGCGACTGATGGTGGACCGATGAAGGCGCTCACCGCTCTGACCATGGCCAACATCCGGAGCTACCTGCGCGACCGCGGCGCGCTCTTCTGGACGTTGGCCTTCCCGCTGATCTTCGTCGTCCTGTTCGGGGCGATCTTCTCCGGCGGCGACAACACGATCACGGTCGCCTGGGTCGACCAGGACATGACCCCGGCGTCGGCCCAGCTGCGCGAGGCGTTCGCGGCGGCACCGAACGTCAA
>JADGQI010000112.1 GCA_017881905.1 Chloroflexota bacterium
GGTCAGCCCGGGCGACCCGAGCGCGGACGTGAGATGGCTCGAGGCAGCGGCGAGGTCGCCCCGTCGCCGATGCACCCGGCCGAGCGCCACCTCGATCGCCGGCAGATCCGACGGCCCGGCAAGTGCGGCGGCGGTCTCGAGCGCGACGATCGCCTCCGGGTATTCCCCGAGACGCGAGCGCAGTTCGCCGATCCGGGCATGGACGGCGGATCCATCAGGATGCCCGAGGGCGATGGCCGACGCCAGGTGGTCGATCGCCTCGCGATTGGCGAAGACCGCCTCGGCCTGGTCCGCGGCCACGACGAACGCCTCGGCCGCCTCGGCCGGCCGCCCCGCCTCGCGCTCGTGGCCGGCGATGAGCGCAAACCGGGTCAGGTCGTCGCGACCCACGACCGCCAGATCGAGCCGCAGCGCATCGGCCGTCCGCCGGTGGAGCAGCCGGCGGCGGCCCAGACTCATGGCCTCGAACGCGACGTCGCGCATCCGGCCATGTCCGAAGTCGTAACGGACCGACGGGCCGACCGCGCCGGGGACCTCGCGCACGATGCCGCGACGCATCAGTTCCTCGATGGCGTCGACCGTCTCCTCCTCGGATCGGCCGCTCGTCTGGCGGACGGTGCCCAGGTCGAAGGAGCGACCGATCACGGCAGCGGCGGAGATGACCTGGGCCGCCGTCTCGGTGACCGACGCGATCCGTTCGCGAAGGAGCGCTTGGACGCCCCGCGGCATGACCGCGCCGGGCGGCTCGCCGCTGGCGAGAGCCGCCACGACATGGAGCGGCAGCCCCTCCGAATCGGCGACCAGCGCGTCGATGAGCGTGGCGTCACCGTCGGTCGGGCGCATCGCGCGCACGATCGCGGCGACCTCGTCCCGGACCAGGCGCTGGAGCGTGAGGCTCGTGACCGCCGGCTGGCGGGCGAGATCGTCGACCGTCGCTTCACCCGCCGCGGTGAGGTCCTCGCGTCGCCAGGCGAGGAGCAGGACGACCGACTGCCCGGCCAGGCGCCTGGCCAGGTAGGCGAGCGCTTCACGTGTCGGGTCGTCGACGAGATGGAGGTCATCGACCCAGACGAGTCCGGGCACCGGCCCGGCAGCCAGGGCGGTCAGCGCGCCCGCGATAGCGTCAAGGAGGCGGACCCTGGCGCTCGCGCCGTCGGGACCCGCCACACCTGCGACCCGGAGCTGGACCGGCAGGTCCACCAGCCGGCCGATCTCGAGCCGAGCCGTATCGTCGAGGGCCTCCAGCCGGGCCGGGCCGCCGGGCGTCGCAAGGCCGACCCGGAGAAGTTCGGCGATCGGGCCGTAGGCGATCGCGCCCTCGCCCGGGTAGCCGCGGGCTGCGAGGACGATCCCGCCATCTGCGCGGATCGAGGCCGCGACCGTTTCGGCAAGGCGGGTCTTGCCGATCCCGGCCTCGCCTTCGAGCAGGACCACGCGCCCGTCAGGGACCGCGTCGCGCCACTCCGATGCGATCGCAACAAGCTCACGGTCGCGCCCGACGAGCGGCGCGGAGCGGGGCGCCGACGGAACGCCGAGGCCTGCCGCGACGGTCGTCGGGCGGATGTGCGCCACGACCTTCCGTGCGGGACGCTCCCGGATCCGGTCCTCGCGAATGGCGTCATACAGCTCCATCGTCTCGCGCAGGGGAGCGACCCCCAGTTCGCGGTCGAACAGCGCGATGAGGGCTCGGTACTGGAGGATCGCACCGGCTCGATCGCCCGCGCCGGCGAGCAGCTCGATAAGTCGGCGCTGACCGAGCTCGTCGAGCGGATCGAGCTCGACCCGTCGCCTCGCCGCCTCCACCGCCCCGCCTGCATCCCCACCGTCGAGCCGAGCGGCCGCAAGGCGATCGAGGAGGTCACCCACGGTCCGCTCGACGCGCACGGCCCGGGCGGCCCGCCAGTCATCGAACGCCGGGCTGTCGCGCACCGCGAAGCCGGCCAGGAACGGGCCCCGGGCGAGCGCCGCCGCAGCCTCAAGGTCGGTCCCCCGGAGCGACGCCGCCAGGCGCTCCACTTCGATCAGATCGACCGTTGCAGCCGCCAGGTCGAGCGCGACCTGTGCCCGCCCGATGACCATACCGGCTCCGCCGATCGCGGTGCGCAGCGCCGACAACGTACGACGAAGGGAACCCCGGGCCGCCTCGTCGTCCGCCTCCGGCCAGAACATCGCGGCCAGCTCGTCGCGGGCGATCGGGCGTCCCTCGGCAGCGACAAGGGCGACGATCGCGAGCGCCTTGCGGGTATCCACCACGATGGGGCGGCCGCCCACGGACACGTCAAGGGGGCCGAGCAGCCGGATGGAGAGGGTCGGAGATGTGCCAGTCACGACGTAACGGTACTTGACGATGGACACGGCTCGTAACGATGTTGGGACGGTGGGGCTGGCATCATCGGACCCATGGATCCCGACCTTGAGGCGGACGCCCGCGACTTGGACCTGCGCAGCGAGATGGATATCGAGACGGTCACGGAAGACCTGAGCGCGACCCTGCAGACCGCAATCTCGCCGACGACCGTCGGTCTGTGGCTGCGGGAGACCGGACCATGAGTCGGGGGGCGTTCGTCTGGGGTCTTGCCGCGCTCGACATCGTTGCGTTCATCGTCGCCAGCGTGGTCGGCCCTTCGGATGCTTCGACCGTCCTATGGATCCCCGTGGTCGCGCTGTTCCTGCTGGTCGGAGCGCTTCTGTGGACCAGGGTCCCGGCCAACCCGATCGGCCCGATGTTCCTGACGGCCGGGACGATCCTGGCTCTCGTCCCGGTCGTGGGCACGTACGCCGTCATCGGTCACATGCAGGTTCCGCCGTGGCCCGGATCCGACCCGGCACGAACGGCCGCGAACGCCCTGTTCTTCTACCCGATCGTCATCGCTCTTATCGGGATACCCCTCGTCTTCCCGGACGGACGGCTGCCGTCACGCCGCTTCCAGTGGGTGGTCGGCTTCCTTGTCCTGGACGTGATCTCCTGGGCGGTCGGCGTCTTCTTCGGACCGTCGATCCCGTAACGATTCCCGGACGCGCAGGAGCGAAGGTGAGCCCGACATGACAGAACTGACGCGTCCGATCCGCCGCCTCCCGGGCCGTCCAGATGGTCCCGGGGCCACGCCGGCCCCCGCGGTCCCTGCCGCCGCCGAGCAGCCCGCTCGCGCGCCGGACGATCCATCGATCGCGGTAGACATCCCCGAGTCCGACCCGCTGCTGGCGTATCTCCAGACCGTGTCCGGGCCGGTGGACCTTGCCCGCCTGGAACTCGACTCGCCGGCCGTCACCGCCCTGCGCGAGGCCGGCGTGGCGCTCGTCGTCCCGCTCGTCTCTCAGGGCGAACTCATCGGTACGCTGAACCTCGGCCCGCGCCTGTCCGAACAGGACTACTCGACCGACGATCGGCGCCTGTTGACGACCCTCGCCGCCCAGGCCGCGCCCGCCATCCGGGTCGCCCAGCTCGTGCGCGAGCAGGCGCATGAAGCCGCCGAGCGCGAGCGCCTCGAGCAGGAGATGCGTGTCGCGACCCTCATCCAGCAACAGTTCCTGCCGCGCGAACTGCCAAAGCTGGCGCAATGGCAGATCGCCGCCTACTACGGGCCTGCCCGGGCGGTCGGTGGCGACTTCTACGACTTCATCGAGATGCGCGACGGACGGATCGGGATCGCCTGCGGCGACGTCACGGACAAGGGTGTGCCTGCGGCGCTGGTAATGGCGCGAACCCATTCCATCCTCCGCGCCGAAGCCAGCCGGAGCGATTCACCGGGCGAGATCCTGGCCCGCGCGAACGCGCTGCTCGAACCGGAGATGCCGGCGCGCATGTTCGTGACCTGCTTGTTCGCGATCCTCGAGCCCGAGACCGGACGGATCGTCATGGCCAACGCCGGCCATA
>JADGQI010000014.1 GCA_017881905.1 Chloroflexota bacterium
ATCGCCGTCCTTGCGGCCCGACTCATCAGTCGGGTGTCGACCGTGAATCCGGCGAAGGCCGTCATGCGGGCCGCCTGCTCGCCTTCACGACCCATCGACGTCCACACGTCGGCATAGACCGCATCGACGCCGTCTGCGGCCTCGAACGGATCAGTGGTCAGGACGATCGAACCCCCGGTGATGAGGGCGGACCGGCGGGCCTCGGCGACGACCGACTCGGTCGGTTCGTAGCCCGGTGGAGTCGCGATCCGGAGCTCGAAACCCGCCAGGCCAGCCGCCTGGATCAGCGAATGGCAGACGTTGTCGCCGTCACCGATGAAGGCGACCTTGACGCCGGCCAGCGAGCCGTACTCCTCCTCGAGGGTCATGACATCGGCCATCGCCTGGCACGGGTGGTGCTCGTTGGTGAGGGCGTTGATCACCGGGATCGACGCGGCCGCCGCGATCTCCTCGATGGTCGCCTGAGCGAACGTCCGCACCGTGAGCCCGTTGAGATAGAGCGACAGGGCGCGGGCAGTGTCGGCGGTCGTCTCGCCGCGTCCGAGCTGGAGCTCGTCGGGACGGAGGACGATCGGCAGCATCCCGAGCATCCAGGCCGCCGACTCGAAGCTGACGCGCGTTCGGGTCGACGGCTTGTCGAAGATCATCCCGATCCGGCCGCCGGCAAAGCGGTTCCGGAAGGGTTCCGGGTCCCGCTTGAGCCGGGCGGTCAGGTCGAGCAGCGAGCGGAGGCCGTGCGGCCCGAGCGCGTCGAGGGTCAGCAGGTGGCGGGGCGGGGCCGCCGTCGTCTGTCCCGCAAGGGGAGCGAGGGTCGACATGGCGTCATCCTCCGACCGGGATGGGTGTCCGGGTCATCCGGACGATCGGCTCGATCAGGTCGGCCAGCGAAGGACCGCTGACCGGAGCCAGGTCGTAGCGGACCCGGGTGATCGGCTTGTCGAGTGTGACGAGGCGGGTCAGGTCGATCGGCGTCGCCGACAGGACGAGGTCGGCGTCGACCGCGTTGAGGGTCGCCTCGAGCTCGCGGATCTGGGCAGGCCCGTAGCCCATCGCCGGTACGAGAGCATCGAGCGCCGGGTAGCGCTCGAGGACCGCCCGGATCGAGCCGACGGCAGCCGGTCGCGGATCGGCCAGGCTCGCGGCACCGAAACGGCGCGCCGCGACGACCCCTGCCCCATACGGCATCCCGCCGTGGGTCAGGGTCGGTCCGTCCTCGACGACGACCACGCGCTTGCCCGCGATCGGGGGCCCGACCAGCGTCAGGTCCGACCGTGCGGTCAGGATCCCGGCCCGCGGGTTGAGCGCCTCGATCGAGGCGCGGACGGTGTCGATCGAGGCCTGGTCGGCCGAGTCGATCTTGTTGATGATCACCACGTCCGCCATGCGGATGTTCGTCTCGCCCGGGTGATAGCGGCGCTCGTCGCCGGCCCGGAGCGGATCGGCGACGACCACGTACAGGTCGGGGCGATAGAACGGGAAGTCGTTGTTGCCGCCGTCCCACAGGATCACGTCGGCTTCGGTCTCGGCCTCGCGCAGGATGGCCTCGTAGTCGACGCCCGCGTAGACCACGCGGCCCGCATCCAGATGCGGCTCGTATTCCTCGCGTTCCTCGATCGTCGTCTCGAACCGGTCGAGGTCCTCGTACGTCGCGAAGCGCTCGACGCGCTGGGCGACGAGGTCGCCGTAGGGCATCGGGTGGCGGATCACGACCGGCGTCAGGCCCTGATCGGCGAGGAGGGCGGCGAGGTAGCGCGTGGTCTGGCTCTTGCCGGCACCAGTCCGGGTCGCGCCGACCGCGACGACCGGGCGGCGGCTCCGGAGCATCGTCCGTTCCGGTCCGAGGAGGACGAAGTCGGCCCCGGCCGCGAGCACCCTGGACGCCGCGTGCATCACGGTCTCGTGGCTGACGTCGCTGTAGGCGAACACGACGGTGTCGACGTGCTCGGACCGGATGAGGGTCTCGAGTTCGGTCTCGGCGACGATGGCGATGCCGCTCGGATAGAGCGGACCGGCCAGCTCGGGAGGATAGCGGCGGTCGGCGATCCCCGGGATCTGGGTCGCGGTGAAGGCGACCACCTCGACTGCGGGATCGGCCCGGTAGACCGTGTTGAAGTCGTGGAAGTCGCGACCCGCGGCACCCATGATCAGCACGCGTTGTCGGTGCATCGTTGGCCTCCTGTCACGCCGTCGGGTCGTCTTCAGGCGCTACTCGGCGACCATCCGACGATGCCCTCGGGTGCAGAGGCGTGCCAGTGCCCTTTGGCCCATTGGGCTGGGCCAAGCGGCGTCCGTGACGAGGCGGTCATCCGCTCAGCCCCGGGTCATCGCAGGACAACGAAACGCCGAGGCTGACGATCAGCCCCGGCGTGAAAGCGAATGGCGTTGCTGTTCCGGTCAGGCCGGCTTGCGCCGGAAGATGTTGACGGCCCAGAGCACGATCAGCTCGAGGATCGTCCAGCCGACGAAAGCGACGATCGCGGTGATGTCGAAGATGGACCCGGCGGAGTGGAGGTTGTCCGTCTTGAGGATGCCCTCGAACGGGGCGACGAACACCTGGCTGATGTTGAGGATGGCCGACACGATGCCATTGGCCTCCCTGGCATCGAGCAGCAGGAGCACGAAGCGCGCCGCGATCACGATCTGGATCAGCCCGAACACGAGCATGATCACGCGCCGAGTCATCTCCGAGGCGCCGGGTCCCGGCAGGGTGGTCGTGCTTCGAGCCGTCCGGACGGTCTGTTGCCCGGCGTCGGGGGTAGGTGTCTCCGTGACGACCGTCTGGTCGACCTTGTCGATGGTCATGCTGCCTCCTCGCTCACGCGCTTTCGCGCTGTCTCGTCTTCCTCGCCCGATGCCTGGACTTCATCCGGAGCATCCCGGCGTCCGCCCGTGCCGTCAGGGTCTCGATCGTGTCGTCGGGCGCTAGCGAGGCCAGCCCGACGCTGATGCCTACCTTCGATTCCTCCTCGATCGCGTTCGCGATCGAGACGAACCGGCGCCTCGCCTCGGTGGCGTCCGTCCCACTCAAGCCGCAGATGAACTCGTCGCCACCGAAGCGGATGATCGGGTCAAAGGAGCGAAGCCGAAGCCGGATCTCTCGGACGACGACCTGCAGCATCCGATCGCCGGCTGGATGACCGTCGCGATCATTGATGGGCTTGAGGTCGTCAACGTCGACGAACGCCAGCACGAACCGTCCATCGGATCGGCGCGCCCGGTCGATCTCGTGCGAGAGGGCCAGCCGGCCCGCCTCACGGCGATACGCGCCGGTCAGCTCATCGAGGTGGGCCAGCCGGAGCTTGGCCTCCAGCCGGGCGCGGACCCGGGCAGCCTTCGCGCGGTCCGTGGCGGCCCGCTCGCGGTCCGCGGCCGCCCGAGCCCGGTCGGCGGCAGCCTCGGTGGCTGCATCTTCCAGCTGCTGCATGAGCTCGGCGATCGGTCCGTCCGTGACGGGCGCCATTTCGATGCTGCGCACATCGCGAGCGACGGCCTCCGCGTCGCGCGCAACTGCGACCTTGTCTCGCTGTCTGGCCGACGTATTGCGCTCACGCATCGAGTCGGCGCGCCGCAGCCGGTTCTCGACG
>JADGQI010000113.1 GCA_017881905.1 Chloroflexota bacterium
TCCGAGCCGTCATGGCGAAGTGGGGCGCGGTCCATGGGCGATTGGACATCCTGGTCCACGCCCTGGCGTTCGCCCGACGGGAGGACCTCGAAGGCAGCTTCGTCGACACGTCACGGGACGGGTTCACCCTTGCGCTCGACGTCAGCGCCTACTCGCTCGTCGCCCTTGTCCGTGAGGCGCGACCGTTCCTGGACGCCGGGTCGAGCGTGATCACCCTGTCCTACTACGGGTCGGAGAAGGTCGTCAGCCATTACAACGTGATGGGGGTGGCCAAGGCGGCGCTCGAGGCGTCGGTCCGCTACCTGGCGGCCGACCTCGGTCCCGACGGCATCCGGGTCAACGCGATCAGCGCAGGGCCTGTCCGAACGCTCGCCGCGGCCGGCATCGCCGGGTTCAAGAAGATGTACGGCGGGTTCACCGATGTCGCGCCCCTGCGCGCCCACATCACCCCGGAGGACGTCGGGCGGAGCGCCCTCTACCTCGCGTCGGACCTGTCCAGCGCCGTGACCGGGGAGATCCTGTACGTCGACGGCGGCTTCAACATCATGGGCGTGCCCACGTCCGACTGACCGCGCCTGACCGCTCGGACGGCCCGAACCGCCCGGCGACCCACCGGGGCCGTCACCAGCCGAACGAGCCGGGCTCGCCCTTGAACGGCCCGACGATCCGGGACGTGATCCAGCCGCCGTAGAACCGCCCGGGCTGGGGTGTCGCGCGCTCGTCGCCGACCCATGCCTCGTCGACGAGGCCCGCGTAGAACGCGAGGTACCCGGCGATCGCCTCGAACCCGGGGAGCGGCCGGTCGTAGGACCACGCGACGTTGTCGATCCGCCGGCCCGCTCCGTCGTCATAGCTCAGATAGCGGGCATCGCCCTTCCATTCGCAAGAGCTTCGGTGACGGCTGGGGACGAGCAGCTCGAGCAAGACCGCGGACGGCGGGAAGTAGTAGACGGGCGGCCCGGCCGTCTCCAGGACCCGCAGGCCCCGGGTCGTGTCCGCGAGCGTCGCCCCGCCGACCACCACCCGCAGCCGCTCGGACACCGACTCCACACGAGGCGGTCGCGGATAGTCCCAGACGGACTCCTGGCCCGGCCCAAGCTCGATCCGTCGCACCGGGCCGGCCGGCTGGGCTGGCGCCTCGCGGCCTCCGTCGAGGTTCGACATGGATGTGGTCCTCCGTGGATGCCCGGGCCCACCGGGTCCCTTCGAACCCGCTCTCGGGTCCGCCGGTCGCTCGGCGACCGTCTCTCCTGATTCGCTCCGCGCGTCGGTCCGGATGGGGCGGACACGTCGCGAGTGGGAGGCGCTGCCAGTCGACGCACGAACAGGGCCATCCGGATCCAGCGGTCGCCCGAATGGTTGGCGACAGGCAGCGGCTGACCAGCCGGCGGCTGTCGGCAAGCCGATCGGCGCGATCGACCCCCGAGCCGCAGTGCGGGAACCCCCGGCTGCGAGCGAGATGCGATCCGAGTCGGAGACCGCAGCGGGACTGCTGCGGACTGACGAATAGGAGAACGAACCCGATGGAACGACGAACCCTGACGCTCGGAACGCTGGCCCTGACGGCCGCGATCGCCCTGGGCGCCTGCTCTGGCAGCGCGGCGACGATCGCCCCGACGACCGCACCGACGGCGACGCCGACCAGCGCAGCCACGGCGGCTGCAAGCACGACGCCGTCGATGGCCGTTGTCAGCCCGGCCGCATCCGCGGATGCGATGTCGGCCGCGTTCGGTCCGGCGTGCAGCTCGCTCCCCGCGAGCGGCGACGGCAGCCTGGCGCAGATGGCCAAGGATCCGGTCGCGACTGCCGCATCGAAGAACCCGGCGCTGTCCACGCTGGTCACGGCGATCACCGCGGCCGGTCTCGGCAACACCCTCGACACGACCGACGGGATCACGGTCTTCGCCCCGACCAACGGCGCCTTCGCGGCGATGGACCAGAAGACGCTCGAGGCGGCGCTGGCCGACCCGAAGGGCCTGCTGACGACGGTCCTGACCTTCCACGTCGTCGCGGGCAAGCTGAGCCCGGACCAGCTCGCCGGGACGCACAAGACGCTCCTCGGCAAGGACCTGACGGTGACGGGCAGCGGCGAGTCGTTCACCGTGAACGGGACCGCCAAGATCGTCTGCGGCAACATCCAGACGGCCAATGCGGTCGTCTACCTGCTGGACGGCGTCCTGCTGCCGCCCGCGAACTAGCTCCTCCTCCTCGACCGAAGAGCCGGCCCATCACGGGTCGGCTCTTCGGCGTTCCTCCGGACGGTCGGCCTCGCGAGCTCAGGTCTCGGCCACGGCTCTCCGACAGGCGGCGCAGGTCCCGACGATCGTCACGTGACTGAGGTCGACCGCGAATCCCCGGCTCGCCTCGAGCGAGCCGACGAGCGAGCCGGCCTCCGCCGCCTCGACCTCCCAGGTCCCGCCGCACGACTGGCAGTGAAGATGGCCGTGCTCGACGGCGGGCAGAACGTGGAACTCCTCCCGGCCGTCGGCGCCGTGCCCGTGCCGCACCAGCCCCAGCTCCTCGAGGACGTCGAGCGTCCGGTAGACCGTTGACGGGGTCGTCTCCGGGTCGATCTCGCGGCACCGCTCGACGAGCTCGCTGCCCGTGACGTGGCCGTCGGTCCGCGACAGGACGTCGACGAGCGTCCGGCGCTGCGGCGTCCAGCGGAGTCCACGCTCGTGGAGGCGCTCGCGGACCTGCGTCCAGTCGGAAGCGGCGTCGATCACGCCCCGATCGACCCGACGATGCGCTGGAGGTCGGGCAGGAGTCCCTGGAGCTGGAAGAAGAACATGAACCCCACGACCAGACTGAAGACTCCGGCCGCCACGCCGAAGGCGATGTAGACGCGCTGGCGGGCTTGGCTGGCCCCGAAGCCCATCGCCGACACGACCACGATGAGCGTGTTCGAGATGAGCAATCCGACGATGAAGGCAGCCATCATCGGGATCCCCAGCCCGGCTCCTGCCGCGCCTCCGACGGCAGCGATGATGAGGACCTGGGTGCCGGTCTCGGCGCCGATCCCGTGGATCATCCCGACGCCGAACGCGGTGCGACGGCCGTACGAGCTCATCTCGAGCGGCTCGACATGCGCATGGCCGTGGAGCTTCGCCTGCATCCGCCGCCCGAGATAACGGACGGACTCGAAGATGACCATCCAGCGGCTGCGCAGCCTGAACTCCGTCCCGTAGCGAATGTACTGGTACAGCGACACGAACACCCAGATCCCGAGGATGATCAAGGTCGCCCCCACTACCCGGCCGAGGATGGGGTCGACCCAATCCGGCAGGAGGGCCCCGAACAGCAGCGCCGCCACGCCGAGGGCTGCCACGACGGACGCGTGGCCGAGCGCATAGAGGGTCCCGAGCCCGATCGCCTGACGCTGTTCAGCGGCCAACCTCATCCTGCTCGGTGTCGGGACGGGGCCTGGCATCGCCGCGATCGTCGCCGCTCCGGGGCCGAGGTCGTGGGCGTGCATCTCACTCGGCCCGCCGTGGTCGTGGTGATGCCAGTCGGTGACCTCGGCGAGCGCCCGATGCTGTTCGTCGTGAGCGGCCGTCCCTGCGTCCGCCGTCGTGGTCGTGCTCGTGATGTCGGTGATCGCCGCGATGTGGTCCCAGTCGATCCCGTGGCGGATCCCGAGGACGACCGCAGTGATGAGCAAGCCCACGACCTGCGGTGTCGGGGTCGCGGCCAGGATCGGCGCGATGAGCTCGGAGATGGGCTGGATCACCTTGGGTATCTCGTTATTGCATGTTGTGGCGATAGCATCGTCGATAATGACGGCGGCGTCAACGACCTCACGCTGTCGGTACGCAGAGGCGGTCGCGACGGATGGCCCCCGTGCGTGACCGGATACCGCGGCGTATCGTCGGACCATGAAACCGGTGGTGGTCCTCGGGCACGGGGCGTCGGGCACCGCCGCGTCGATGGCCCCATTCGTCGACGGCCTGCGCGCCCGCGGGATCGACGCGATCGCCGTGGACCTGCCGAAGCGCCGGGCCGAGGACGTCGTCCCCCGCTGGCTCGAGCTCGCCCCACCCGGTCCGGCGATCGTCGTCGGCGGCCACTCGTACGGCGGTCGGGTCGCGAGTCTCGCCGCCGCAGCCGCCGCCCGCGGTCCCGGCGGCGCCGTTGCCGGCTACCGCGGCCTGGTCTGCTTCTCCTACCCGCTCCACCGCCCGGGCGCCCCGGAGGTCGGACCGAGGGTCTCGCATTGGCCGGCGATCGCCTGCCCAGCGCTGCTCCTGTCCGGTGAGTCGGATCCGTTCGCGCGGATCGACCTGTTGCAGGCAGCGATGGGACTCCTCCCCCACGGGGAGCTGGTGTCCTACCCGCGACTCGGCCACGGGCTGAAGGCGGTCCTGGAGGACGCCCTGGACCGGACAGCCGCCTTCATCGAGGCCCTGCCGGACCCCGGCTGATCCGGATGATCGGCGGGTCGTCGAGACCCGCGGCGGGACCATCAGATATTGACGGTCCGGAGACCCGATGCTACGGTTGCGCAATCGGTTGCTCAGACGGAGGGAGCGGAGCGCGGGCGTGTGGAACTGACCGGGGACAGCCCGCGCCGTCGGATCCTCCTGAAGGATGTCGCCCTGCGGGCGAGCGTCTCCGGTTCGACCGCCTCGAGGGCGCTGGCCGACGATCCGCGCATCAGCCTGGCGACCCGGCTATCGGTCAAGGCCGCGGCCGCCGAGCTGCAGTACGTCCCCAATGCGGCCGCCCGAAGCCTGCGCGTCCGGCGGACGCGGACGCTGGGCCTGCTCCTGCCCGACCTGCGCGATCCCGTCCACGGACAGGTCGCGTCGGCATTCGAGCAGGAGGCGCGCCAGCAGGGGTACAGCGTGATGGTCGTCGCCGGCGAGCGGGACGTCGTGCGCGAGCGGCTGGCGCTGAGGATCTTCGCCGAGCACGGGACGGACGGGGTGGCGATCGTGTCGAGCGTGCTCGCACCGCGGGAGCTGCGCGAGCGGGTCGATCCGGCCCGGCTCATCCTCGTCTGGCCCGACCACCGCAGCCTTCCCCGCCACGACGGTCCGCCCATCCCGGGGGTGATCCAGACCGATGACGCGGGCGGCGTGCGGGCTGCGGTCACCCATCTCGTCGACAGCGGCTACCGGCGGATCGCGTACGTCGAGAGCGGCGTCCGCGACTCGAATTCGACCCGCGCCGAGGCCGTTGCCGCGACCCTCCGGAGTCGAGGGATCCGCGCTCCCGTGCGCAGGTTCTTCGCCGCCGTGGACGCCTGGCGAGCCCCGGCCTACCTCGCCGAGCAGATCGCGGCCGACCTGCCCGAGGCGCTCGTGTGTTACGACGACCAGCTGGCGCTCGCGCTGATGAACGCGCTCCGTGACCTCGGCATCCGGGTCCCTGAGGACGTCGGGATCGTCGGCTTCGACGGGATCCCCTATGCGGCGATGTCCAATCCACGGTTGACGACCGTCGCCGTGCCATCGGCCGAGATGGGGCGAGCGGCGGCTGCCTCGCTCATCCGGGCGGTCCGCGACGGCGCACTTCCGGAGGGCGTGGTGCTACCGGTCGGGGTCGTCGTCCGCGAGAGCACCCGGGGCGGGCCGCCCCCGGGCGGTGATTGACGACCCGCGCGCGGCCGCTCCCGTGGCGTTGACCCCGGAGAGTGGCGCGGGTCCATCGGTCGACCTCGACGACGTCGCTCGACGGGGACGCCTGCTCGTCGTCGAGTCCGTGGCGCACAGCGGAGCCGGGCACATCGGCGGTCCGCTGTCGGCCATGGACCTGCTCGTCGCCCTCTACTTCCGGGTCATGCGGATCCGTCCCGACGAGCCGGACTGGCCGGAGCGTGACCGGTTCATCCTGTCCAAGGGCCACTCGGCGATCGGGCAGTACGCGGTGATGGCCATGCGCGGCTACTTCCCGATCGAGGAGCTGGCGACGTTCGACTCGGGCGACAGCCGGCTCCAGGGCCACCCCGACATGACCCGCCTGCCCGGCCTCGAGGCATCGACCGGTTCGCTCGGCCAGGGCCTCGCGGTCGGACTCGGGATCGCCCTCGGAGCGCGGATGCGCGGGCTCGGCGTCCAGACGTTCGTGCTGCTGGGCGACGGCGAGACCCAGGAGGGGATGGTCTGGGAAAGCGTGATGGTCGGCGCGCGCTACGGGCTCGGCAACCTGACCGCGATCGTCGACTGCAACGGCCTCCAGCAGTACGGTTGGCCGCCGGTGCCGGGCGAGGAGCGTCGCGGAGACCGACGCGACCCGCTGGCCGGGACGCACCTGCGCGGCGCATTCGAGGCCTTCGGCTGGCGCGTCCTCGAGATCGACGGCCACGACATGGAGGCGATCGTGGCGGCCTGTGCGGACGCTCGCTCGGCCGCGTCAGGGCGCCGGCCCACCGCCATCCTGGCGACGACCACCAAGGGTCGCGGTCTGTCGTTCACCGAGGGCCGCTTCGAGTGGCACGCCAAGGTCGCCACCGCCGATGACGTCGAAGCGGCACGCCTGGAGCTCGGGCCTGGCCCCGGTGGGGCGGCCGGCTCGTGAGCATCGCACTCCGCGACGTGTGGGCCGACACCCTGGGCGAGATCGCGCTCGAGAACCACGACCTGCTGGTCCTCGACGCCGACCTCGCGACCTCCACCCGGTCGGACCGCTTCGCGGTCGCCCACCCGGACCGCTTCCTCCAGATGGGGATCGCCGAGCAGAACATGATCGGCGTCGCCGCCGGGCTGGCGACCCTGGGCTACATCCCGTGGGTCTCGTCCTTCGCCGTGTTCCTGACCCACCGCGCCGTCGATCCGATCCGGATGCTCGTCGCCCAGACCCACGCCAACGTCAAGATCGGCGCCGCTTACAGCGGCCTGCTCACCGGCTTCACCGGCAAGACCCACCAGGACGTCGAGGACCTGGCGATCATGCGAGCGATGCCGGGCATGACCGTCCTTGCCCCGGCCGACGCGACCGAATGCGCGGCCGCGGTCCGCTGGGCGACCGACACGCCGGGGCCGGTCTACCTCCGCCTGGCCCGCGACGCGGGTCCGGACCTGTTCGACGTCACCTACCGGTTCGTGCCCGGCCGGGTCATCCGGCTGCGCGAAGGATCGGATGTCCTGATCGTATCGACCGGGCTGCAATCGGTGCGCAGCCTCGAAGCGGCGGTGCTGCTCGAGGCCGACGGCGTCTCTGCGGGCGTCCTCCACGTCCCGTCGCTGAAACCGGTCGACACGCTGGCGATCGCCGACGCGGCACGAGATGTCCGCCTCGTCGTCAGCGTCGAGGAGCACACGATCATCGGCGGGCTGGGCGGCCTCGTGGCCGAGATCCTGGCCGAACACGAGCCCCGCCGGATGGTCCGGATCGGGATCCAGGACACCTGGGGCGAGTCGGCCCCCAACGCCTTCCTGCTCGACCGGCACGGACTCTCGCCCAGGCGGGTCGCCGAGCGGGTCGCCACGGAGCTGTCCGAGCTGAGCGGTCGATGACCGACCCGACACGAGGTGATGACATGGGTACGTTCGCGCTGAAGGACCCGGATTCCATCGGGGTCGCCTTCCTGGGTGTCGGCCGGATCGGTCGGACCCACATCCAGACCCTGGCCGGGATCGGCAACGCGCGGATCGTGGTGGTCGCGGACCCCGACCTGGCCGCCGCCGAGCGCGGCCGGGACATCGCCCGGGCGGGACGGGCGACGTCCGACCCGTTGGAGGCGATCGGCGATCCGGACGTCGAGGTCGTCGTCATCACCACGCCGACCAGCACCCATGCCAGCCTGATCGAGGCCGCCCTGCGCGCGGGCAAGGCGATCTGGAGCGAGAAGCCGATCGCCCTCGACCTGGCCGAGACCGACCGCGTGGTGACGCTCTGGCGCGAGGCCAGGCTCCCGGTCCAGCTCGGGTTCATGCGCCGGTTCGACCCGGGCTATGTCCGGGCCAAGGAGCTGATCGAGGCTGGCGAGCTCGGGCGGATCGAGCAGTTCCGGGCGACCTCGCGGGACACCTATCCGCCGTCGGTCGACTTCATCCAGAACAGCGGCGGCTCCTTCCTGGACATGTGCGTCCACGACTTCGACCTGGCCCGGTTCCTGGTCGGGGAGATCGAGGAGGTCTCCGCATGGGGAGACGTCCTGGCCGACGAGCGGTTCCGCGAAGGCGGCGACATCGATACCGCCGTGACCATGCTCCGGTTCCGGAACGGAGCCCTCGGCGTGGTCGAGATGTCGCGCCACTCCGCCTGGGGCTACGACATCCGGACCGAGGTGGCGGGCGCCCTGGGCAAGGTCGTGGTCGAAGCGCCGCACAAGACACAGCTCACGTTCTCGCGGCGGTTCGGCTTCGAGGGCGATCACTACGAGAGCTTCCCCGACCGGTTCGAGGTCGCCTACCGGCTCGAGCTCGAGGCGTTCTTCCGCACGCTGGCCGAGGGCGGCACGCCCGCCCCGGGGCCGGACGAGGCCCTCGAGACGTTGCGGGTCTCCCTGGCGGCGAAGCGGAGCTGGCTCGAAGGCCGACCGATCCGGCTGGACGACGTCACGGCGGACGTCCCGGCCTGACTCCTGGGCGCGGCCGGGCCCGAAGGATCAGCCGCGGTCCGCTCCGCGCACCCGGCGACGGAACGTCTCGAGGCTGACGTCGAAGAACCGGACCATCCGATCCCGCTCGTCCGGATCGGCGATCGACGCCAGCTCGGCGACCCATGTCCGGGCGCCGTCGATGATCCGCTCGACGACCTCTGCGTCGTCCGGCGACGGCCCCAGAGGCCGATCCTGCACCTCGACGTACACCGGCGACGTGTGCGCCGCCATCGAGGTCGCGAAGGCTGAATGGATCTCGCTCCCGCTGCGCGACCGAGCGGCGATCCATGCCCCGTCCGCGATGTCGATCGTCTCGTGCAGCGACAGTTCGGTCGAGCCGACCGCCGCGCCGGTGGCCGCCACGACCCGCCCGTTGACCACGAGCTCCAGGTCGGTGATCACCGGCTGGGCGGCCCGCGCGCGGAGCGCGACCTCCAGCCGACCACCCGATCGCAGCCGGATGACGTCGCCCGGTTCACGGCCCTCGACCGCGAGCTCGAGGATCGGGCCCGAGGTGACGAACGTCCGGCCCGCCCGCACCGCAGCCGCCCACGAGTCGAAGGTGAGCGGATCGTCGGTCGCCAGATGGCCGTAGGTCCGAACGGCGCCGACCGGGACCTCGGCCGACATCTTGTCCGTCCCGGCCACGATCGGTAGCCGGTAGCCGAGGTTCAGGAAGCGATACCACTCGAGGATCGACGGGTCGTCGAGCCCCGGCGCGAGCGTCTGGGTCTCGATCGCGTCGATCTTGCCGCTGACGATATCGGCCGCCACCTCCGCATACGGCAGCGGGAAGTGGGCCGCCACGACGAGCCCGCCAGCGGCCCGACATCGGTCGGCCCAGTCGGCAAGGAGCACGCTCAGCGCACCGGCCATCCTGCCCTCGGGCGGGCCGCCACTGGCCAGCGGGTGGACCGGACGGTGGGCACCAAGGAGGGCGAGGTGGCCCAGGACGTTCTGGCGGTTCTCGGTCCCGACGACGACGATCCGGCGGCCCGACGGGTCGGCCATCGAGCCCCACGGCAGGTCGGTCACGTTGGTGAACAGGTCGCCCCACTGGGTCGCCAGCAGGTTCACCAGGTCGATATCCTCGGCGGCCGCCTGGAGGAGCGCGGTCGATGGTGAGATGAAATGGACATGCGTGTCGGCGGTCACCCATCGCCCGGCGTGGAGGTCGATCGTCCGGTCGAGCGACAGATCGAGCCGGCGGGTCGACGGTTCGATCTCGAGCCGGGCTCGATGGGGCGCACGATCGAAGCCGCCGACGAGCTCGACCTCGACCCCGCCGACGGGCAGCTCGATCGTGAACCGACCGGGGACATAGGCGTACGTGCTGGATCCGAGGACGAGGTCCGCGCCGGTGTCCTCGTAGTTGCCCGGGTTGACCTCGTCACGATGGCCGACCGGCGGCAGATAGCGGCCGTCCGCGGCCGTGAAGCGGACCCGACCGGGCACCCGCTCGCCGGTGGCTCCATCGACGATCTCGACCTCGACCGGCACCCGGGGCGCGGGCAGGATCTCGATCGATCGACCGCCGGCAGCATCGCGCAGCCGGACCCCCGCCAGCAGGTCGCGACCCGAGACACTCCAGCCATCGAGGTCGACCATGGCATCGGGCGCGATCGCAAGGTCGACGAGAAGGGCCCGCGTGGTCAGGTCGGCGGGATCCTGGCGCGGCGTCCCCCAGCCCACGATGGCGTCCGGTCCACCGCCCGGCGGACCGGACGCCGCCACCGGACTGGTCCGGATGACCGTGCCCAGGTCGACCTCGATCGGACGCCCGGCCTGGCCGTCGACGCGCACCTGAAGTCGCGGTGGGCGAGCCAACGGATGGCTCGATCCGCGGAACAGGGTCACCCCGGCGACGATCACGTCGCTCCCCGGCCGGCCTCCCGCAAGCGGCTCGAGGCGCAGCGCGACCGGCTCGGCGCCGGCCTCCAGCTCGATCGCGTGGAGCCACAGGAGCGCGTCGCCCGTCGCGCTCGGAACGAAGTCGGACACGCCTGTCTGGCTGGTCATGTACGTCCCGGGCATGATCGTCAGCGTCCCGGAGTGGCCGGCCGCCGCGTAGCGACCGGGTTCCTGGACCGGATGCGGGCCGCGCCAGTCGACGACCTCGTTGGCGAGGTGAGGGATCGCGGCGAAGGCGACCATCCCCCAGCCGAGGATCCCGTCGGCGATCTCGACCCTGCGGCGGATGACGCGGCTCGTCGTGCGCCCCGACCGATCGACCACGGTGTACCGGGCGAGCGGCTCGCCGGCCGGCACGACGTGACCCACGGCCAGCCCCTCCGGCCGGCCGCCGGCATCGTCGCGCCATGTGTCACACAGGTGGGCGACGACGACGTGGCTGGCCGGCTCGCCGCCGGGAAGCTCGATCGTGACGGGCGCGTCGACAAGGATCCAGCGTCGGCCGGACGAGCCGGGTCCGAGGTCGAATGGCAGGCCGTGGAAGACCTGCCGCCCGTCGGGCAGCCGCGACACGGCCACCGCATACGCCTGATGGAATCGGGCGGCGACCTGGCGCTCGGTGGCGTTCCGTTCGGGATCGAGGTCGACCGGTCGTGCCAGCGGGCTGGAGCGCCCCATCAGTCGGGCCCTCGAGGCGCTCGCCGTTCTTTGTATTGACGGGCCATGGACCGGACGCTAGCATCGGACAAACGGTTGCACAAGAGGGTCCTTGACGCCCGTGTCTGCCACCCGCCGCCGCACGACTGACGTGACTTCGAGCAACGGGACCGGGCCCCGGCTCGCGTGGGGTGGACTCGATCTTGGCTGAGTCGACCCCGACATCGGCGATCGAGCTTCGCCACGTGACCAAGCGCTACGGCGACACGGTCGCCCTCGACGATGTGTCCATGACCATCGAGCCCGGCGAGTTCTTCTGCCTGCTCGGACCGTCCGGCTGCGGCAAGACCACGACCCTCAATCTCATCGGCGGGTTCATCCCCATGTCATCCGGCGAGCTGCGCATCGAGGGCCGGATGGTCAACGACCTGCCCCCGCACAAGCGCAACGTCAACACGGTCTTCCAGAACTACGCTCTGTTCCCACACATGACCGTCGCCCAGAACATCGCGTTCGGCCTTCGGATGGAGAAGCTGCCGGCGGCCGAGATCACCAGCCGGACCGGTGAGTACCTTGAGCTGGTCGGTCTGGCTGGATTCGACAAGCGGCTTCCCTCGGAGATGTCGGGCGGACAGCAGCAGCGGGTCGCACTCGCCCGCGCCCTGGCCAAGCGACCGGCGGTGCTGCTCCTCGACGAGCCCCTCGGGGCGCTCGATCTCAAGCTGCGCAAGCACATGCAGACCGAGCTATCACGGATCCATCGCCAGGTCGGCACGACCTTCGTGTTCGTGACCCACGACCAGGAGGAGGCCCTGTCGATGGCGACCCGCATCGCCATCATGTCGGGCGGGAACGTCATGCAGACCGGCACCCCCCGCGAGGTCTACGATCATCCCGCCGGGCGGTTCGTGGCCAACTTCGTGGGGGAGACGAACTTCATCGCCGGTACGGTCACGATGGAGGACGGACGACGGGTCTTCGCCATCCCGGGACGCGGCCGGGTGGCGGCGCCGACCGGTTCGACCGACGGCCCAGCGACCGTCATGGTGCGACCGGAGTACGTCAGACTGCGGCCGGTCGACGAGCCGGCCGCGGACCCCGGGATCAGCGGACGGATCGTCAACGTCGCCTTCCTCGGCGATCACACGCGGCTCACGGTATCGACGGACGCCGGCGACATCGTGTCGGTCCGGCCGCACGCGACGAATGTTCGATCGACCCACCTGGAGGAGGACTTGGGGCAGGAGGTGTGCGTATGGTGGCCCGCGGACGACGCCGCATTGATCGCGGACTGAGGCAGGTCCGACCCTCGACGATGGAAGGAACGACGAATGACTGATCTGATGCGCGACTACAGCCGACGGCAGTTCCTCAAAGTGATGGGGGCAGCCGCAGGGGCCGTCGGTCTGGGCAGCATCGCTGCCGCGTGTTCGACCGCAGCCAGCAGCTCGGCTCCGGCAGCCACGACTGCCGCGACCGCCGGCGCGACCGCGGCAGCGTCGAGCGGTGCGGTCGCTCCGAGCGCCACGGCCCTGCCGACCGGCACGTTCAACTGGATGACCTGGGGAGACCACTCGTATCCCGCGCAGCTCGACGCCATCGCCGCGGCCAACAACATCAAGGCGAACAGCACGCTGTTCAGTGACAACATCGACGCCTTCACCAAGCTCAAGGAGGTCGGCGGGCAGCTCGACATGGTGTCGGGCGACGCCCTGTGGGTGCCTCACTATTTCGAGGCCGGGCTCATCGAGGCCTGGGACATCAACGCGCTGAACGTCGCCAAGCAGCTCTACTCGATCGCCCGATCGTTCCCGATCTGGACCAAGCCCGAGGGCTATCTCGGCTATCCGTTCGGCTGGTCGCCCGTCCAGATCTACTACGACCCGGCCAAGGTTTCCCCGACCCCCGATTCGTGGGAGGTCCTGCTCGATCCGAAGTACAAGAAGCGGGTGGTCGTGGAGGACCAGCCGGTCGAGATCATGGCCTACATGGGCAAATTCACCGGGGCGGCCAATGCGTACAGCATGACCCCCGATGAGATCTCCAAGGCCCAGGATGCCCTCAGGCAGCTCAAGCCCAACGTCCTCACGCTGGCCAACCAGGCCACCGACACCATCGCCAAGCTCAAGACCGGTGAGGCCTGGATCGCGACCGGCAACCTCGGCACCGAGGCGCGGGTCAAGGACCAGGGTGGTCCGGACCTCAAGGTGTTCACCCCCAAGGAGGGGACCATCGGCTGGATGGACTCCGAGATGGTCGTCAAGGGCGGGACCAACGAGAACCTGATCATGCCCTTCCTCGAACTGGCCGAGCAGGCCGAGTACATCGCCGCGAACTTCATGCTCAACGGCCGACCGCTGTTCAACGAGGCGGCCTACAAGATCCTGGTCAACCAGGGCCAGCAGGAACGAGCGGATCAGTTCCTGTACAACAAGCCGGAGACGGTCAATACGATGAGCCTGAAGGGACCCGGTACGTCCACCCAGGCGGTCATCGACGCGTTCAATGAGGTCTGGGGCGCCTAGCCCGCCTCACGCATCGGATCACGGGGATGACATCGGAAACGGCTGGCGGAGCCGATCAGGCTCCGCTGGCCGGGTCCGCTCCCGGCGTGCGCGCGCGGCTCGGACGGGCGGTCCCGTTCGTGCCGGGCTTCCTCATGCTCGCGTTCCTGTTCCTGATCCCGATGGCCATCATGTTCGTGTTCAGCCTGTGGCGCACCAACTCCGACTTCAATGTCGTCGCGGACTGGAACCTGAACAACTACGCCCGGTTCTTCAACCAGCCGGTCTACCTGCGGACGTTCGCCAAGACGCTGGTGATGGGGACCGCGGTCACCGCGGCAGGCCTGGCCCTCGCCCTGCCGTTCAACTATTTCCTCGTCCGATATGTCAGCCGCGGCCTGCAACGCGCCGTGCTGCTCGCGGTCATCGTCCCGTTCTGGACGAGCTACCTGCTCCGGGTCTATGCCTGGCAGGCGATCCTGGGCGAGACCGGGGCGCTCAACCAGTTCCTGATGGGGATCGGCCTGATCAAGGAACCCACGACCCTGCTCGTCTACAACGACACCGGGGTCTTCATCGTGCTGATCTACGTCTATTTCCCGTTCGCCGCGCTGGCCCTGTACGCGGCCCTCGAGAAGTTCGATTTCACGCAGCTCAACGCGGCGCAGGACCTGGGGGCACGGCCGGACCAGGCGTTCCGCTACATCCTCGTGCCGCAGATCCGGACCGGGATCATCACCGCCTGCATCTTCGTGTTCATCCCGATCCTGGGCGAGTTCCTCACCCCGACGCTGGTCGGCGGTGCCGAGGGGAACCTCATCGCGAACCTCGTCGTCAACTTCTTCCGACAGTCACAGATCCCCGAGGGATCGGCGCTGGCCATCGTCATCGCTGCTTTCGTGACGATCGTCCTGATCATCTTCCGGCGCTCGCTGCGGGTCGAAGACGTGGTCACCCGTGGCTAGGGGCATCAGCGCGCTGGAGACGATGCCGGTCAGCCCGTACGCGCGCCTGACCCGGGCGATCCTGGGCGTCCTGGCCGGTGCGATCCTGATCTTCCTTTACCTTCCGATCGTCTTCCTCATCCTGTTCTCGTTCGAGAAGTCGGACAGTCCGGGCTTCCCGATCACCGGACTGACGACCCATTGGTACGAGGCGATGTTGGCGGACAGCGGCATCCACACGGCCCTGCTCAACTCGGTCGAAGTCGCGCTCGTGACCGCGTTCCTGGCGACGGTCATCGGGACGATGGCCGCGTTCGCGCTCGTCCGGGGACGCACCCGGTTCGCGGGGACGGGCCGGCTCCTGTTCACCCTGCCGATCATGATCCCGGGGGTCCTGATCGGGATCGGCCTGCTGATCTTCGTCCGACGCGCGCTCGACCTGAAGCTCGGGTTGCACACGGTCGTCGCGGGTCACCTCGTGTTCACCACGTCGTTCGTGGTGCTCATCGTGGCGGCCCGCTTGCAGGGGTTCGACCGCCGGCTCGAATGGGCCGCCGCCGACCTCGGGGCGAGCAGCCGGCAGACCCTCCGTTACATCGTCCTCCCGCTCATCGCGCCGGCGATCATCGCGGGCGCGCTGCTGAGCGTCACCCTGTCGATCGACGAATTCGTGATCACCTTCTTCACGATCGGGCCACAGCTCACCCTGCCGCTCTACATCTACACCCAGATCAAGTTCGGGGTGACACCGGAGGTCAACGCGCTGGCGACCGTGATCCTGGTCGTGACCCTGTCCGTGTTCGCGATCGGCTCCCTGGTGCTGAGCAGCGGCCGCCGATTCAGACGCCGGGAGGCGGGATGAGCACCGGGTTGCTGGGACCGCGGCCCGGCCCGGCCGAGCCCATCCGGATCGCCTTCCAGATCTGGGGCCAGAGCGTGGCGTGGTCCGACCTCATGGCCGCGGGCGAGCGGGTCGAGGCGATGGGATTCGCCAGCCTCTTCGCCAACGACCACCTGATGCCGATCCTCGGCGACGCGGACGGACCGGTCCTGGGCACCGACGGTCCGGTGTTCGAGGGCTGGATGACCCTGGGTGCGTGGGCCGCTCGGACGACTCGCGTGCCGCTGGGCGTGTTGGTCTGCGGAGTGGGCTACCGGAACGTCGGTCTGACGGTGAAGATGGCGACCGCCCTCGATCACGCCAGCGGCGGTCGGGCGATGCTCGGTCTGGGCGCCGGCTGGCATGAGCCCGAGCACCGTGCCTTCGGCTATGAGGTGCTCTCCCTGGGCGATCGGATCAGCCGGTTCGACGAGGCCAGCCGCCTGGCCCGGGCGATGCTCGATGGCGAGCCGTTCAGCCAGGACGGCCGCTGGGTCAGCGGCCACGACATCCGCAACGACCCGCCGCCGGTCCAGGCGCGGATGCCGCTGCTGATCGGCGGCAGCGGGGAGAAGCGGATGCTCCGGATCGTCGCCCGGGACGCCGACATCTGGAACGGCGAGGGAGACCCGGCGACGTTCGCGCACAAGAACGCCGTGCTCGACGAGCGCTGCGCCGAGATCGGGCGAGATCCAGGGGCGATCCGCCGGACGGTCGGTGTCCAGCCCGTGTGCATCCGCGACACCCGCGCCGGGGCTCTCGAGGCGCTCGCGGCCATCCTGGCAACGCAGGGCGCGAGCGCCGAGCAGGCCCGAGCCTGGGCGGCGAGCTCGCCGCTGGCCGATACTGAGGAAGCGGTCGCGGCGCTGTTCCGGGCATGGCATCGCGCCGGGGCCGAGGAGGCTGTGGTGGACCTGCCCTGTCCGATCGACGACGAGACGTTCGAGCGTTTGGCCGGGCCCATCCGGGAACGCCTGGTCTGAGCATGTCCCGGGGATGAGGAGTCGAGCCTGATGCGCGCCGCAGTCTACGAAGGTGAAGGCCGACTCGTCGTGCGCGATGTCCCGGATCCCGTGCCGGCAGCCGACGAGGTCATGATCGAGGTCGAGGCCTGCGGCGTGTGCGGCTCGGACGTCCAGATCATCAGCGTGCCGCCCGGTCACCCGTCGACCCCGCCGGTCGTCATCGGCCACGAGTTCGTCGGCTGGGTCCGCGCCACGGGGTCGGCCGTGCATGACGTCGCGATCGGCGCCCGGGTGGTCGTCGATCCGGATCCGAAATGCGGGGCCTGCGACCCCTGCCGCTCCGGGCGACCGGCCAACTGCGTCAACATCGTGGCCCTCGGGGTGTACCGCGACGGCGCCCTGGCGCGCTACGTCACGACCCCGGCCGATTCCGTCTACCCGATCTCGACCGACGTCCCGGCCGAGCTTGCCGCCCTGGTCGAGCCGCTCGCATGCGTCGTCAACGGCACGAATCGCGCGGCCATCCGGCCCGGCGAGTCGGCCGTCGTCTTCGGGGCCGGCGCCATCGGCTGCCTGTTCATCGCGGTCCTTCGGGCATCGGGCGCGGGTCGGATCGTCGCGGTCGAGCCGAGCGCCCATCGGGCCCCGGTCGCGCGCGCCGTCGGCGCCGACGTCGTCGTCACCCCGGAGGAATGGGTCGCCCAGCGGACCGAGCTCATGCCGGGCGGTGCCGAGGTGGTGGTCGACGCCGTCGGGAGCGTGCTGCCGCAGGCGATCGAGGCCGCGGGCATGGGCGCCCGCGTGGTGATGTTCGGGATGAACGGGAACGCCCGACCCGAGGTCCACCAGGTCGAGATCGTCGAGAAGGGCCTGGCCATCCTCGGCTCATACATCTCGAACTTCACCTTCCCGGCCGCCATCCGCCTCGTCGAAAGCGGTCGGCTGAACCTCGCACCGATGATCACCGCTACGGTCCCGCTCGAGGACGCGGTGGCCGGGATCGCCCGGATCCGCTCGGGCGAGGCCGTCAAGATCGTCATCAAGCCCTGATCAACGCTTAAGCCCGGAGGTCCCATGTCCAGTCCCGCGATGCGTGTCGCCAGCGCCCCCGTCTCGTTCGGCGTCGACGAGATCATGGATGACGACGCCTGGGTGCCGGCCCCCGACGACATGCTCGATTGGATGGTCGACATCGGGTTCGAGGGGACGGAGCTGGGCACGCCGGGCTTTCTCGGCGACGCCGGGCAGGTCCATCAGCGCCTGTCGTCCCGGGGCCTCGAGTTCGTCGGGTCGTTCCTCCCCCAGCACTTCAGCCGGGCCGAGAAGGCCGAGGAGGACCGGGCCTGGCTGCGCGACAACCTGCGCCTCGTCCGGGAGGGCTCACCGGCCGGCTCGAAGCCCTACGCCATCCTGTCCGACCAGTTCGACGAACCCGATCGGCAGGCGTTCTCGGGTCGGATCCAGGAGCACCCCGAGACATGGCTGTCGCCGGCTCGGTTCGACACGCTCATCGACAACCTCCACCGCGCTGCGGAGCTGTGTCGGTCCGAGGGTCTCGAGCCGGTCCTCCATCCGCATGCCGGAACGTACGTCGAGACGGCTGACGAGATCGCCCGGGTGATGGACCGGATCGACCCGTCGATCATCGGGCTGTGCCTGGACACCGGGCACTTCCGGTTCGGGGGCGCGGATCCGGCCCAGTCCGTCGATGACTACCACGAGCTGATCCGGCACGTCCATATCAAGGATTGCCGGACCTCGGTCATGGACGACGTGAAGCGCGAGGGCAAAGGCCTCGGGGAAGCGCTCCGGCGGGGCGTGTTCTGTCCGCTCGGGGACGGCGATGCGGGGATCGACGCCGTCATCGCGGCCCTCCGGGCCCACGACTACACAGGCTGGCTGGTCATCGAGCAGGACCAGTCGCTCGGGCCGTCGGACACGCCCGAGTCCGTCGTCGCGGTCCAGCGGGCCAACCGCGAGTACCTCCGCCGCCTCGGCATCTGACCCCGGTCGCCGCGGCGCCAAGCCGTAGCCGTTCGGTGCGTCGCGGCGCTCAGCGCGTCGCGGCAGGCTCGGAGAGCAGGTCGCGATACGTCCGGAAGTAGGACGCCGTGGCCTCGACTAGCCGGTCGATGTCCTCCTCGGTGTGGGCACCGGTCAGGAAGCCCCGGATCATGTAGTGCGGGTGGACGTAGATCCCCCGCTCCAGCAGCCAGTCGCGATAGCCGCGCTGGACCGGGTGGTTCTTGTCCATGGCGAAGCGAGCGAAGTCGCGGAACCGGCGGATCGGCTGGTCGGTGAAGTAGATCGTCCAGACGCCGGCGATCTCGAAGACCTGCGCCCGGGCCCCCGTCTCGTCGATGACGGCCTGGATGCCCGACGTCAGGCGCTCTCCGAGTCGCCGGAGATGGTCGTGGATCGAGCCCTCGCGGACGATCCGGGTGACCTCGAGGGCGACCGCACAGCCGAGCGCCTGGCCGGCGAACGTGCCCGCGAAGAGGACGTCGCCCTTCGGCCCGAGTTGGTCCATCACATCGGCCCGGCCGGCCAGGACCGAGATCGGGAAGCCGTTGCCGAGGGCCTTGCCCATCGTGGTCAGATCGGGGGTGACCCCGTAGCGGCCCTGCGCGCCGCCCGGCCCGTGACGGAAGCCGGTGATCACCTCGTCGAAGATGAGCAGCGTCCCGGCGTCCGTGCAGGCCTCGCGGAGCGCCTCGAGGAAGCCGGGCTCGGGCAGGACCGCACCGGCGTTGTGGAATACGGGCTCGATGATGACCGCGGCGATCGTGTCGCCTTCACGGGCCAGGAGCTCGCGCACACCGACGGCGTCGTTGTATTCGCGGACCTCGATCAGGTCGCGGATCGCGGCGGGGATCCCGGCCGATGCGGCGACCGGGGTCGGGACGCCGCCGCCCTCGTCGGTCGCGAAGTGATGGCTCCAGGCCACGTAGTCGTGCCAGCCGTGGTAATTGCCCTCGAACTTGAGGATCCGCTCGCGGCCGGTGAAGCCGCGGGCCAGCCGGATCGCGTGATAGGTCGCCTCGGTCCCGGTGCAGCTGAACACGACCCGCTCGGCCGACGGGATCATCTCGATCAATCGCTCCGCCAGCTCGACCTCGAGCGGGTTGGCCGTCGAGAACGACACGCCGTGCTCGTCCATGGTCCGACGGACGACGGCGTTGATCCGCGGGTCGTTGTGGCCGAGGAGGACGGCACCGAACGACGAATGGAAATCGATGTACTCGTTGCCGTCGACATCCCAGATGCGCGAACCCTGGGCCCGGGTCATGAACAGCGGGAAGGGGGTCGAACCGCGACCCTCGCCCTGGACCCCGCCGGGCGAGACCGCGTTGGCGCGCGCAAAGAGTCGCTCCGACTCGGTCGTCGTGACCGGGAATCCCGATCCGTCGCCCAGCCCGGCCGATCCCGTCCGGTTCACATCCGTCGTCGTCACGATCGCTCCCTTCTCGTCATCCAAGGTCGGCCGGCAGCGTGACGCGCGTCCGGGTGCCGGTCGCAGCCGATGCGTACAGCGCGTCGATCACGGCGCTATCGCGAACGCCGTCGGTGAAGTCGGCGGTCCCAGGGCGACCCTCGGCGATCGCGCCGAGGAACTCCGCCCACATCGCACATTCCTGGCCGAGCCAGCCGATCGACGTGCCGTCGGTGCCCCCGATCAGCAGCTCGGCCGCGCCCGGGTGGGCCGGGTTGACCAGCACCCGCCGGAACCCGAAGGTGGACGGGTCGCCGGGCAGGCACACCCGGAACTCATCGGGTCGTTCCAGGTCCCAGTCGGCCGAGCCCCGGTCGCCGTACACCTCGATCTGCAGCGACAGCCGCTTGCCGATCGCGATCCGGCTCGTCTCCAGGACGCCGTACGCTCCACCGCTGAACCCGAGTAGCGCGGCGGCCGCGTCCTCGACGTCGACCGGGCCGGTCTGGCGTGCCGCCGGCGCGGCAGACACGCCGCCCCGGTTACCGACCGCATCGGCGCTCGGCAGGGCGCGTTCCGCGATGAAGGTCGCGGACAGCGCCTGGACGTGAGCGATCTCACCGACGAGGTATCTGGCCAGGTCGACGAGGTGGTAGCCCGTGTCGATGGCGATCCCACCGCCCGCCATGGACTTGCGGAACCGCCACAGGAGCGGGACGTCCGGGTCGGCGGCGTAGTCGAGCATGAACGAGGCACGCATGCTCCGGATGGCGCCCAGCTCGCCGTCCTGGATGATCCCGGCCATCGCCCGCACCGCGGGAGACCAGCGGTAGCCGGCGGCAAGGCCGTGGAACACGCCCGCGGCCCGGCAGGCCCGGAGCATCGCGACGGCGTCCTCAGCCGACACGCCGAGCGGCTTCTCGCTGACCACGTGCTTGCCGGCCGCCGCCGCAGCCAGCACGACATCCCGGTTGAGGGCGGGCGGCAGGCAGGCGACCACCAGGTCGACGTCGTCGGCCTCGATCACGGCCTGGGCGTCCGTCACGACCCGTTCGTAGCCGAAGCGCTCGGCCAGTCCGCCGGCCAGGGTCCGGTTGATATCGGCGACGGCGACGAGGCGCGGGTGCAACGCCAGCCCCGGGTAAAGGTGGCGAAGGTTCCGGAGCGCCAGGCTATGCGCGCCGGCCATCGTGCCCGCGCCGACCATGGCGATCCGCAGCTCGTTCCGGGGAGCCTGGAGATCAGACATGCTTGGGCTCCATCCCTGCATCGGCCCGCCGACGAGAGCCGAGATTACCATCTGTTGGAACGTTTGCACAGGGAGGGTGGGCGGCATGCCGGGTCGGGGGGTCGTCCCGCCACGCGCCGCCGTCGCGTGGCCCACGCCACGTCTCGGCCACACCCGCCGTCCCTCGGGCCACCCTGCCGTCCACGCGGCCCACAACCACCATTGCTAGGAATGGCCCGAAAGGGTCGACTCCGCTTCCACCGGACCGTTCCAGGCGTGGGGATATGACGGGCATTGCTGGAGAGGGCCGTAGAGGCACATTCGGAGGCCGGCGACGACCATTTCGGTCCGAGATCGCCGATCGCTAGCAATGCTGGTTCTGAACCGGCCGGCAGCGCACCTGTGCCGGCGACCCGGTTCTGAACCGGCCGGCAGCGCACCTGTGCCGGCGACCCGGTTGCTGAGGCCACCTGCACCGGGCACCGCGGCAGTTGAGGTCACCGGGCGTCGCGGCTGCCGCCGGCTACCGAGCTGGGCCCCTACGCGACGCTGGATCCGCCTCGGAGCTCGTGCTGGATGCGCTCGAACATGAGGCGCGACGACTCGACCGCGCGCTCCTCCCAGGCGAACACGCAGCTCGTCACGATGCCGTCGAATCCGATGCGCCGGAGGGCGCCGAAGAAGGCGTCCCAGTCGACCTCGCCTTGCCCGATATCCAGGTGCTGGTGGACCCGCGCGGTGGAACCCGGCGGGTTGACGATGTAGCGCAGGCCCGACGACGCCCGGTGGTTCAGCACATCCGCGACGTGGACCTGGGCGAGCACCGGCGCGGCGTCGTCGATCATCGCCGCGATGTCGTCGCCGAGGTAGTAGGTGTGCGGGGCGCAGAAGACGTACCCGACCAGCGGCGAATCGATCCCGCGGACCAGGTCGACCGCCTCGCGGTTGCGTTCGATGAAGTCGTCGGGGTGGGCCTCGAGGTTCAGCCGGATCCCTTCGCGCTCGAAGATCGGCAGGAGCTCCTCCAGGGAGCGCCAGAACTGCGCCTCGCTCTGAGCGGCCTGATCCGGGCGCCCGTTGAACTCCGAGTTCATGACCGTGCAACCGACGTCCACGGCGAGCTGGATGGCACGTTTCCAATAGCGGACCGCGGCCTGGCGCTCGTCTTCGTCCGGGCTGGACCAGCGATACAGCGGCAGGATCGACGCGAGCTCCATCCCGGTCTCGCTCAGCGCCGCACGAAACTCGACGACCTTGGCGCGGTCCGCCCGGGGATGGGTGAAGAACGGGATGAAGTCCGGCCGCGGCGAGAGCTCGATCGCGTCGTATCCGATGTCGGCCGCGATCCGGCAGACCTCGGCGAACGGGCGGTCGCGGAGCATATACGGGTCGAGGGCGATCTTCACGTCAGGCGTCCTCCGGCGTCTTGCCATCGATCCGACCCCGGAGGGTCGCTCCGGCAGCAGCGATCTGCTCTGCCATCCGGGCACGGAGCGCCGGATCGGCGATCACGGCCATCGTCTCCAACCATCGTACGGTCCCGTCGATGACCTGGAGGATCGCCGCGGCATCGTCAGGAGCGAACAGTGGGCGGTCCATGACCTCGACATACACGGGCGACGTGTGGGACGCCATGCTCGTGCTGTAGGCCGAATGGATCTGATGATCGCTCCGGGATCGCGCGGCGATCCACGCCCCGGCGGTGACGTCGATGACGGCCGAGAGGCTGAGATCCGTGGTCGGCTCCGAGGCGTCCTGCCGGGCGACGACGAGTCCGTTCACGACCAGCTCGACCGACCCGATGATCGGCTGTCCCGCCTGCGCGTGGATCCGCGCCTCGAGATGTCCCCCGGACGCTGGCAGGGACAGGACGTCCCCCGGCTCGTGTCCGTCGACCGACAGCTCGATGACCGGTCCGGACGTGGCGAACGTGCGGCCGGCGCGCACGGCTGCGGACCAGGCCTCGAAGGTCGGGGGCGCATCCGGATCGAGCCGGGCGTACGTCCGGATCGCCCCGAGCGGCATCTCGGCCGACATCTTGTCAGTGCCGCCGAGGACCGGCACCCGGTAGCCGATGTTGAGGAAGCGGTACCACTCGAGGATCGACGGGTTGTCGAGGCCGGGCGCGAAGGTCTGCATCTCGACGGCGTCGATCCGGCCCGCGACGATGTCGGCGGCGACCTCCGCGAGCGGCAGCGGGAAGTGCGCCGCGACCACGAGACCGCCCTCGGCATGGCACCGATCGGCCCAGTCGCCCAGGAGCTCACGGATCGCCGCGCCGATCCGGCCTTCCGGCGCGCCGCCCGAAGCGAGCGGCATCACCGGTCGCCTCGCGCCGAGCAGCCCGAGGTGGCCGAGCATGTTCTGGCGGTTCTCCGTACCGACCGTCACGAAGTGGCGACCGCTCGGATCCTGCTGCGACCCCCAGGTCAGATCGGGCACGTTGGTGAACTCGTCGCCCAGCTGCGTCGCGAGCAGGTGGACGAACATGACGTCCTCGGCTGCCGCCTGAAGCAATGCGGTCGAGGGAGCCAGGAAATGGACGTGGGGATCCGCGGTCCGCCAGCCCGCCGCTCGCAGGTCGATCGGGCGATCGATCGGGATCTCGAGCCGGCTCGTCGCTGGATCGACGAGCAGCCTCCCGCGCACCGCGCGGTGATCGAATCCCTTCACCACCTCGTAGTCGACACCGCCGGCGGGCAGATCGATCTGGAACGCGCCGGGCACGTAGGCGTACGTGTCGCTGCCGAGGATCAGGCCGGCGCCGGTGTCCTCGAAGAGTCCGGGGTTGATCTCCTCCCGATGGCCGACCGGCGGCAGGTACCGCCCATCCGCCGCGACGAACCGGACCCTGGCCGGCGCCGCCTCGCCGTCGACCGACAGGCGGACGTCGACCCGGATGTCCGCGCCGGGCAGCGGACGGATCCTGATCCGGCCGTCGGGGCTGGCCGACCCTTCGTCGAGCTCCGCCACCGGGACATCCCAATCGCCGACCGTCAGCACGGCATCGGGTGCCCACGCGACATCGACCACCGAGCGCGAGCCGTCGTCGGCCGCGCGCGGCGCGGGGAGGCCGCCCTCGATCGGATGTCCCCATCCGATCGGACCACCGTCGTCGGTGGTGCCAGGCGGCTGCGGACACGAGCGAGCCTGGATGGCCATCCCGAGGTCCACCGCCGGCAATCCGCCGTCGCCACCCTCGACCAGGAGCTGGCGCCGCGGCGTGTGGACCAACGGGTCCGCCGTCCCATCGAACAGGGTCATCGCCGCGACGACCACGTCGGTGCCCGGCCGTCCATCGCCGAGCGGCACCAGGCGCAGCCCGACCGGCTCGGCGCGGTCGCCCAGGGAGATCGCGTGGATCCAGTAGGTCACGTCGTCCTGGGGGGTGGGCACGAAGTCGGCGACGCCGGTCTGGGCCGGACCCCAGGACCCGGGCAGCATCCCGAGGAGCCCGGCCTGGCCAGGCTCGACGCGGCGACCCGGCTCCTGACGTGGGTACGGCCCTCGCCAGTCGAGCGTCTCGTCGGCGCGGTGGCCGATCGCGGCGAAGGGCAGGAAGCCCCAGCCGATGATCCCGTCCGCGATCTCGACCCTCCGGCGCACGTCCACGACCCGCGTCGGGGCATCGGCGAACGTCAGCTCGTAGCGGGCGAGCGGCTCGCCGGTCGGCAGGACCCAACCGACGGGCGTGGCAGACGGCCGCTCGCCCGAGGGATCGCGCCAGCTGTCGGCGAAATGAGCTACCACGAGGTGGCTCGCGCGACCATGTCCCCGAAGGTCGATCGTCAGCGCGTCGCCGAGGAGGATCCAGCGGCGACCGGTCGCCCTCGTGCCGAGCTCGAAGGGCAGGCCCCGGAAGACCGACGGACCATCGGGCAGGCGTTCCAGCGCCGGCCGATAGAGCGGGTGGAAGCGGGCGCCGACCTCATCGTCCGAGGCGTTCCACGCCGATGACAGGTCGACCGGGCGTGCCAGTGGCGTCACGGCCGCGGCCCGTCCGGTGGTCATGACCCGACCCTCCCGACCGATGTGTTGACGTGGAGCGAGCCGCGATGATACCTTCACTGCAATCGGTTGCGCAAGGAGGGTACGATGGAGACTGTCCGACTGACCGTGGGTCAGGCCATCGTTCGCTTCATGGCCCAGCAGTTCGTCGAGCGCGACGGACACCAGCAGCGGTTCATCGCCGGGGTCTGGGGCATCTTCGGCCATGGGAATGTGGCCGGGCTCGGCCAGGCCCTCGAGGAGCTCGGGGACGCCGAGGGGATGCCCTACCTGCGACCGCAGAACGAGCAGGCGCAGGTCCACATCGCCGCCGCGTTCGCCCGACACCGCAACCGCCTCCAGACGTACGCCTGCATGTCGTCGGTCGGGCCCGGGGCCCTGAACATGGTCACCGGCGCCGCCGGGGCGACCGTCAACCGGATCCCGGTCCTGCTGTTGCCGAGCGATTACTTCGCGAACCGGGCTCCCGATCCCGTGCTCCAGCAGGTCGAGCATCCGATCGAGCGGGACTCGAGTGCGAACGACGCGTTCCGCCCCGTCTCGCGCTTCTTCGACCGGATCTCCCGCCCGGAGCAGCTGATCTCTTCGTTGCCCGACGCCTTCCGGGTGCTGACCGATCCGGCCGAGACCGGGGCGGTCACGATCTCGCTCCCGGAGGATGTCCAGGCCGAGGCCTTCGACTGGCCGACGCGGATGTTCGAGCGTCGCGTCTGGCGGGTGCGACGTCCGCTCCCCGTGGCGGCGGAGCTGGCCGACGCCGTCGCCCTCATCTCGGCGGCGAAGGCACCGCTGATCGTCACCGGCGGCGGCACGATCTACGCCGAGGCGACCGACGAGCTGTCGGCCTTCGCGACGCGGTTCGGCATCCCGGTGGCCGAGACGCAGGCAGGCAAGGGCGCCCTGGCCTGGGATCACCCGATGAACGCGGGACCGGTCGGCACCAATGGCGGCCTGGCCGCCAACCGGCTCGGGCACGACGCCGACCTGGTGATCGGCGTGGGCACCCGGCTGGGCGACTTCGCGACCGCGTCGAAGACCACCTTCCAGAACCCCGCTGTCCGGGTCATCGGGATCAACGTCGGCCCGATGGACGCCAACAAGCTGCACGGGACGCCGATCGTCGCCGACGCGCGGGAGGCCTTGCGCGCGCTCGACACCGCGCTCTCGGCCGCCGGCTACGACGGGACCTCCGCGGCCTACCGGGAGCGGGCCGCCGCGCTCAAGCGCGAATGGGACGCCGTCGTGACCGGACTGCGGACCGTGAACGGCGAGCCCGGCGATCTCGGCCAGGCCGAGGTGATCGGTGTCGTCAACGACGCGGTCGGCGGTCATGCCACGGTCGTCTGCGCGGCCGGCAGCCTGCCGGGCGACCTGCTGCGGCTCTGGCGGGTCGACGATCCGAAGGCCTATCACGTCGAGTACGGGTTCTCGTGCATGGGCTACGAGATCGCCGCGGGGCTGGGCGTGCGCCTGGCGGACGCGGACCGCGAGGTGGTGGTCATGGTCGGCGACGGCTCGTACCTGATGCTGAACTCGGAGATCGTGACCGCCGTCGCGGAGGGGCTCAAGCTCACCATCGTGGTCCTCGACAACCACGGGTTCCAGTGCATCCTCGCCCTCCAGCGCGGCGTGGGTGTGCCCGACTTCGGCAACGAGCTCCGGTTCCGTGACCGCACCACCAACCGGTTGAACGGCCCGTACGTGCCGATCGACTTCCGGGCGCACGCCGAGGCGATGGGCGCGCTCGCGCTCATGGCCCGAACGCCCGACGAGCTGCGTGACGCGCTCGCCCAGGCACGCGCGGCCGACAGGATCAGCGTGATCGTGGTCCCGACCGAGCCCGAGAAGCGAGTGCCCGCGTTCGAATCGTGGTGGGACGTCCCGGTGGCCGCGGCGAGCGCGCAGGACGGCGTCCGCGACGCGCGTGAGACCTACGAGCTGGACCGGAGCCGACAGCGGATCGACCTGCATTGAAGCCCGCCGAGTAGAGAGGGAGACGTCCATGCCCGGACCCGGGATCGAGCTCGTCGGCGCCGAGGAGGCGGCCGAGGTGATGGAAGTGATCCAGAGTGGATACCTCAGCCGCTACGGACCCTCTGACGACCCGAGGTTCGGCGCGAAGGTCCATCACATCGAGCAGACCATCGCCGAGCTCTCGAACGTGCGCTACGGATTGGCCCTCCACGGCGGCGGGTCGGCCGCGCTGTGGATCGCCCTCCTGAGCCTTGGCGTGGGCGCCGGGGACGAGGTGATCGTGCCCGGCTTCACCTACGTCGCCTCGATCTCGGCCATCGCCTACACCGGCGCCACCCCGATCCTGGCGGAGATCGACCAGACGTTCGACCTCGATCCGGCGGACGTCGAGGCGAAGATCACGCCGCGGACCGCAGCGATCCTGGTCGTCCACATGCTCGGCGCGCCGGCACGGCTGACCGAGCTGAAGGCGATCGCCGACCGGCACGGCATCCCGCTCGTCGAGGACTGCGCCCAGGCCTTCGGGGCCACCTACCAGGGCGTCGGTGTCGGCGGGATCGGGGCCGCGGGCACGTTCAGCTTCAACGAGTACAAGACGATCACCTGCGGTGACGGCGGGATGATCGTGACCGACGACAAGGACCTCTACGAGCGCGCCTTCGCGATGCACGACCAGGGTCACGCGCCCGACCGCCTCGAGTCGAAGTACGCGCCCCGCCCGTTCCTCGGCATGAACTTCCGGATGACCGAGCTGTCCGGCGCCGTGCTCCTGGCCCAGGTCCGCAAGCTCGACCGGATCACCACGCATCTGCGAGCCAACA
>JADGQI010000114.1 GCA_017881905.1 Chloroflexota bacterium
GATCGGCTGCCAATGCTTCCGGCTGGTGTTACGTCGGTGGCCCTCGGTCCGATCGCGCTTCGGGGCAAACAGGAGCCGCTGGAGCTATGCGCTATCGACCGGATCGCACCAACGGAAATGCGCGGTCGCGCTCGCCACCCCGATGGCGCCGCCGGGAGGTGACGCCGCCCGGGCAACCTTGCCTTCCGGCGGGCAGATGTCGAGACTCCGTGCATGATTCGCCTGATTCGCGAACACAACATGCTCAACGGATTGCGGTTCTCGGTGATCGAGTTCCTCGTGATGGCGGTCATTGTCATGGGCTTCGGCATCTACATCGCGAGCACCGGGGCGATCACCTTTGCCATCGCGCTCCTGGGCGTCGGCGCCAACTGCCTCGTTGTTGCCGCGGTCGGCATGCGCTCACTTCAGGCGGGCGAGGAGGATCGGAGCCTGGCTGCAACCTTCAGCCCATCGTCACGGGCGCGGATCCTCGAGGAACACCCACATGCGCAACGTGCCACCTGGGCCCTCAGTGCGCTGACGTTGATCCCCTTCGCGGTGACGGCCGCCGTGCTCGCTTGGCGCGTACGCGGACGGGCGTAACGACCCGCCGCCAAAGGGACGCTCAGAGATCCGATCGGGTTCGCCACGAAGGGTCGCAAGGCAACCCATGCCGTAGGGATGTTTCCCGACCGGCCATGCGCCGGGCTACCATGGACCTCCCGTGACGACCCTCGCCCCGAACGACTTCACGCACCTCCACGTCCACTCCGAGTTCAGCCTGCTCGACGGGCTGGGACGGATCAACGACCTCGTCGACGGGGCCGCCCAGTTGGGGTTCGACAGCCTCGCATTGACCGATCACGGGGCGCTCTACGGCGCCGTCGCGTTCTTCCAGGCGGCCACGGCCAAGGGGATCAAGCCGATCATCGGCGTCGAGACCTACGTCGCCCGGCGGTCGATGGCCGACAAAGAGGGCAAGGCCGACGCGCAGCCGTTCCACCTCATCCTGCTGGCCAAGGACGACGTCGGCTACCGCAACCTGTGCCGCCTGGTCACCGACGCCCACCTCGACGGCTACTACTACAAGCCGCGGATCGACCGGGACCACCTGGCGAAGTACAGCGAAGGTCTGATCGGGCTATCGGCCTGCCTCGGCGGTGAGATCCCACGGGCGCTCGAGACCGACGACTGGGAGCTGGCGCGCAAGCTGGCGGGCGAGTACGGCGACATCTTCGGCCGGGACGGCTTCTACCTCGAGCTCCAGGACCACGGCCTGGCGGAGCAGCAGCGCCTGAACGAGCAGCTCCTGCGGCTGGCCCCGGAGGCAGGCCTCCCGCTGGTCGTGACCAACGACCTCCACTACGTCCATGAGGCCCAGTCGGAGGCCCACGACGTCCTGCTCTGCGTCGGGACCGGCAACAACCTCGACACGCCTGGCCGGATGAAGTTCGAGACCCACGACTTCTACCTGAAATCCGCCGCCCAGATGGCCGCCCTCTTCCCGGACCAGCGGGAGGCGCTGCTCAACACCCGGAAGATCGCCGAGATGACCGGCGGTCTCCAGCTCCCGCTCGGGCAGCTGCGCATCCCGCATTTCCCGGTCCCCGACGGGCACACCGTCGAAAGCTGGCTGGCGGCGGAGTGCCAACGCGGGCTCCGGGCTCGTTACGGCACCGTGACCCCCGAGCTCCAGGAGCGGCTCGATTACGAGCTCCGGGTCATCACGACGATGGGCTATGCGGGCTATTTCCTGATCGTGGCGGACTTCGTCCGGTTCGCCCGCGAGCAGAAGATCCAGACCACCTGCCGGGGGAGCGCCCCGGGCTCGATCGTGACGTACACCCTCGGGATCACGCCGGTCGACCCGATCCTCTACCAGCTCCCGTTCGAGCGTTTCCTCAACCCGGACCGCGTGACGATGCCCGACATCGACGTCGACTTCGAGGACGGCCGGCGCGAGGAGGTCATCGCCTATGTCGGTCGGAAGTACGGCCAGGATCACGTCGCCCAGATCATCACGTTCGGGACGATGCTCGCCCGGGCGGCGATCCGGGATGTGGGCCGCGTCCTGGGCATGAGCTACGGCGAGGTCGACCGGATCGCCAAGGCGGTCCCCAACCAGCTCGGGATCAAGCTCGACGAGGCGCTGGTCATCGCGCCCCAGTTCCGCGAGATGGTCGACGTGGACCCGCAGGTCGGCAAGCTGGTCGACCTGGCGCGACAGCTCGAGGGCGTGACCCGCAACGCGAGCACCCACGCCGCGGGTGTCGTGATCAGCCGCGAGCCGCTGACCGAGCTCATGCCGCTCCAGCGAGCCACGAACTCCGACGGCCTGATGACCCAGTTCGAGATGCACGCCGTCGAGGCGCTCGGGCTGCTCAAGTTCGACTTCCTGGGCCTGTCGAACCTGACGATCCTCCGCCAGGCGGTCGAGCTGGTGAAGGCGGAGCGGGGCGTCGACATCGATCTCGACGCGATCCCGCTCGACGACGCCACGACGTTCGAGCTGCTGGCGAGCGGCGAGACGACCGGGATCTTCCAGCTGGAGTCGGCGGGGATGCGGCGCTACATCCGGGAGCTCCGGCCGACCTCGGTCTACGACCTCGCCGCGATGGTCGCCCTCTACCGCCCGGGCCCGATGGACAACATCCCGGCCTACATCAGGCGCAAGCACGGGCAGGAGCCGGTGACCTACCTCCACCCGCTGCTCGAGCCATATCTCGAGAAGACGTACGGGATCTTCGTCTACCAGGAAGACATCATGGCCGCGGCGATGGGCCTAGGCGGGTTCACCGGACCGGAGGCCGACACGCTCGGCTACGCGATCCGGAAGAAGAAGTCGTCCGTGCTCCGCGCCCAGAAGGAGAAGTTCGTCACCCAGGCGGCCGAGCGGGGCGTGCCGGCGCAGACGATCGACGCCGTGTTCAAGGCCTTCGAACCGTTCGAGCGCTACGGGTTCAACAAGGCCCACGCGACCTGCTACGGCCTGGTCGCCTACCAGACCGCGTACCTCAAGGCGAACTACACCGTCGAATACATGACCGCCGTGCTGACCGCCGTGCGCGACACGTCGGAGAAGGTCGCCGCGGCCGTCGCCGAGTGCCGCCGCCTGGGGATCGCGGTGCTCCCGCCGGACGTCCACCGGTCGGATGTCGAGTTCACCGTCGAGGGCGACGCCATCCGGTTCGGCCTGCTGGCGGTCAAGAACGTCGGCCAGGGGGCGATCGAGTCGATCATCGCCGCCCGCCGCGAGGACGGCGAGTTCCGGTCGTTGAGCGACCTGTGTTCGCGGATCGATCTTCGACTGGCCAACCGCAAGGTGCTCGAGGCGCTCGCCCGGGTCGGGGCGCTCAACGCGTTCGGTCACCCGGCCCAGATCATCGACGGGCTCGACGACGCCCTCGCGACCGGCGGCGCCGCCCAACGCGACCGGTTGACCGGCCAGACGTCGCTGTTCGAGTTGACCGCGGAACCGGCCGCGCTCGACGCGCCGCTCCGGGCCCTGCCCGAGACCCCGACGCGGATCCGCCTCGGCTGGGAGAAGGAGCTCCTGGGGCTGTACCTCTCGGATCACCCGCTGGGCGAGATCGCGGATGCCATCGGCCCGTTCGTGACGGCGTACTCGGGCGACCTGCGCGACGAATCGCTCGACCAGCAACGGGTCGTCGTCGGCGGGATCGTGACCGGCGTGCGGATCGTCGTCACCAAGGCCAAGGCGACGATGGCGATCGTCAGCCTCGAGGATCTCCAGGGCACGGTCGAGGTCGTCGTCTTCCCGCGGATGTATGAGGAGACTCGTGCGACCTGGACGGACGGTCGGATCCTGTTGGTCGCCGGCCGGCTCGATCACAAGGGCGAGGACGTGTCGCTGCTGGCGGACCTCGCGGTCGACTGGGACGAGGCGGTCGGCCGGGGCCCCGACTCGTTCGCCCGCGACGTCGTCGCCGCCGACCGGTCACGGGGGCGCGGGGGCCGTCCCGGTTTCAGCGGTAACGGCAACGGCAGCGCGAACGGGAACGGGCACGGGAACGCGTACGGTCGGTCGGCCGGCGGACCGCGGCCAGTGGACAGCGAACGGGCCCCGGTGGCCGTCGGTCCGGGGCCGGATCCGGGCTCGTCGGTCGGCGTCCCAGTCGTCGCCGACCGCGTCGCGGTGGCCGCGGTCAGCCCACTCCGGGCGGGGGCTCGCGCGGTCGAGTCGTCACCGGCCCGGATGCCGGACCTCGTCCCGGCCACCGAGCTCCGCGAGGACGACGACGACGAGCCGGCCTTCCCGGATGAGGTCAATGCTCAGGTCGCGCGGGCCGCGAGTGCTCCGACGCTCCCGGTCGAGGCCGGCGCCGACCAGGTCCTCCACGTGCGGTTCACGGGTGGCAGCGGGACCGAAGGCGCGATGGAGGCGTTCCGCCAGCTGCTCCGCGCGCATCCTGGCGCGACCCGCGTCGTCATCCACGTCCCGTCCGGTCGGAGCGGCGGCGAGCTCCCGATGGAGCTTCGCTCCGGAGTCGCCTACGACGCCGAGCTGCTCGCCGAGGTCCACCGACGGCTCGGACCCGGCGCGGCGTCGCTCAGCCTGGAGTGAGCCGATCCGCGATCAGCTCTTGGCGTTCTCCGCGCGCATCGCCTGGACCACCGCGTAGCGGTCGGTGAACTCGCCCCGGACCGAAGCGATCGTGGCGGAGTCCAGGAGCAGCTCATTGGCGATCTCGTTGATGACCGCGCTCTCCTCGGCGGAGATCGAGCCGTCGACGGCGTCGATGAGGAAGCAGCAACGGAAGAGATCCATCCGCTCCTCGAGGCTCGTGCCCTCGACCCACTCGCGGGTGACGAGGTAATCCTCGGTCCCGCCGAGGAGCCGCTCCTGCTGCTTGGCGATCTCCACGACCAAGACGGCCTGCGCCTCGGGGATCTTGCCGTGCTCGACGACGATCTTCTCCATCAGCGCCGTCTCCTCGTCGGTCGTGACGCCGTCGGAGTTCGCGGCGCGCCCGAGGATGTAGGCGAACCCGGCCAGGTGCCGGGCCCGGTCCGGTGGGAGCGCCTCCAGCTCGCTCACGATCCGTCGGACCGTGGCGGTCTCCTCCGACGGGGCCACCGGGCGGGGCACGAGCTCGGGCTCGGGATCGGGCTTGGGCGTCCCGCTGAAGAAGCGTCGAAGGGTCATCGGATCCGTCTCCTCGATGTCGTGCGTCGGCGCGAGTCTACCCGGGGTCGGCTCGATGGGTCCGACGACCCGATCACCGGGTGTGGTTGACTGCCCGCGATGGTCCTCCTGACGGCGGCGACGGCGACCCTGGCCGCGTTGCTCGCCTTCCTCGTCGAACCGCTCATCGGCAAGCTGCTGCTGCCGTCGTTCGGCGGGGCGGCGGCGGTCTGGACCACCGCGCTCGTGTTCTTCCAGGCGGCGCTTCTGCTCGGCTATGCGCTGGCCCATGTCGCCATCCGATGGCTCGGTCTCCGGCGGGCGGCCGTCGTCGAGCTCGTCATCGTGTGCGTCCCGCTGCTCGCGTTGCCGGTCGGGCTCCCGGCCGGCGCGTCGTCGACGCATGGCGCGACGCCCGTCGTCGGGCTGGCCGGGCTGCTCGCCCTCGCGGTGGGCGCGCCGTTCGTCGCCCTGGCGACGGCGACCCCGACCCTCCAGCGCTGGCTCGCCGCGACCGGCGGGCCGAGCGCCGGGCAGGGCGCCGTCAGGCTCTTCGCGGGAAGCAACGCCGGGAGCCTGGTCGCGCTGCTCGTCTACCCGACCCTCGTCGAGCCGAACCTCGATCTGGATGCGCAGGCCCGTCTGTGGGCGATCGGCTATGTGGCCTTCGCGGCCCTGGTCGGCGTCGGCGTCGGCGTCGTCCTCCGACGGACGGCGCGGATGGGTCGGATCCAGGCGGGCGGCACGATCGCTGCGGATCGGATCGTCCCGGACGCACCGGATGCCCCGGCACCGTCGGCCAGGACCCGCCTCGCATGGGTCGGGCTCGCCGCGGTCCCGGCCGCCCTCGTCATCGGAACCACCGCGCGCCTATCGACCGACGTCGCGGCCGTCCCGATGCTGTGGATCCTCCCGCTCGCCGTCTACCTCGGGACGTTCATCCTGGCGTTCGCGGGTCGGCGCCCGATCGGTCTGCACCTCGCCGACGTCGCCCTCCCGCCGCTGGCGATCGGGGTCGTCATCACCTTCATCGGCGGCGCGGCGCTGCCACTCTGGGCGACCTTCTCGGTCATCCTCGGCGCCCTCGGTTGCGCGGGCCTCGTCTGCCACGGCCGGCTGTCGCTCGCGCGACCCGTCCCGGAGCGGTTGACCGAGTACGACCTCGCGATCGCAGCCGGCGGTGCGTTCGGCGGGCTCCTCGCGGGGATCGTCGCCCCGCTGATCCTGGTGATCCCGCTCGAAGGGGAGATCGCCCTGGTGGTCGCGCTCGCGGTCCGCTGGGGCGGGAGCTGGGTCGGCGAGGAGTCGAGCCCGCCGGCGGCCGGCGACCAGCGAGGTCCCGGACCGCTGGACCGGATCCGATCGGTCGCCCTCGCTGCCTGGCGGACGCCGTTCCTCGCGCGGTACAGCGTCGCCGCGCTGGCGATCGTGCTGGGCCTGGCGTGGGCGGGGATCGCGGCCGATCCGGGCGTGGTGCTCGGCGCCCTGGTGCTCGGACTGCTACTGGGCCTCGCCCGTTGGCCGATCGTGTTCGCCGCGTCGATGGGCGCCGTCTTCGGCCTGTCGCTCCTGGCGCTCCAGCCGGCGATCGAGACGACCCGGACGTTCTACGGGGAACGGCGCGTCGTCGAGGACTCGCGCGGGCGCCACGCCCTGGTGGCGGGAACGACCACCCAGGGCATCCAGCATTACTCGCCGATCGACCAGCGACGCGACCCGGTCGGCTACTACCACCCGGGCAGCCCGCTCGCCGATGTCGTCGGCATGGTCGACGCCCGCCACCCGACATCGCGCAGCGGACTCATCGGTCTCGGCGTCGGCGGCCTCGCCGCGTTCGGACGGCCGGGCGACACGATGACGTTCTACGAGATCGACCCGGCGGTCGTGGAGATCGCCCGCGATCCTCGCCTGTTCACCTACCTGGTAGACACGAGGGCCCGGGTCGACGTCGTCGTCGGAGACGGTCGCCTCGGCCTCGAGGGGGCGGCTCCGGGCGCATTCGACCTCGTCGTCGTCGATGCCTTCGACTCCGACGCCATCCCCGTCCACCTGCTGACGCGCGAAGCGATCCAGGGGTACTTCGAGCGGCTCGGGCCCGACGGCGTCCTCGCGTTCAACATCTCCAACCGGTTCGTCGCGCTCGAGCCCGTGCTCGCGGCGGCCGCGCGCGATCTCGGGCTGGCGGGGCTCGCCCGGGTCGACGACCCGACGCCGAGTCCCGCGAGCGATGCGGACGCCTCACATGTCGTGGTCCTCGCCCGGTCACTGGCCGACCTCGATCCCATCGCGTCGAAGCCAGGCTGGCGCCCGCTCGTGGCACCGATCGCTCGTGCCTGGACCGACCGCTATAGCGACCTGTTCGGATCGCTCGGGACGCCGCCCTGACGGCCGTCAGCGCGTCCCGCCGTGGCCGCCCTTGGCCTTCACCTCGACCTCGATCGCGGTCAGGGCCTCGGCCTCCCCGGCATCGTGGCGACCGTCGACGCCCGGCGGGGGCGGATCGGCCGGCGGCGGACTCGGCAGCAGATCGCCGATCCCCGTCGCGATGCGATGGACGAGGTTCGCCGCCGCGTCCGCGATGCCGCTCACGCCGCCGGCTTCTTGGGCTCGATGATCGCCAGCGCATTCCCGCTCGGGTCGATGATCCAGGCCGCCCAGGCGAACCCCATGTCGGCGATCCCCTCGGCGTCCGTCTTCGGGTCGGGGGCGTCGTACGACTCGATGCGGACCCCGCGCGCCCGCAGGTCCGCGAGCTCCGCCCGGAGATCCGGCACGCGCCAGGCGAGCTGCGTCTGCATGTCCGAGGTCCCGGTCGTGCTCAGCGTGACCGACAGCTGCGATCCGAGACCGCAGCGGAAGATGATCCGCTCCTCGTCTTCCCGGAGGATGTCGAGACCGAGCGTGTCGTGGTAGAACGCGCGGCTCACCGCCAGATCCTTCGACAACAGGATCGGGAAGACGAGGTGTTCTCCAAGCATGGCATCCGCTCCGCGTTCGCAGGCCGTCCGGCCCTCATCGGGTCTGGTGGTGCCGAAGCCGGGATTTGAACCCGGACGACGGTGCGGGCAAGGGTGTTCGAGTTGGCCGACGGACCGTGCGCGGGCGGCCGGGCCAGATTCGTGCGTGATCGGGCAGCAACGGGTCCATTATGGACGCCGGCGAACGCCCGCATGCTGAGATGGTCCGGGACGGTCAGGAAGCGTCCTCGGCCGCCTCATCATGTCTGGGATCGCGAGCACAAGGTCCGGGTAGGCGACGTCGGGGCAGCACGATGGAAGGAGGTTCCTGATCGCGTCTCTTCGGGCTCGTACCGGACGTCCTCCGCGACATCGATCGAAC
>JADGQI010000115.1 GCA_017881905.1 Chloroflexota bacterium
CCGTGGCGATAACGACACCCACCACATCGGGCTCGACGGCGGTCAGTGGCGATGCACCTGCCACTACTTCGAGAGTTGGGGGTCGTGCGTCCACCTTCTCACCCTCCAGAAGGTCTTCGGCGTGATGCTGCCGGAGGACGCACAGGTCTCGATCTTCGCCGCCGCAGAGCGCGTCTCCGCCTGAACCCTAGCGCTGCCAGGCCACCACGGCCCCGTCGGCAGCGCCGATCACCGGCTTCGCGACGCGACGCCAATCCGACCGGCCGTCATGGACGGCCAACGTGACGGTCCCGTCGTGCGCCTGCCACGCGACGACGAGGCGCTGCCCTGTCGCGTCGAGTGCGAACGCGATGGCCGTGGTCGAGCCATCGGGCGGCGCGACGGAACCCACCGATGACCCGTCGCCGCCGAGCCACGCCGCGGTGTCGCGGATGACGACCGGCGCACCCTGGCCGTCCATCGTCGCCACCCGGCGCCCGTTCCCCGACGTCGCAAGGAGGCGGGCACCGGAGGGTCCGTCCGATGTCGCGCCGGTCCTCGTGTCCACGATCGTCGTCACCGGAGCCGCCGCATCGCCGGTCACGACCGCCAGCCGGTCGGCGTCGATCCAGGCCGGTGGCGCTGCCACCACCGATCGGTCGATCGGGATCTCGAACGCGGTCCCGACCGTCGGGTCGATCAGGACGACGCGGATCGCGCCTCCCGACGGGAGGTCGCCGGCCAGGACCGCGTACAGGCCGCCATCGGGGTCCCAGGTCGCGAAGTAGTCGGGGCCTTTCACGGCGACCCCGGTGCCGCCGAGCGGCTTGACGATGCGCCACGCCAGGGTCGTGCCGGGGCGGATCGGGTCGCTCGTCGCGCTCGTGCCGTCCGCCAGGGTCGCGGCCAGCACGTCTGACCGGCCGGTCGAGATCCAGGTCGCGCCACCTTTGGGCGCCGTGACCGCGATCGGGTCGCCACCGGTCGCGTCCCACCGCTTGATCGTTGTCTTGCCGGCGGTCCCGACGAGGGCGATGAGGCCGTCGGGTGCCACCTCCGACGATGGCTGGGCGGTGCCGCAGGCCGCCAGGGCGCCGGAACAGGCGATGAGGAGCGCCGCGCCGACGGCGCGACGCCCATGGATCGGCTGGCGACGTGACCGGATCGGGGTAGGCATCGGCGTGCGCAGTGTGCCACGCCGATGCCGTCCGTCACCGCACGGTGACTTGCCAGTAATACGTCGCAGACCCGAGATCGCCGGCGAACCGCACGGTGACCTGGACCGACCATGCGCCCGCCGGCGGGGCGGGGAACGTCACGGGACCCTCACCCTCACCCAGCCCGACCGCCCCCGAGCCGTCGGTCGTCCCGGCGACGACCCGGCGGGCCGTCCAGGCAGGCACGACCACGCCACCGTCCAGCGCGACGCCGAGTCGCTCACCCTGTCCGACCATGATCGGGGCACCGGGCAGCCAGGGGCTGTCCGACCCGGCGCCGTTCCACGTGTACGAGCCGAGCTGGCCCGTGACGGCGTCGCCGCCCTCGACCGCGAGAGAGGCAGCCGGGGGTTGGGCGGCCGGTCCGGCAGTGGCCGGCGCCCCGCTCGAGGCGCCGGCCGTCGCAGAGGTCGATGCCGGCGGTGTCGGCCCGGCGGTGCCAGTCGGCGCGGCCGTCGGCCCGGTCGTGGCCGGCGTGCTGGGTCCGACGGTGCTGCACGCGATCGCGACGACAGAGACCGCGAGCAAGCCCGGGATCACCCGATGGACCGACCGTCGTCGGCCTCGATGACGGCTCATTCGCGACATCGACGGCACTCCCTTCCTGCTCAGAGACATTGCGACCCGCGTCCCGGCGTCCGTGCGGCGGCGGCGCAGGTGCTGGTGAAGACCCCGACGATCGGCGACGTATCGCCGTTGATCCCTTCCGTGGCCGGCGTGGCGAAGACCGCCCGGAACTCGGCATCGGAGGTCAAGGTCTGGACGAAGACGTAGGTGCCCGCGGTCGAACCTGCGTTCATCGTCCCGACGCTGGTCCAGGTGGTCGCTCCGGGAGCGCGGCGCTGGAGCGTCACGACCCGCCCGGCGACCGGGTTGCCACCGAGACGGAGGTACGTGTCGTAGTCGACCACGGTCAGCGCCGCGGTCAGCGTGGTCGTGCCCCCGACAGGGACCCCGCCGGGCGAAGCGCTGAGGGTCAGGACGGTCGACAGGTCGAGACACGCCGAGTACCTCGACGTCCACGAGGACATGTCGTACTGGAGCTGCAGCGTCGCCACGTCGCAGCGGCCGAACGCGTGCTGGTTCCAGCCGGTCGAGGGCTTGGTCCTCGAGTACGTCTGGACGACGGCGTCCTCATAGTCGGAGTCGCTCGCGTAGTCGACGTGATGGTCGAGGCCTTCGACGTGCCCGAGCTCGTCGAGGGTGATCGTCTCCGCGTCATAGCACCCGTTCGGCGCCGATGTGTAGGACTGGCACCACTTGAGCGTTCCCCAATCGAACACATGGCTCTGCTCGCGCAGCCAGATCGTGAAGCCGTTCGGGACGTCGCGGGTGAAGCACGCGAGCCCGTTGACGCCGCACGTGGCGCCGCTGCCGTAGCCGATCGGGTTCGCGCCCGCTGCGCTGTACGTGAACGTCGCTGCCCGGGAAGCGCGGCTGGCGTTGGCGTCGGTAGCGGCGGCCTGGATCGCGGTCTTGATCGCGCTCGTGGGTTCGGACCCCGAGCGCCAGCGGAACGTCAGGTCCTGGTTCTGGCCGAACGGCCCCGAACTGAGGGAGGGATCCGGCCCGTGCGCGGTCGCAACGGCCGCGACGGGGCTGAGTAGCAACAGCATCGCCAGCGCGATCCGATGTGCCGCGGGGTGGGAAAGGAGCCATCGTCGGGAGGTCATCGCATCGCCTCATCGATTGGGACGGTCAGGCCGTCCAGGACGCGGCGGAGTCGGAGCTGGTTGGTTCGGCCGTCGGCGGGGAGCCGGCCATCGGGGGCGAGCAGGACCCAGCCGTCCGGCAGACGAGTCGCGGCATCGTTCGTGGCGATCGACGCATGGAGCCGGAACCCGTCCGGGATGGCGCCGAGATCGAGAGCCCGACCGGTGTCCATGGCGACAGACCGCAGGCCGCGGCCCGACGCAAGCGCTACTTCGTGGACGAGCCGCTGACCATCCGGCGTCAGCACGACGACCGCCGGTCCGGCGGCGGGCGCGAGAACGCGACGGTCCCCGGTCCGGATGTCCATGGCGACGATCGGGCAGGGGAGGCCCCGACAGGCGCCGTAGGTCACGACCCGGTCACCGTCGAAGCCCACGAGGAGGCCCAGGTCGGGTGCGTCGACGCTCACGGTCGGTCCACCGTGC
>JADGQI010000116.1 GCA_017881905.1 Chloroflexota bacterium
CGTTGCCCGGAGACACCGAGTCCGAAGGTGATCACGAGGGCCGTCCAGAGTGGACCGGTGCGGTCCGGTCCAAGCGCGATAGAACGTTCGTACTGGACTATTGCCGCCGATTAGGCCATGATTCAACGATCATCGACCGGATCCGGCGAATGCCGGAGCACGGACATCATCGGGCCGGTGCTCGGCCCAAGGAGGAACAGGCCATGCGGACGAGTGTCCGTCATCGGTTCGTTCAGGGCAGGGGGGGACGGATGGTCCGTCCGATCGGTTGGGCAGCGGCCGCTGCTCTACTTGCCCTGTCGGTGCTCTCGCCCGTCGGGGTCGGAGCCGCGAACCCACCGTCCCCGACGTACGGGACCGCTGTCGTTGACGGAGCCACCGGGGACTGGAACCTGGGTAGCGACAAGTTCGCCGGGATGACCGACGACGGCTACGCCAAGAATCCGGTCCGGGCGAACCTCTACCTGCGCTACGACTGCAGCAGCAGCACGCTGTTCGCACTCGTCCTGACCGTCGACGGGACGACGCTCAACACGAGCGATCCCGAAGAGGCGTACATCCGGATCGACGGCTCGGGCAAGCTCTTCAGCGGCCTGAGCGGGAACAACGGGACGCCGCCCGACTTCTCCTGGGTGGACCCGTCCGACGGCCAGGCCAACGGCTATGAAGGATCCGGGAAGCTCGATCCGGGAACCTACACGATCCGCGCCCACGCGCTCCGCGTGGCCGACCGGGCCGAGGGGTATGACGAGCTCGATAACATCGGGCGATCCGACCCGCTCGTGATCGAGTGCGCCAAGCCGACGCCGACCCCGACCGCTTCGGTCGAGGCCTCCGTCGAGGCCTCGGTCTCCGCATCGCAGCCGGATGGCGGCAGCGTCCTGGACGTGACCAGCAAGCCTCGGGTGACCCTCCCGCCGACGTCGACGCTCGGTGCCGGCGATCCGCCGACCACTTCGCTCGGCCTGGTCTTCCTCGGACTCGGCCTGGTCCTCGGTGGGGCCATGGTGCTGCTCGAGAAGCCGAAGCTGGCGCGCGGCCGCCGCCGCCGCCGCTGATCCCGAACACGGATGGACGATCGGCCGGGGTCACACCCCCGGCCGATCTCCGTTTTTCCGGCGCGTGACTGGTCGTCGTGGATGACCGGTCGACCGTCGCGCCGACCGATCGTCACCGTGATCGTGGCCCTGGTGGCGGTGCTCGCGACGGTCCATCTCGGACTGACGGCGCTCGATGCGCTCATGGGTCGGGTCGCACGCTGGAAGAACCCGGTCGCACGCCCGGGACCGTACCCGGCGTCGGACCGCGCGATCGAGCTCCATCGCCGGCTCGTCGTCGTCGACCTCCACGCCGACTCGCTCCTCTGGGGCCGGGATCTGCTCGACCGGGCCGGGCACAGCCATGTGGACGTGCCCAGGCTCATCGAGGGTGGGATCGCGCTCGAGGCCCTGGCCGTCAGCACGAAGGTCCCGCGCCGAGCGAACCTCGACCGGAACGACGACCTCCGCGACGACGTGACGCTGCTAGCGCTCGCCCAGCGCTGGCCGCCATCGACCTGGCACAGCCTGCTGGCCCGGGCGCTCTACCACGCCGCCCGTGCCCGCGACATGGCGGAGCGGTCCGAGGGGCGGCTGACCCTGATCGCGAGCAGAGCCGACCTCGGCGCGTATCTCGCCCGGCGCGAGCGCGATCGGGCCATCACGGCGGCATTCCTGGCGATCGAGGGCGCCCACGCGCTCGACGGCGATCCGGCCAACGTCGAGGTGCTGGCGGACGCCGGCTTCCGGATGATGTCGCCCACCCACTTCTTCGACAACGCCTTCGGTGGCTCCGCCCACGGCATCGACAAGGGGGGTCTGACCCCGGCCGGGCGCGAGATGGTGGCCCGGATGGAAGCCCGCTCGATGATCGTCGACGTCGCTCACGCCTCGACTCGCACGATCGACGACATCCTGGCGATCGCGACCCGACCGGTCGTCGCCTCGCACACCGGACTGCGGGCGAGCTTCGACTCGGTCCGCAATCTCGCTGACGCCCAGGTCCGCGGGATCGCGGCCACCGGCGGTCTCGTCGGGATCGGGTTCTGGCCGACGGCCACCGGCGGCACCGATCCGGCGTCGATCGCGCGGACCGTCCGGGCGGCCGTGGAACTGGTCGGCATCGACCACGTCGCGCTCGGCTCGGACTTCGACGGCGCGGTCCCGATCCCGTTCGATGCCACCGGCATGGTCCAGGTGACCGATGTGCTTCTTGCCGAGGGCTTCGACGAGGCGCAGGTCGGGGCGATCATGGGCGGCAACGCCATCCGCCTCCTGAGGGCGGCCCTGCCCGCGGACCGACCGCCCGGCGACGTCTGCTAGCATCGAGCCGTCAACGTCGTCCCTCGCGACCGTCCCTGCCACGGCCGGTCGCCCACGTGGAGCGTGCCCGTCGTGTCCGAACCCCTGACCGCCTCGCCCGATCTCGTCGCGCCCGCCGTGTCCGAGCTCGACACGATCGTCTCGTTGAGCAAGCGTCGCGGGTTCATCTTCCCGTCGTCCGAGATCTATGGCGGGATCAATGCCGTGTGGGACTACGGACCGCTGGGCGTCGAGCTCAAGAACAACGTCAAGCGCGCCTGGTGGCGGGCGATGGTCCAGGAGCGCGATGACATCGTGGGTCTCGACGCCGGGATCCTGATGCACCCGCAGGTCTGGGTGACCTCGGGTCACGTCGGATCCTTCAGCGACCCGTTGGTCGAGTGCGCGACCTGCCACCGGCGCTACCGGCTCGATGAGCTGCCGGGAGCCGAGGATCTCTCGGCGACCGACCTGCGCGACCCCGGCGTCGTCGCCCGCCTCGGGCTGGTGTGTCCGAACGACGCCGGCCCGCTGTCCGCGCCGCGCCAGTTCAACCTCATGTTCCAGACCTACATGGGTCCGGTCCAGGAGGAGGCGTCGATCGTCTATTTCCGACCGGAGACGGCCCAGGGCAGCTACGTCAACTTCAAGAACGTCCAGCAGTCGAGCCGCAAGAAGATCCCGTTCGGCATCGCCCAGATCGGGAAGAGCTTCCGGAACGAGATCAGCCCGGGCAACTTCGTGTTCCGGATGCGCGAGTTCGAGCAGATGGAGATGCAGTACTTCGTCCGCCCGGACGAGGCGGCCGCGGCGGCGTTCGAGGACTGGCTCCCACGACGTCGGGCCTGGTACGAGGCCTACGGCGTGGAGCCGACCAGGCTTCGCCTGCGCGAGCATGCGCCCGACGAGCTGGCTCACTACGCCAAGAAGGCGATCGACGTCGAATATCGCTTCCCGTTCGGCTGGAAGGAGCTCGAGGGAGTCCACAACCGCGGGAACTTCGACCTGTCCCGCCACGCGGAGGCCTCCGGCGAGAACCTCGAGTACTTCGACCCGACGACCGAGGAGAAGTTCATCCCCTGGATCGTCGAGACGGCCGCCGGAGCCGACCGCGCGGCGTTCACGTTCCTGATCGATAGCTATCGCGAGGAGGAGGTCAAGGGGGAGACGCGTGTCTCGCTGGCTCTCCACCCCGAGCTCGCCCCGTACAAGGTGGCCGTCCTGCCGCTGCTCAAGAAGCGACCCGAGATCGTCGAGCTGTGCCACCGGATCAAGGCCGACCTCAAGCGCGACATCATGGCCGTCTACGACGACACCGCGGCGATCGGCAAGCTCTACCGGCGCCAGGACGAGATCGGCACCCCGTGGTGCGTGACCGTCGACGTCGACACGCTCGAGGATGGGGCCGTGACGATCCGCGACCGGGACACGATGACGCAGGAGCGGGTCTCGATGGATCAGGTCAAGGCGGTCATCCTGGGGCGGCTGGCGGCGGCCCGACCCTGAGTGTGGTGCGTCCCGGCACCGGGGCCCTCGCCACGATGACGCGGCCGGTGTAGCGTCCCTCGTCCAGGGGCCTGGTGGCTCCGCGCAGGCGTCAAGACGAGACGTGGTCGGCATGATGGCTGGTCGGCTCACGCGTGTGCTCATCGCCACCGTGGTATGCCTCGCGACGTTCGGGCCCGGATCTACGGCCGCGTCGTCCGGACCCCTCGTCGTCGCACGGCCCGCCGACCCGGTTCGTGGGCCGACCACCGCGGCCGGGACGACCCTCCGGGCAGGGTGCGCGGCGAAGGGCGACGTCATCGCCGCCGCGGATCGGCTGATGCGTAACCGCTACACGCTCGGGTCGGAGGCGACCGTCCGCCTGCCGGCGAACCCGACGTGGCGCGAGAACCCGTTCCACGACGACAACTGGCTGTTCGACTACCAGTCGCTCCGGTTCGTCCTGAAGCTCGAGACGGCGTGGGCCCGGACCGGGAACGCGCGCTATCTCGCTCGGGCGGTCTACCTGCTCCGCGACTGGCTTCACGACAACCCGCGCTCGGCCCCGCGGTCGCGCTTCTCGTGGGACGACCACGCCACGGCCTGGCGGGCGATGGTCCTTGCGTGCACGGCCGACATCGTCCCGATGTCGGCCTGGCTGCGCTCGGCGCTCCTCCTCCACGGTGCGGTCCTGGCCAGCCCCGGGTTCTTCGTCCGGCACGGCAACCACGCGCTCAACCAGTCGATCGGCCTGCTCGACGTGGGCTGCGTCCTCGGGCGCGTCGACTGGATGGGCGTGGCAGCTCGACGGATCGGCGTCCTGGTCGTCGAGAGCATCGATCCGCAGGGGGTCTCGAACGAGCAGTCGATCGGCTACGAGTACTACGACTACCTGCGCTACACGGCGGCCGAGAACCGCCTCCGCGCCTGCGGCCGGAGCGTCCCGGCCGCGTTCGCGAGGGTCGACAAGATGCCGACATTCCTCGGCTGGGCCACCCTGCCGAACGGTGAGTACGAGCTGATCGGCGACACGCATGCCGGCCACGCCACGCCGATCCGCGGGACCGTCGCCGAGTTTGCCGCGACCGGCGGGACGTCGGGCCCGCGGCCGCTCGGGACGTTCGCGAGCTACATGGCCGGGTACGCATTCGGGCGATCCGGTTGGGGGGACACCCGGCCGTTCGCCGACGAGACCGCCTTCGCCGTCCGCTACGGGCGTGGGCGAGCGTTCCACGGGCACGCCGACGGCGGCTCGCTGACGGTCTACGGCCTCGGCTCGCGGCTGATCGTCGGCAGCGGGACGTACAGCTACAACCCCGGGCCCTATCGGTCGTACTTCATCGGTCGATCCGCCCAGAACGTGGTCACCGTCTCGGGTTCGCCCTACCGGGTGGGGTCGACCACGCCGCTCCGGTTCCGGGCGGAGACGCTCGATGCGCTTGCGATCGGGGTGACCGTCCAGGGGTACGCCGGCGTCCGCGACCGTCGGACCGTCGTGTTCTCGAAGTCGGGCGGGTTCCTCCTCGTCGACGACCGGCTGGCATCGGCCCGACCGCGGACCTTCACGCAGCTGTGGCACCTCGCGCCGTCATCCCGCCCGACCGTCGTCGGACGGACCGTTCGGACGCACTCAGCGGGTGGCGACGTGGTCATCGTCCAGCTCGGGGCACGGCCGCGGACCACCGTCGTGACGGGCGCGACCCACCCGATCCAGGGGTGGCGGACATACAAGTACAACCAGAAGCGCCGATCGCCGACGGTCGAGGCACGCCTCCACGGACGCGCGGCGCGGTACCTCACGCTCATCGTGCCGGTCCGCGACGCCGGCGACACGGTACGCGTCCTGTCGACCTCGCTGCGGGCCGACGGCTACACGGTCGAGGTCGAGATCGACGGGCACGCCCAGCTCGTCGTCGTCGACGGCTCGAGCGTGTCGATCGTGCCGGTCACCTGACCCGCGCGGGCGCCGCGACCGGTGCCCGGTTTGCACGCGCGGGTCAACGGCGGTACCGTCCGGAGGAGCCTCGTCGAGGCCGAAGGAGCCGTCCCGATGTCGTCACGCTCTCGCCGCCTGGCGACCGTCGCATTCGCCGCGCTGTTCGTCCTCGTGGTGACCCTTCCCGTCGCCGCGGCTGGGCCGCCGATCCTCGCATCCGATGCGGCGGCGCCCGCTGGACGGCTCGTCGTCGTGTGGCGCGGCGCCGCTCCGAGCAGCCTCCAGCTCGGCGGAGTGCGGTCGCTTAGGACGTCGGCGGTCGAGCAGCGCAGCGTCGTCGTGGCCGGCCCGGGTCGCGCCGGCCAGGTGGCGGCCGAGCTCCGCGCCGATCCTCGCGTCCTCGGCGTCGTGCCCGACGCCGTCGTCCACGCCTTCGACTGGCCGGCGGACGGCCCACCCTCCGACACGCTCTACGGCCAGCAGGGCGATCTCGAGCAGATCCGTGTCCCCGAGGCGTGGCCCACGACGACCGGCGACCCGAGCGTCGTCGTGGCCGTGATCGACAGCGGCGTGGACCTGGCTCACCCGGACCTCGCCGGCGTGACCGTCGTCGCGCCGCGCAACGAGACGTTCAACAACACCGATGTGACCGACGTGGTCGGACATGGGACCCACGTGGCCGGGACGATCTTCGCGCGGACGGACAACGGCGTCGGGATCGCCGGGATCGCACCGCGCAGCTCGCTGATGCCGATCAAGGTCCTCGACGGACAGGGCTCGGGCTTCTTCTCCGACGTCCTCGATGCGGTCGACTGGGCGCGGACCCACCACGCCGACATCGTCAACCTGTCGCTCGGCGGGCTCCTCACCAGCGACGAGATCGCGCTGTTCCAGCCCACCTTCAGCGCCGCCCGCGCCGCCGGCATGCTCGTCGTGGCGGCCGCCGGCAACAGCGGCAACCGGTACATGTACTACCCGGCCGGCCTGGCCGGGGTGGTCTCGGTCGGCGCCGTCGACGGGGAGGATGCGGCCGCCGCCTTCTCGACCTTCAACCGGGCGGTCGATCTGTCCGCCCCGGGCGTCGACACCCTGTCGACCGTCCTCGACGCCGACGACCCGTCGGGCTACGCCCGGTTCAGCGGGACGAGCATGGCGTCACCGCACGTGGCGGGCGTCGCGGCGCTCGTCTGGGCGGCGCGGCCATCCCTCGACGTGGCCGAGCTCGAGGGCGTGCTGCGGGCCGGCGCCACCGACCTCGGCGATCACGGGCGCGACGACCATTTCGGCTCCGGGGAGGTCGATGCCGTCGGGGCTCTGGATGCCGCGGTCCCATCGCCGTTGCCGGACTTCGACCCGGTGCCGGGCCCGGCCGGACCGCTCGACGTGGCGTTCACCTCGCCGCTCGTCCCGATCCACCAGCTGTCGCCCGAATTCACCGTCGCCTGGACGGCCAGCCACGCTATCGTCGACGGCGAGCTGGTCCGCCTGGAGTGGGTACTCCAGCACGGCGGTCAGTGCCCCGACCCGCTCGACGACATCTTCGACTACGTGATCCTCCCGTTCGACAGCCCGATCGTGGATACCGGGCTCCGTCCCGGGTTCTGCTACCGCTGGGAAGCGCTCGCCTTCGATGAGAACGGCGAGTTCGGTGACACGGTCAGCGAGTCGGTCACGATCGTCGACCACGTCCGGCCGAGGATCCAGTCGCGGGTCCCCGGGCCGGGCGCGTCGCGCGTGTCGCGCAAGGCGTCACCGCGGATCGTCTTCTCCGAGCCGGTCATCGGCGTGTCGGCGACGACGCTCCGGCTGAAGAACCTGTCGACCGGACGGTGGGTCAAGGTCCGGGTCACCTACGACCAGGAGACGATGAGCGCGACGATCGATCCGACCTTGTGGATGCTCCCGGGCCGACGGTACGCGGTCTACCTCTCGACGGCGATCCGGGACGGGTCCGGCAACCACCTGTTCGCGACGCACTGGGCGTTCGCGGTCCGGCGCTGAACCCTCGCGGTCAGGCGGGTTCGGAGGCGGCCTCGACGGTCACGTCCGCTGCCGCGGGTGCTTCGCCGCCGAGATACCGGTCGATGGCCGCCGCGGCGCGCTTCCCGTCGCCCATCGCCAGGATGACCGTCGCGGCGCCGCGGACGATGTCGCCGCCGGCGAACACCCCGTCGATGCTGGTCATGCCGGTCTCGTCGATCTCGATGTAGCCGCGATCGCTGACCCTGAGGTCCGGCGCCGTCGCGGTCAGCAGCGGGTTCGACCGCGTCCCGATGGCGACCACGACCATCTCGCACGGGATCTCGAACTCGGAGCCGGGGATCGGGACGGGACGTGCCCGTCCGGACGCATCCGGCTCGCCTGGCTCCATCCGGATGCAGCGGAGGGCGCGGACCCAGCCCTTCTCGTCGCCGAGGACCTCGACCGGAGCGACCTGGAGATCGAACCGGATGCCCTCCTGCTCGGCGTGGTGGACCTCCTCCGCCCGGGCCGGTAGTTCGTCGCGTCCGCGCCGGTAGACGATCATCGCCTCGTCAGCGCCCAGCCGGCGGGCTGTTCGGACCGAGTCCATCGCGACGTTGCCGCCACCGACCACCGCGACCCGCTGGCCGTGCAGCACGGGCGTCTCCGAGCCCGGGTTCCAGGCGCCCATCAGGTTGACCCGGGTCAGGTACTCGTTGGCGGAGTAGACGCCCTTGAGGTTCTCACCCGGGACGTCCATGAAGACCGGCAGTCCCGCGCCGACCGCCAGGAAGACCGCGTCGAAGCGGGTCCGCAGCTCGGGCAGCGTGTAGGTCTTGCCGATGATCGAGTTGGGCTCGATCCGGACCCCGTCGGCGACCAGCCGGTCCACCTCGGCCTGGACGATGTCCTTCGGCAGGCGGAACTCGGGGATGCCGTAGACGAGGACGCCGCCCGCGGCGTGGAACGCCTCGAAGATCGTCACCGCGTGGCCGAGCTTGACCAGCTCGCCGGCGGCCGTCAGACCCGCCGGGCCCGAGCCCACGATGGCGATCGTCCGACCGGTCGGCTTCGGCTTGAGGTGGATCAGCTCGTCGGGATGCGCCTGCGCCCAGTCGGCCACGAACCGCTCGAGGTGGCCGATGGCGACCGCGTTGCCTTTCTTCGCCCGGAGGCAGACGCCCTCGCACTGGCTCTCCTGGGGGCAGACGCGCCCGGTCACGCAGGGGAGGGCGTTGTCGTCGAGGAGCGAGTCCGCAGCGGCCGGCAGGTCGCCTTCGCGGAGCAGCTTGAGGAAGCGCGGGATGTTGACGCTGACCGGGCATCCGCCGATGCAGTACGGCTTCGGGCACTGGAGGCAGCGCTCGGCTTCGAGCATCGCGATCTGGCGGGTAAGCCCCAGGTTGACCTCGCGGAAGTTGACCGCCCGGATCGCCGCGTCCTGCTCGGGCATCGCGACGCGGTCGATGGCCATCCGTTCCTTCTGGGTCAGCGCCGGCCGGTCCTCGTCCGTCGGCGGTCGCTCCTCGGTCATCGGGCGGCGCTCCCGGCGACCGGACCCGTCGTGGGCGGAGGGTCGCCGAGCCGGTCGGCCAGGGCCGGGATCAGGCATGCCTCGTGCCGGGCGAGCGCCTCCTGCTCGAACGATCGATAGGTGGTCAGCCGGTCCGCCAGGCTCGCGAAGTCGACCGCGTGGGCGTCGAACTCGGGTCCGTCGACGCAGGCGTACCGGCTCTGGCCGTCGATCGACACGCGGCACCCGCCGCACATCCCCGTCCCGTCGACCATGATCGCGTTGAGCGAAGCGGTGGTCCTGATCCCGTACGGGCGGGTCAGCTCGGCCACGGCTCGCATCATCGGCACCGGGCCGACGGCGAAGACCTCGTCGATCGGGCCGGCGTCGCACAGGTCCCGGAGCGCTTCGGTGACGAACCCATGGCGGCCGTAGCTCCCGTCATCCGTGCACACGACCACCTCGCCGGCCGTTCGCAGCTCGTCCTCGAGGATCACCCACTCGCGCGAGCGGCCGCCGATGACGGAGGTGACCGACACGCCGCGCCGATGGAGCTCCTCGGCGATCGGGTAGACGACCGCCGTGCCCACACCGCCGCCGACGCACACGGCCCGTCCCTGGTCGATGAGATCGGTCGGCCGCCCGAGGGGTCCGGCGACATCGCGGATCGCATCACCCGGCTGGAGGGCGACCAGGTCCATCGTGCTCGCGCCGACCGACTGGATGATCAGGCTGATCGTCCCCGCGGCCGGGTCGGCGTCGGCGATCGTCAGCGGGATCCGCTCGGCACCCTCGCCCAGCCGGACGATGACGAACTGCCCGGGCCGGCGGATCTCGGCGATCCGGGGCGCCTCGACGACGAGCCGGGTGACGTTCGGGGAGAGTTGGTCGCGTGCGACGATCGGATGCATCCGCCTGCCCATGGTTCCGTGTCGGCCGGGTTCGGCCGCGACTCGATCGTAGGCGCCCGGCCGAGGCCGGCCCTACCGTCAGGTGGCCCATAGGCGTGGGCCGAAGGTCACACGCTCAGCCGGTCACCGCCGGCACGACCTTGCCCTTCGGCCAGTAGAGCTCCTTCTTGACGTGGAACTCTGGGAAGCCGCCGTCCATCAGCACCGCCTCGGCGTTGAGGATCATGTCGGGGTTGCCGCAGATGTAGACGACGGTCCGGTCGGGCCGCAGCCGGAGGTCCCGGCAAACCTCGCGCACCACGTGCTCCGCCCGCCCGTGGCGCCCGGCCCAGCCGGCGTTGCGGGGGTCGTCCGGTCGGCTGATCGTGGGGACGTAGGTGACCGGGTAGGTCCCGTCGCGCACCCATGCCTCGAGCTCGGCCCGGTAGCCCAGCTCGTCGACGTACGAGCAGCCGTGCAGGATGACCGTCTTGCGTGGCCGACCCTCGGCCAGGGTCTCGCGCATCATCGACATGAACGGGGCGATCCCGGTCCCGGTCGAGATGAACAGGTGGGTCCGGCGGTCGTCCGGCTCGAGCAGGAATTTGCCCTTCGGTCCGATCATCCGCATCCGGTGGCCCAGCGGCAGCCGCCACAGCAGTGTCGTGAACCGGATGATCGGGACGAGCCGGACGTAGAACTCGTAGCCGCCGTCGCGCGACTCCCGCGGCGGTGACGCGACCGAATAGGGACGCTGCCACAGCTTCCCGTCGGCGAACACCCCGGTCGTCATGTACTGGCCGGGCTCGAACGGGACCGGCTCGTCGTCATAGCGGACCCAGAAGGTGGCGAGATCCTCGGTGTGATCGACCCGCCGGACCAGCGTCGCGTTGTACTGCGGCGCGTCGGGGTCGATGACGCGGTCGTCGTCGGGAAGGGTCATGCCGATCGGTCTCCGTCCGGATCGCGGGTTCGTCCAACCGGATGGTACCCGGCCCGACCGGCGCCCGGCCCACCGCGGCCGAGGCGCAGCGCGAGTCAGCGGCCCGGCGACAGTACAATCAGCGCGCAACGAAGACCACCCGCGGCCCGACCGTCGGCCGCCGTCCCGTCCGGAGGATCCCCGTCCATGGCCACCTCGACGTCCACCGCCGGCGACCGCACCCACCAGGCAGCGAAGCGCTACATCTACGCCTGGGGCGGCGGGCGTGCGGAGGGTGACGCCTCGATGCGCGACCTCCTCGGCGGCAAGGGCGCCGGGCTGGCCGAGATGACGATCGCCGGATTGCCCGTCCCGGCCGGGTTCACGATCACGACCGAAGCCTGCAACGACTACTTCGCCGCAGGCGAGCAGCTCCCGGCCGGGCTCTGGGAAGACGTCCTGGAGGCGGTCCGGGAGGTCGAGCGGGAGACCGGCAAGGGCTTCGGCGACGTCGCAAGCCCGCTCCTGGTGAGCGTTCGTTCCGGTGCCAAGTTCTCGATGCCGGGGATGATGGACACGGTCCTCAACCTCGGCCTCAACGAGCAGACGTTGAACGGGCTCGTGGCGCTGACCGGCAACGAGCGCTTCGGCTGGGACGCCTACCGTCGGTTCATCCAGATGTTCGGCCGGATCGTGATGGGCGTCGACGGCGAGCGCTTCGACCATGCCCTCGACGCGGCCAAGCACGCCCGCGGCGCGGCCCAGGATACGGACCTCGACGCCGCCGCGTTGCGGGACGTCGCCGAGGTGTACAAGGCGATCGTCCGCGAGGACACCGGACGCGAGTTCCCGTCGGACCCGTACGACCAGCTCGACCTGGCCATCAAGGCCGTGTTCGCCAGCTGGTTCGGCAAGCGTGCCCGCGACTACCGGGACAACCAGAAGATCGCGCACGACCTCGGGACCGCCGTCAACGTCGTGACGATGGTCTTCGGCAACATGGGCGACGACTCCGGGACCGGGGTCGCCTTCACCCGCGACCCGAACACCGGCGAGAAGGTCCTGTACGGCGAATACCTGACCAACGCCCAGGGCGAGGACGTGGTCGCCGGGATCCGGACGCCACAGAAGATCAGCCACCTGGCGTTGGATCTGCCGAGCGCCTACGACGAGTTCCAGCGCATCGCCCAGCGCCTCGAGACGCACTACCGCGACGTCCAGGACCTCGAGTTCACCATCGAGCGCGGTCGGCTCTACATGCTCCAGACCCGGAGCGCCAAGCGGACCGCCGCGGCCGCCGTGAAGATCGCCACGGACATGGTCGCCGAGGGCATCATCACGAAGGAGGAGGCGCTCGCCCGGATCGAGCCCGCCCACGTCGACCAGCTCCTTCGCGACCAATACGACCCGGCGGCATTGACGGCCGCGACCCGGGTGGCGAAGGGCCTCAACGCGTCGCCGGGCGCGGCGGTCGGTCGGGCCGTCTTCTCGGCCGACGACGCGGTCGCCTGGGTGGGACGCGGCGAGAAGGTCGTCCTGGTCCGGGTCGAGACGTCACCCGACGACTTCCATGGGATGGCCGTCGCCCAGGGCATCCTGACGGCCCGGGGTGGCGCGACGTCGCATGCCGCGGTCGTCGCCCGACAGATCGGCAAGCCGTGCGTGGCCGGGTGTGCGGAGCTCGTCGTCGACTACGCCACGAAGTCGGCCCGGAGCACCGAGACGGGTGCGGGCTTCGCCGAGGGCGACTGGATCAGCGTCGACGGTTCGACCGGTGAGGTCTACGCCGGCGCGCTGCCGACGGTGAGCGCGAGATTCGAGGACCAGCCCGAGCTCCAGACGATCCTCGGTTACGCCGACGAGGTCCGCCGGATGGGCGTCTGGACGAACGCCGATAAGCCCGAGGAGGCGGCCCTGGCCCGGAGCTACGGCGCCCAGGGCATCGGGTTGTGCCGGACCGAGCACATGTTCCGCGAGGGGGAGCGGCTGGACATCGTCCGCGATGCGATCCTCGTCGCCAACGTCGCCACCCGCGCCAAGGCGCGCCGGGCGGCCGGTGAGACGCTCGGCGCCGAGGACGCCGCGGCGGTCGTCCGGTTCGATGCGGCGATGGGCAAGCTCGAGGTCCTCCAGCAGGGCGACTTCGAGGGGATCTTCCGGGCGATGGACGGCCTGCCGGTCGTCGTCCGCCTGATCGACCCGCCGCTCCACGAGTTCCTGCCCAACCACGACGAGCTGCTCGTCGAGGTCACGGAATACCGGGTCAAGGGCACGCCCGAGAGCGATCCCGAGTACGCCCGGGCGCGCGAGGTGCTGGCGGTCGTCGAGTCGATGCGCGAGCAGAACCCGATGCTCGGGCTGCGCGGCTGCCGGCTGGGGCTGATGATCCCGGACTTCGTCAAGATCCAGACCCGTGCCATCCTGAACGCCCAGATCGCGGTCAAGAAGGCGGGCGGGAACCCGATCGCGAAGATCATGATCCCGCTCGTCGGCCACGTGAACGAGCTGTCCGCGACGAAGGCGCTGCTCGAGACCGAGGCCAAGGCGGTCGAGGCCAAGGCCGGCGTCGAGGTCGACTACAAGTTCGGGACGATGATCGAGGTCCCGCGCGGGGCGCTGACGGCCGATGAGATCGCTCGCGACGCCGCATTCTTCAGCTTCGGCACGAACGACCTGACCCAGATGACCTTCGGGTACAGCCGGGACGATGCCGAGGGCGGCTTCCTCCTCAAGTACGTCGAGGACCACATCCTGCCCGCGAACCCATTCCAGACGCTCGACGACGCCGTCGCCGGGCTGATGAAGATCGCCGTCGACAAGGGCCGCTCCGTCCGCCCCGACCTCGAGCTGGGGATCTGCGGCGAGCACGGCGGCGACCCGGAATCCATCCACAAGTGCGAGAAGATCGGGCTCGACTACGTGTCCTGCTCGCCGTTCCGGGTCCCGGTCGCTCGACTCGCCGCGGCCCAGGCCGCCCTGGTCAACGCCGCCGAGCGAGACAAGTAGATCCGACCGGGAGGAGCGATCCGATGATCCTGCGACGGTCGGCCGCGATCCTCCTTGCGCTCGGGCTGATCGCCATCGTTGCGGTCGCCTGCGACACCGGCCAGCTGGGCTCGGAGACGCCGACCGTCCTCGAGAGCGCCGGCACCGGGATCGACGCCGCGCCGTCCGACGACACCTCCGGCGACGTCGAGGATCCGCCCACGCTCGCCCCGGTGGCGCCCGGGGTCAAGGCCGGTCCCAAGTGCGATGCCGCCTTCAAGGCGTGGGTCGACTGGTGGGTCGCCTTCACCAGCCCGGACGCCTCGGAGGACCCGAGCTACGACCCGAATGCGGCTCCGCCCGAGCCGTCGGGCGACCCGGACCAGCTCGAGCGCACGGTCTTCGACACCTGCACGCTGGCCGAGCTCGGCGCCGCCAACGCCGCTCACCCGGTCCTGCTCGATTCGGGAGAGCCGCCTTCGCCCTACATCGAGTACGAGGTCGGCTGGTTCGTGGCCGGCCTGTGCGACGACGATTCGGACATCATCGGCGACACCAAGCTGTGTGCGCCGTACGCCAGCCCTTCGCCCTGAGCGTGACCCCGGCCGCTCCCGACGCCCGGTCGGGCGGCGTACGCGGCCTCGTCCGGGCCGCCGACGACGGACTCGGCGGCCTGAGCGGCGGGATCCTCCGGATCGAGGACGTCGCGATCGTCGGCTGGCTGATCGTCGGGTTGCCGATCGTCCGCGCCGCGTCGGGTGCGGATCCCGGGTCGGCGGCGCCCCTGACGACCGACCGCGACGTGCTGTCCGGCCTGCTCTGGATCGGCGCGGTGCTGCTCGCCATCGCCGTCGTCGCGACCCGCAGCCCCGGCGATCCGGTCATCGGCTTCGAGGACCTGTCCACGCCGCGGTCCTACGCGCCGCTGCCGTTCCTGCTGTCCCTGGCGATCGTCAGCGATACCGCGATGCGGCGGATCGGCGTCGACAGCGGCGCACTCACCGCTGGCGTTTTCATCGTCACGATGGTCGCCTACGTCGCGTCCCCGCGCCTGCCGAACCTGCCCCGAACGACCCGTCGCCTGATGATCCTGCCGATCATCTTCATCGCCGCCGACATCTTCGGGTCGATGGTCGCCGACATGTCCGGCCTGTTCGACTATCGGCAGCTGCTCGGGGACCCGTCGGCCACGCCGACGTCGTTCGCGGCGCTGCTCGGTCTCGAGGTCCTGTTCAGCGGCTTCTTCTTCCTGGCGTTCATCTTCGCTCCGCGGATGGTCGCCGAGGCCGAGGGGAGCTGGCGAGCATGGCTCGGCCGTTACCTGCTGTTCCTCGGCGCGACGATCGTGAGCGTGACCTTCCTGGGCGGCGGCTGAGGGGCCGGCGGCTTGGAGGCGCGACAGGTCGAGGGCCGGCGCGGCCGCGACGCGGCGGCGGGCTGCTCGCTCGGGGACCTGCTCAGAACGTCACGATCGAGCGGAGACCCTCGCCGCGTCGCAGCCGATCGAACGCGCCCTCGACGTCGTCCAGGCCGATCCGCCGGTCGATCAGACGCTCGACCGGCAGGCGGCCCTCGAGATGGAGCGCGGCGTAGCGCGGGAAGTCGACGGCGGCCACCGCCGACCCGTAGTTCGAGCCGACGATCCGCCGCCCGCCGTCGACGAAGCGGTAGACGTCGAACCCGGCGCGTTCCCCCTGCGGGGTCATCCCGACGAGGACGGCGGTCCCGCCGACCGGCAGGACCTCGAGCGCCAGCTCCACCGTGGCCGGGCGACCGATCGCCTCGACCGCGAAGTCCGGACCGCCATCGGTGGCCGTTCGGATCGCATCGGCCGTGACCACTGGATCCGGGCCGGCCAGGACGAGGTCGGTCGCCCCCAGCTCGGCGGCGAGGTCGAGCTTGGCCGCGACCCGATCGACGGCCACGATCCGGCCGGCGTCGACCAGCCGGGCGCCCATGACCGCCGACAGGCCCACCCCGCCGAGCCCGATGACGGCCACGCTCGCGCCCGCCGGGACGGCCGCCGTCTTGGTCACCGCCCCGACCCCGGTCGCCACACAGCAGCCGATGAGCGCGGCGACGGCCGGAGGCGTACCCGCCGGCATCGGGATCGCGGCGGCCGCCGGGACGACCTGCGCGTCGGCCATCGTCCCGATCGACAGATAGGCCAGGACGTCGGTCCCGTCCGCGCGGCGGGCGCGGGTCCGGCCGGCGGCGTCCCGTCCGTGCCGGAACGACGGGGAGTCCGGGCATTCCCACGATCGGCCCGCCCGACACGAACGACACGCGCCGCACGGGACGACCCAGGCGAGCGCGACGAGGCGCCCCGGCTCGAGACCGGTGGTCGCGGCGTCGACGCCCGGCCCGAGCGCCTCGACGACCCCGGCGCCTTCGTGGCCCATGACCACCGGGCCGGGGCGCTGCCACTCCCCGTCGCGGACGTGGAGGTCCGAGTGGCAGACACCGCTGGCCAGCATCCGGACGCGGATCTCGCCCGCGGCCGGCGGGTCGAGCGTGAGCTCCTCGACCGCGCTGGGAACGCCCGGACGGGGGAGCACGACAGCACGCACGACCGGAGTCTACGGCCCGTCGACGCGCCACTTCCCGCGCGTGGCGCTGCCGACGATCGTTCGACCCTTGCCTCCGGCGCGTATGCTCCCCCCACGGGACCCGACTGCCGGTGGGTGCGCGGCAGCGAGACCGACGTCACGGGAGGTAGCGATGTCCGGACCTGAGCCAGGGGGCAGCCCGACACCGGAGGCGCCACAGCCGAGCGCATGGCAGGCCCCGCCTCCCGGTCCCGCGAAGGCCGCCGGACCAGCGCCGGGTGTGGCTTACGCCGACCTCGGGATCCGCATCGGTGCGTACATCATCGACGTCATCGTCCAGGTGATCCTGTTCGCCATCATCGGCGGCATCATCATCGGGATCGTGGCGTCGATCTCGGGCGCCGTGGGCGCCATCCTGTCGGTGATCTTCATCATCGCCTTCGAGGCCGCGTTCAGCGCGATCTACTTCATCTACAGCTGGACGTCGCTGCGCGCGTCGCCCGGCCAGAAGGCCCTCGGCCTCGAGACGGTCAACGCCGCCGACGGCCGGACCGTCACCCAGCCGCAGGCGATCCGGCGCTGGCTGTTCCTGTTCGGTCCGTTCATCCTCCTGTCGGCACTCCAGCTGGTCGTGGGTTCGACGCTCGGCGGTCTGTTCGGGCTGATCAGCTTCGGGTACTTCGTGTACCTGCTCTATACGACCTACCAGGACCCCAAGCGACAGGGGTATCACGACCACCAGGCGAACACCGTCGTCGTCAAGCGCACCGCCGCCTGACCGACCTCGCTCCACTGGCGATGACCCCGGCCCGCGCCGGGGTCATCGGATTCCCCGGACCTAGCCGATCTCGTGGTGGGTCCGGCAGCGGGCCTCGTACCGCTCGTCGCCCATCCCGCCGATGACGACCAGCGGGTCGTCGGCGGTCGCCGGCCGGCCGTCCACGAGCCGCTGGGTCCGGCTCGCCTCCTCGCCGCAGACCATGCAGATCGCCGACAGCATGACGACCTCCTCGGCGATCGCCAGGAGCTCGGGCATCGGACCGAACGGCCGGCCGAGGAAGTCTCGGTTCAATCCATCGACGATGACCATCCGGTCGCGGTCGGCCAGGCGCTCGCACACGGCGACCAGCCCATCGTCGAAGAACTGGCCCTCCTCGATGGCCACGACGTCCGCCCGGGTCTCGGCGACGACGGCCTCGATCGCGCTCGAATCGGCGACCGGTCGAGCCGGGAAGGCCACGCCGAACCGACTCCGGACGGTCTCGGGCTCGGTCCGGTCGTCGAGCGCCGGGCGGATGAGGACGACCTTGCGCCGGGCGATCCGGGCGCGCTCGCACTGGCGGATCAATTCGGCGGTCTTGCCCGAGAACATCGGGCCGCTGATGACCGTGATGGAGCCCCGCGGATTGAACATGCGTGGAGCGTAGCGCCTCGGTCCCGACGTTAGGTGGTCGGTCACGCCGGGGCGCCATCCGACAGGCGGGCCGGGCGCGAACGGTATCGTGAAGGAACCCGTAGCCAGTCGATGACCGAGCCACCATGACCACCGACCGAGCCCCCATGACCACCGACCGCCGTCGGCAGCTTGCCACCGTCGTCGCCTTCGCGATCACCCTCGTGCTGAATGGCGCGGCCAACACCCTCCCGCTCAACGGCCGGACGACCGCGTCGATCAGCGACGCACTTCCGGCGCTGGTCAACCCGGCCGGCTACGTCTTCGCGATCTGGGGGCTCATCTACGCCTTGCAGCTCGGGTTCACCGCCTACCAGGCCCGTCCGAGCATGGCCGCGGACGGGCTTCTGCGCCGGCTCGCGTACCTGCCCGCGACGGTCGGCCTGCTCAACGCCCTGTGGATCGTCCTGTGGCACTGGGGAGTGTTCGTTCTGACCGTCCCGGTGATGGTCGCGATCCTGCTCGCACTCATCGAGATCGACCGACGGATCCGCGTCGACCGGCCCGCGGCGCTCGTTCGCGGCTCCGACGTCCCCCCCGCTGTCCGCTGGCTCGTCCGTCTGCCGTTCAGCGTCTATCTCGGCTGGATCTCGATCGCCACGATCGCCAACGTGGCCGCCTTCCTCCTGTCGATCGGCTATCGAGGAACGCCGTTCCCCGAGCAGGCCTGGGCCGTGGCGGTCCTCGGTGTCGGGCTCGCCATCGCTGCCTGGTTCGTCCTGACCCGGCGCGACCCGGCCTATGGCCTGGTGTTCGTGTGGGCGTATGCCGGGATCGTCGCGAAGCAGGCCGCGTATCCGCCGGTCGCGACCTTGGCGGCGATCGGAGCCGCGATCGTGCTGGCGTTGGTCGTCGCCGTCCTCGTCCGCGGGGTCTCGACGGGTGCCCCGACCGTCCAGCCTCGGGTCGCGGTCGGACGGTCGTGACCGCCCGACCTTCAGTCGCCGACGAGCGGGAGGCGGAACCAGGCGGTCGTGCCGCCGCCGAGCCGGCTGTCCAGCCCGATCTCGCCACCGTGCGCCTCGACCAGGTATCGAGCGATGGCCAGCCCGAGTCCCGACCCGCCCGAATCGGCCGATTTGGCGAAGCGATCGAAGATGTGCTCCGCGACGTCCGGAGCGAGCCCCGGTCCCGTGTCGCGGACCTCGACCCGGAGCCAGGCACCGGCCGACTCCACGGTGGCTGAGATCGTCACCGTGCCGCCGGCGGGGGTGTACCGGAGCGCATTCGCGACGAGGTTCGACAGGACCTCGCGGATCCGGATCGGATCGACGTCGAGCAGGGGGACGTCGTCCGCTGCCGGCTCGCCCGTCGCCGGGGGGTCGGACACGACGACCGTCGCGTCGCCGGCCGTGGCCACGGCCTGGAACGAGCGGGCGACGTCCGCGATGAGGAGCCCGACATCCGTCGGCTCGGGGTGCAGCGGAAGGGTGCCGGACTCCGACAGCGTCACGGTCCGGAGGTCGTCGACCAGCCGACCGAGGACGCGGGTCTCCTCGAGGATGGCTCCGAGGTGGGCAGGATCGGCGGGGTGCACGCCGTCGACCAGCGCCTCGATGTTGCCCTGGACCACGGCCAGCGGGGTCCGCAGCTCGTGGCTCACGTCGGCCATCAGCGACCGTCGCTGGATCTCGTCGGCCTCGAGCCGGGCGGCCATCGTGTTGAAGCCGCGGCTCAGCTCGCGCAGCTCGCGGGGGGCCCGGACCGGCTCGCTCACCCGCACCCCGAAGTCACCGTCCTCGATCCGGCGGGTGGCGCCGACGAGCTCGTAGATCGGTCCGGTCACGCGGCGCACGCGGCGGGTGATCGACCACAGCCCGAGGACCACGAGCGCGACGCCGGCCAGTCGCGCGAACAGGAGGACCGGGCCGCCGCTCGTCGGGTCCGGGCCGATGAGCCCGAAGATCGAGGCGATCACCCACCCGGCGACCGCGGTGACCATGACGAGTACGACGAGGATGAACAGGACGATCCCGGCCAGCCGCCCGACCGACAGCCCCTCTGGGCGACCGCGGGCCCAGGGCGGCCCGTGACGGCGCGGATCGCCCTCCGCCATCGGACCGTGACGCCGCTCCCAGTGCGACTGCCGTCGGGCGAACCAGACGTCCTGGCGCCGGCGCCAGGAGTCCTCGCGCTCGCGGCGTCTCCGCAGTGCCCCGTCCCGACCACTGCGGCGGCCCTGGTCATCGGTCGGCCCGTCCATCGTCGGACCAGGCGGCGCCGCGTCGGGCCGCGGCGGCTCGCCGCCCGGATCCGTGTCGGTCACGTCGGTCGCTCGTCGGCGAAGCGGTAGCCGACGCCGTAGACCGTGAGGACGTAGCGCGGGCTCCGCGGGTCGGGCTCGATCTTCCGCCGGAGGTTCTTGACGTGTGTGTCGATCGCCCGCTCGTACGACTCGAACGCCACGCCGCGGAGCGCGTCGAGGAGCTGGCTGCGGGTGAAGATCCGGCCCGGCCGTCGGGCGAGGGTCGCGAGCAGCGCGAATTCGGTCGGTGTCAGCTCGACGGGACGCCCGTCGACCTCGACCCGCATCCGCGGGACGTCGAGGCTCACGTCGCCCGCCCGGATGACGTCGCTGGGCTCATCGGCCCGCTCCGAGCGGCGCAGGACCGCCTTGACCCGGGCGACCAGCTCTCGAGGGCTGAACGGCTTGGTGACGTAGTCGTCCGCGCCGAGCTCGAGACCGAGCAGCTTGTCCAGCTCGTCGTCGCGGGCCGTGAGCACCACGATCGGGATCGACGAGTCGCGGCGGAGCGTCCGGATGACCTCGAGGCCGTCGACCTCGGGCAGGCCCAGGTCGAGCACGATGAGATCCGGCGAGCGGACCCGCGCCTGGTCGAGGGCGGTGCGACCGTCGCCGGCCAGGATCACCGCGAACCCGGCATGCTCGAGGTAGTCGCGGGCGAGCTCGCGGATCTTCGGCTCGTCGTCGACCAGGAGGACGGTCTTCATCGGGGCATCGTACGGCGCTCCGCGCGACCGACGGCGCCGGAAGCCCGGTCGGGCTCCGACGCCGTCCAGCATCGCGCGAGGCCGATCTTCAGCCGGCGGCCGGCGGCTCGGTCGGACCGCCCGTCGTCGGACCGCCCGTCGTCGGACCGCCCGTCGTCGGGCCGGTCGTCGTCGGGCCGGTCGTCCCGGCCGATGGCGCGGTCGGGCCGCCGGACGGAGCCGGGGCACCGCCGGCGTGTGCCGCCGTGTGCCATTCGTCGAGCCGGCCGCGGATCCACGCCTCGCGCGGATCGCCCGACGCGGTCGGTCCACCCGGTCCACCCCCGGGACCATGGCGATCCCAGCCGCCCGGACCGCGCCCATAGCCGGGTCCCCAGCCGTAGCCGCCACCCCAGCCGTATCCGCGGCCGTGATGGCGTCCGGCGCCGAACGCGACCCTGAGCAGGGCCACGATCAGGAAGAACCCGATGAGCACGAACAGGAACTGGCCGAACCCGAAGCCGAACCACGGGACCCCGTACCAGCCGTACCCGGCGACCGGGACGACGGTGGTCGTGCCCGTTGCGGATACGGTCGTGACGGCTGCCGTGCCGGCGTTCAGCCCGGCGGTGTAGGCGACCCCGGTGGCCACCCCGATGACGGCCAGGATCCCGAACAGGGCCAGGATCGGGCCGATGATGCGTCGCATGAAACGATCTCCCTTGGCGGCGGTCACCTCGGACCGCCTTGCGTGATCCCATCGTCGGTCCGACTTGTGGACGGGGTGTGGAGGCGGCGCGGAGGACCGGCGGAGGTCGGCCGGCCATGGCGGGTCCATGACGCACGTGGCCGCCGGTACGATTAGCGTCGGGGGCCAGCCCATCTGTCGGGCCCGACAGCGACCGTGCAGGGAGCAATGGACACCTTCGACTTCGTGATCATCGGCGCCGGCCCAGCGGGCGAAGCCGCCGCCCACAAGGCCCGCGAGCTCGGAGCGACCGTCGCCATCGCCGACCGGCGCTGGTTCGGCGGGAGCTGCCCGTTCATCGGTTGCCTCCCGTCGAAGGCGTTGCTGTTCTCGGCCGCGCGTCATGCGGCGAATCCGGCGACATACGACTGGGCGCGCGCCTCGGCCCATCGCGACTACATGGTCAACCGGCCCAGCGACGCCGCCGAGCCGGACGACGGCAGCCACGTCAAGGCGCTCGAGGGTGCGGGAGCGGTCGTCGTCCGTGGCTCCGCCCGGATCGTCGGGACCGGCCGCGTCGAGGTCCGTCACGAGGACGCCGTGCGTGAGCTGCGCGGCACGAACGTCGTCGTGGCCGTCGGGTCGTCGTCCAAGGTCCCACCGCTCGAAGGGATCGACCGCGTCCCGTTCTGGACGAACCGCGATGCCACCCTGGCGAGGGAGTTGCCGGCCAGCATGGTGGTCCTCGGCGGCGGACCGACCGGGTGCGAGCTGGCCCAGGTCTACGCCCGGTTCGGCGTGCCGACGGCGGTCGTCCAGTCCGGCCCCCGGCTCATGCCGACGGACCATCCGCGGAACTCCGAGGCCGTCCGCGCGGCGCTGGTCGCCGACGGCGTCACCGTCCGGCTCGGGGTCCGTGCGGTCCGGGCGCGGGCAGGCGAAGGGACCGGCGGTGCGCACGTGATCGACCTGGACGACGGCACGACGGCCGAGGGCGAGGCCATCCTCCTCGCCGTCGGACGGTCCTTCCCGCTCGACGACCTCGGGCTGGAGCACTACGGCATCGACGCCTCGGGTCGGGCGCCGTTCCCGCGTGACGGGCGGCTCAAGGTGGCCGAAGGGCTGTGGATCGTCGGCGACCCGGCCGGACCCGAGCTGCACACGCACCAGGGCCATTACCAGGGCGAGATGGCCGTCCGGATGGCGCTCGGCGAGTGGGTCAAGCCCGACTACCGCGCGCTGCCCCGGTCCACCTACACGGATCCGGAGGCCTCCTCCGTCGGGCTCACCCTGGACCAGGCACTGGCCGAGGGTCGGGACGCGTTCGAGGTCACGACACCCTTCGCGACGAGTGCGAAGGGGTATGCCGTCGAGGCCGAGCTCGGGCACGTCACCATCGTCGTCGATCGGGGCACGCGCGAGCTGATCGGCGCGGCGATGGCTTGCCCGGACGCGTCGGCGGCCATCCACGAGTGCGTCCTCGCGATCCGGGCCCACGTCCCGGTCGATGTCCTGGCGGACACCATCCATGCGTTCCCGTCGACGTCGCGGATCTTCAACGGCCTGTTCGCCGACGCCGCCCGGCAGCTGCGCACCGCCTGACCGGCAGGACCGGCCCGATCACCCGCAGGGATCGGCTTCCTCGGTCGGCGCCAGCGTCGGGTCCTCCGGGTCTGGGGCGAGGTTGGGCGGCGGCGTAGCCGTCGGGTCCGGTTCCTGGCTGGGGAAGATCCCTCGGACCACCTTGTGGATCTGGCGGATCTCGTCGTCGGTGATCGCCTCGCCGTAGGTCGGCGGCGCGAACATCAGGGACCTGACGCGACGGGCGTCGACCCGCGCCGCGAGGCTCATCAGGCTGGGCAGGTCCCGGACGGACAGGCTCGTCCACGCGTCGTCGCGGGCGATCTTGAGCAGGGACGGGATCTTGTCGATCAACCGGCACGGCTTGAGCTTGGCCCGAAGGGCCAGCAGCACCGCCTGCTGGCGCCGCATCCGGCCGTAGTCGGAGTCCTGGTGACGGGATCGGGCGTACATCAGGGCGCGATGCCCATCGAGGTGCTGCTTGCCCGCGTTGAAGTCGATCGAAACGACGCCGCTGCCGTCCTCGAGCGGGTATCGATCGTCGTGGAGCGCCGTCGGGATGGTGATCGTCACCCCGCCGACCGCGTCGACCAGCCGGACGAACCCGTTCAGGTTGACCACCGCGATCCCGTCGAGCTGGACGCCGGCCAGCTTCTGGATCGTGCCGCCGATCGCCCGGAAGCCGCGGTTCTGGCCGCCCGGGAACTGGGACGGATGCGCGTTCGCATAGACGTAGATCGAATTGAGCAGGCCCGGATAGCGCCCGCCCGGGACCGCGCCGGCGCTCTCCTTCGGGAGCGGCGCTCCGGTCATGTTCCGCGGGAACCCGAACATCGCGGCTCGGCCGGTGGCTACGTCCACGGACAGCAGGATCATCGTGTCGGTCCGCAGGCTCCAGCGATCCGGCCCGGCGTCCGCCCCGATCAGGAGCAGGTCCAACCGCCCGTTCGCCGCCCAGCCCGGACCGGGTGTCGGGGTCGGACTCGGGCTGGCCGTCGGGGTCGGCGCGCCGGTCGGCGGGATCGTCCCGAACGGGCCGGCGATCAGGTTCGCCGCCGGGCTCGGGGCGTCCGTGTCGTCCGGCTCGACCGGCGGGAGCACCCCATCGGCACTGCTGGGATCACTGCCGTCGGCTGGGTTCGCCCCGAGATCGGGGGGATCGAACACGGCGATGATCGTGTCCCGGGTGTCCTCGACCGTCGCGCCGATGATGACGTGCGGCGCGATCACGAAGATCGCCAGCAGCACCGCGAGGGACGTCCGCCCCAGCCTCCCGATCGTGTTCGTTGGCCGGACCCGCGCGGCCAGCCGGACCGTGGCCGCGAGGACGACCAGGCGGTACACGGCGACTGCCGAGACGACGACCACGATCGCGAGCAGCACGTCCGGGCTGAGGGCCTCGCCGACCAGGCCGGCTCGATCCGGCGAGACGGCGACGATGACGGCGATCGCGAAGGCCAGGACCGCGATCGGCAGGAACAGGAGAGCGGCCAGGCGCTTCCGGCCGAGCAGCAGGTGGCCCAGGCCCGGGATCAGCGCCCCGGCGACGATCGACAGCCAGGTCGGCCCGACGCCCCGGGCGGGCGCGTCGTCGCCGGGCGTCGGCTCGTTGTCGCCGGGCGTCGGCTCGTCGGCTCGTGGGAGGGGATCTGGAGGCTCGTCGTCGTTCGTGGTCGGACCCTCGATCCGCCGCATCGTGGGCGGCCGGCCAGAATGGTAGCGACGTCGCGTCGCGCCGACACCCTGACGTCGGTCCTGTTCGTCCCGTGACGATGCGGGCCCGGTCTCAGCTCACGCCGAGCACGTCACTGACGGTTCCTCGGCGCGGTCACGAGCCGCCGAGCGGTCAGGAGCGTCTACGGCCGCTCGATCCGAAGGTCGTCGACAGCCGCCTCGATCCGGCTGTCCCCGGCGCCGTCGGCCGCTCCGATCACGATCCGGACCTTCTGGCCGGCCCATGGCTTCATCGACACACGAACCGGGATCCACCGCGCATCGTCATCGGTCGCCTTCCCGAGCTCCTCCCGGACGAGCGTGCGCGTGCCGTCCTGCGCCTCGACCCAGACGCGGAACCAGTCGGCGGACGTCGCGTTCGAGCGGTGCGAGAAGTAGTAGGAGAAGGTCAGGTCCCCGACCGGATCGGGCAGGAGGACCGGCGCGGATCGGATGGTCGTCGTCCCTCCGTCGACGTCGTTCGCGTCGGTGCCCTTGACCCCGGCGAGCCCGGTCACCAGCGCCGCGCGCCCGGAGGTCGTCGTGCCGAGCTGCTTCGGACCCAGGATCGAGGTCGCGGTCGGGTCGCCGATCTGCCACAGCCCATCGGTCGCGGTGTCGGTCCCATCGGGATCCCGCGTCCAGCCGCGGTCGATCTCGAAGTCGTCGTACAGGGGCCCGCAATCGGCCTTCGCCTGGTAGATCGGCGAATACGGGCAATCCGCCTTGTCGATCGCGTAGAGCAGCGCCGAGCGGTTGTTCGCCACCGCCGCGGCGATCCGCTCGTCGGCGGGGTAGAAGTCGGACGTCCGGTGGTGCTCGGTCGGGTACAGCTCCCAGGTGAACGAGAAGATCCGATAGCGGCCGTACATCCAGTCGATCTGGTCGCCGTCGGTGATGTACAGGTCGCTCGACTGCTCGGGCTTGTAGCCGTTGCGCTGGGCCATCCGCTTCCCGAGCGCGACGAACGCGGCGTGGTCGGTCCGGGTCATGTCGGCCGGGATGTCCGTTTTGGTGTGGCCGTACGGCCAGAGGACCAGCTCGCCGTTCGTGTGGAGCGTGATGTGCATCACGATCTGCTGACGACCGTCGATCACCCGGCTCTGGACGAAGTCGCGCAGCGCTTGCGTCTCGGGCGCGGAGAACGGCCTCCTGCCCCGGTAGGTGAGCGAGCCCGGCGACCCAGACGATCCCCGACAGCAGCCCCAGTCGTAGGCGTAGTTCCGGTTGAGATCCGTGCCGACCGTGCCCGTCCCCACGTTCGGCTGGCGGTTCTTGCGCCAGGCCCGGTACGGCGACCCGGTCAGGTCGTACTGCATGCCGTCCGGGTTGAGCGCGAAGACGATGAAGATCTCCCGGCTGTCGACCAGCCGCTTGACCAGGCTGTCGGTCGCGTAGCCCGTCGTCAGGACCTTGAGCAGGTAGAGCGCCTGCTCCGTCGTCAGGTGCTCGCGGGCGTGGTGGAGCGCGTCGATGAGGACCTCGGGCTCGGCCTCGTCGGTCGTGACGTGGTCGGACACCTTGGCCACCCAGATGTCGCGTCCCAGGTAGCTCTTGCCGATCGAGAAGACCGAGACCAGGTCCGGATAGGCGGCCTGCGCGGCCATGATCTCGGCGACCATCTCCGGGTAGTTGTGGTAGCGGGAGTCCTTGGGTGGGAAGTTCGCCTCGGCGGGGGCGGCCGCGTCGGCCGCTTCGGCCAGCAGCCCGAACAGGAACAGCAGGGCGAGGATCAGGGCGGCGATCTGACGCTTGCGCATCGACACAGGGTGGCGGGAGACTCCGGATGACGCAAGTCGGAGGGGGTCCCGGGGCGGGGGGTCGTCGAGCCGACGGCCCCCGTCGGCTAGACTTCGAACGATGGACCGAGACCCCTGGGTCGCCCCCGAACTCGTGCAGCTCGGGCGGCTTCCGATGCACAGCCTGGTGCACGCGGACCGGCTGGAGCTCGACGGCAAGTGGCGGTTCCAGCTCCTCGCGCGACCCGACCTCGAGCCGGGTCCGACCTGGAACGAGATCGTCGTCCCGGGTGCCTGGACGATGCAGGGCTTCGCCGACCCACCGCACTACACCAACGTCCAGATGCCGTTCGACGGCCTCCCGCCGGTCGTCCCCCAGGCGAACCCGACCGGGATCTACGAGCGCACCTTCGACCTGCCGACCGCCTGGTCCGGGCGGCGGATCGTCCTTCACGTCGGGGCGGCCGAGAGCGTCCTGATCGCCCGCCTCAACGATCGCGAGGTCGGGATCAGCAAGGACTCCCACTTGGCCGCCGAGTTCGACGTCACGGACCTCCTGCGATCCGGGACGAACACGCTGACCCTGCGGGTCGTGAAGTGGTCCGACGCCACCTACATCGAGGACCAGGACCAGTGGTGGCACGGCGGGTTGACCCGGTCCGTCTACCTCTACGCCACAGGAGCCGTCTATCTCGCCGACGTCCGGGCCGACGCGGGCCTGGCTGACGACCTGACGACCGGATCGCTCTCGATCAGCGTCGCCCTCGGGTTCCCGGGCGATGCGCTCGAGGCTGGGTGGGTCGTCGAAGCGCAGCTCCAGGGCGGCCTCGCGGACCTCCGGGCCGACGCGCCGGTCGTCGATCGCGAGGGGCTTCGGGCGTGGACGCGGGATGTCCAGGAGCTGATGTTCCGGGCCGCGGCCCGCCTGCCGTTGTCGGAGGACGACAGCGCCGCGTGGTCGGACCTCCATCCGCGGATGACCCCGGGGCTCGACGGAGGGGTGACCTGGCATGTCGAGCTGCCCACTGTCGCCCCCTGGTCGGCGGAGGAGCCGCATCTCCACGGCCTGACGGTGATCCTGCGCTCGCCTGATGGCGCGGTCGCGGAGCAGACGACCATGGCCATCGGGTTCCGGCGGGTCGAGATCGACGGGCTCGACCTGCTCATCAACGGCGAGCGCGTGTTCATCCGTGGCGTCAACCGCCACGACTTCGACCAGCTCACGGGCCGGACGGTGACCCGCGACCAGATGCGCGCCGAGGTCGTCCTGATGAAGCAGTTCGGGTTCAACGCGGTCCGGACCTCGCACTACCCGAACGATCCCGCGTTCCTCGAGCTGACCGATGAGCTCGGGTTGTACGTGATCGACGAGGCGGACATCGAGTCGCACGCGTTCCAGAGCACGCTGTCCGACGATCCGCGCTACCTCGGAGCCTGGGTCGACCGGGTGTCGCGGATGGCGACCCGCGACAAGAACCACCCGTCGGTGATCGTATGGTCGCTGGGCAACGAGTCCGGCCACGGGCTGAACCACGAGGCGGCCGCCGGCTGGCTTCGGCGCTACGACCCGTCACGACCGCTCCATTACGAGGGCGCGATCCGCTACGACTGGGCGAGCGACCAGGGCATCAGCGATCTCACCTGCCCGATGTACCCGCCGATCTCGGCGATCGTCGGGCACGCCCGGTCCGGGCTCCAGCGGCACCCCCTGATCATGTGCGAGTTCCAGCACGCGATGGGGAACAGCAACGGGACGCTCGCCGAGTACTGGGACGCGATCGAGTCGACCCCGGGCCTCCAGGGCGGGTTCGTCTGGGAGTTCTGGGATCACGGGCTGGTCCAGACCCTGCCCGACGGGACGAAGCGCTGGGCCTACGGGGGCGACTTCGGTGACCGGCCGAACGACGGCAGCTTCTGCCTCGACGGCCTGGTCTGGCCGGACCGACGCCCCAAGCCGGCGATGTGGGAGCACAAGCATTTGGCGGCGCCCGTTCGTCCGACCGGCCTGCACGACCGACGGACAGGGATCGTGGAGGTGGTCAACCGCCAGTCGTTCCTCGACCTCGGCTGGTTGCGCGCGCACTGGCAGCTCGCGATCGAGGGCGAGCCTGCCGGGTCCGGCGACGTCGTCCTCCCCGATGTCGGCCCTGGGGACCGCGGCGCCGCGCTCCTGACCGGCTGGACCGATCCGTCACTCCTGCCCGGGACCGAGGCCTGGTTGACGATCCGGTTCGAGACGGCGGCCGCCGGGTCGTGGGCCCCGGAGGGGTTCGAGGTCGCCTCCGCCCAGATCGCCGTCGGAACGGCCGCCGAGGTGCCTCCGGTGGCTCCGGGACCGTCGACCGGGCCCGACGCCGCGGTCGAGGTCGACGCTGAGGGCCTTCTCGTCCATCCGCTCCTCGCGGCGTCACCGACGCTCGCGCTATGGCGAGCGCCGACGGAGAACGACCGGTACGGCGGGATCGTCGCCGGCTGGACCGCGGTCGGCCTCGACAAGGTCGCCCGCCGGCTCGTGTCGATCGAGCGGACCGGCGGGGCCGTGATCGTCACCAGCGAGCACCGGACCGTGACGGGGATCGTGGTGGACCACGTCCAGACCTTGCGCGGGCTGGGCTACGGTGGCGTCCAGGTGGACGAGGTCGCGGTGATCCCGGACGGCCTGCCGGACCTGCCACGGGTCGGGACGGTCTTCGAGGTGATCCCCGGTTACGAGCAGGCCGAATGGTTCGGGTCGGGTCCCCACGAGACCTATCCGGACCGGAAGCGCGGCGGTCTCGTCGGTCGGTGGCACTCGACGGTCACGGATCTGTACACGCCGTACGTCCGTCCCCAGGAGAGCGGCGGGAGAGCCGACGTGCGCTGGTTCGAGCTCCGTGACCCGGGGTCTCGCGGCGTTCGGGTGACCCTCGACCTGCCCCGCCAGGTGTCGGCCACCCACTATCGCGCCGAGGACCTCGCCGCCGCCCTCCACGACGTCGAGCTCACCCCGAGAGACGAGACGGTCGTCCATATCGACGCGGTCCACCGCGGCCTGGGAACCGCCAGCTGCGGCCCGGACACCCTGCCCAAGTACCTGATCGGTCCGGGGACGTACCGCTGGTCCTGGACCCTGCGACCCGTGACCGGACACTGACATGCCGATCGGCTGGGATCCGGAGGCGCGCCAGCTCCACCTCCAGAACGGGACGATCAGCTACGTCATCCGGGTCCTCGAGAACGGCGCCCTGGGCCACCTCCACTTCGGCCCCCGGCTCAGCGGAGAGCGATCGTACGCGCATGTCGGTCTGGGTCCGTTCCTCGGCTTCACGAACCGGCTCGACGACCCGGTCGCACTCGAGCTCCCGATCGCCGGCGTCGGGGACTTCCGCGTCCCGGGGCTGGCGGTCGAGGGACCCGACGGCTCGGCGATCCTCGACCTGACCTACGTGAGCCATCGGATCGTGCCCGGGAAGCCGCCCCTCGCCTCGCTGCCGTGCACCTACGTCGAAGCGGACGCGGAGGCCGACACCGTCGAGATCGTGCTTGCCGACGCGCCGACCGGGACCGAGGTCCGCCTCGCCTACACGGTCTTCCGGGACCTGCCGATCGTCACCAGGAGCATGGTCGTCCGCAACGGGGGAGGGGCCGCGCTCGACCTGACCTGCGCGATGAGCGCATCGCTCGACCTGGCCGACTCGGACTGGTGGCTGGTCCAGCTGAGCGGCACCTGGGCCCGCGAGCGGCACGTCGTCGAGCGTCCCCTCGTGCCGGGGCGCCAGTCGATCGGGAGCGTCCGCGGGGCATCCGGCTACCAGCACAACCCGTTCATCGCCCTCCGACGCGCGTCCACCACCGAGGACCAGGGTGAGGTGTACGGGTTCAGCCTGGTCTATTCGGGCAACTTCCTGGCCGAGGCCGACGTCGACGCGCAGGGCACTACTCGTGTCCGGATGGGGATCGCCCCCGAGGGGTTCCGCTGGCGTCTCGACCCGGGGGCAGAGCTCGAGCTGCCGGAGGCCGTCCTCGCCTACTCCGACGCGGGCCTCGGCGGCCTGAGCGACGCGTACCACGTCCTGTACCGCGAACGCCTGGCCCGCGGGACCTGGCGCGACCGACCTCGGCCCGTCCTCATCAACAACTGGGAGGGCACCTACTACGATTTCGACGAACCGAAGCTGCTCGAGATGGCCGCCGCTTCCTGGGACCTCGGCATCGAGCTGTTCGTGCTCGACGACGGCTGGTTCGGTCAGCGCGACGACGACACGACGTCGCTCGGCGACTGGGTCGTCGACCGGCGCAAGCTGCCGGACGGGATCGACGGTCTCGCGACCAAGGTCGAGGCGCTCGGGCTCCGGTTCGGGTTGTGGATCGAGCCCGAGATGGTCAGCGAGCGCAGCCGGCTGTTCGCCGATCATCCGGACTGGGCGATCGGCGTCCCGGGGCGAGCTCGGACCGAGGCTCGCCAGCAGTTCGTCCTGGACATGTCCCGCCCGGACGTCGTCGACCATCTCTTCGGGGTCCTGTCCGACGTCCTGGGCACCGCGGCGGTCTCGTATGTCAAGTGGGACATGAACCGGAACATCACCGAGCCGTACAGCCTCGGCCTGCCGCCCGATCGGCAGGGCGAGTTCTTCCACCGCTACATCCTCGGCGTGTACGACCTGTACCGGCGCCTGACGGCCGCCTTCCCCGAGGTCCTGTTCGAGTCGTGTGCAAGCGGCGGCGGACGGTTCGACCCGGGGATGCTCGCGTTCGCCCCTCAGACCTGGACGAGCGACGACACGGACGCCGTCGAGCGGCTGCGGATCCAGTGGGGGACGTCGCTGGTCTATCCGCTCAGCTCGATGGGTGCGCACGTGGCCGCCGTCCCGAACCACCAGACCGGGCGGCTGGCACCGCTGGCCACCCGGGCGGCGGTGGCGTTCTTCGGGGTCTTCGGCTACGAGCTGGATCCGACCCGCTTCTCCGCCGAGGAGCGCCACGAGGTCATCGACCAGATCGCGTTCTACAAGGCTCATCGCGAGCTGTTCCAGCGTGGACGGTTCGTCCGGCTGCGGAGCCCGTTCGAAGGCGACGGCGACCGGACGGCCTGGATGGTGGTCTCGCCCGATCGGCGGCAGGCCGTCGTCGGCGTCTACCAGGCGCTGAATCGGCCGGTGCCGGGACCCGACCGGGTGCGGCTCCGCGGGCTCGACCCGTCCGCCGCGTACAAGGTCGCACTGTGGCCGTCGACGGGCGACAGCATCGAGCGCGCGAACGCGCTCGTCCGCGGCGGCGACGACCTCATGGCCGTCGGCCTATTCCTCGCCGCGGAGCGACACGCAGCCGCTCGATGGGGCGACTTCTGGGCGCGGTTGTTCGTGCTCGAGGCTTGACGAGGACGCGAGAGACGGTGCTGATCCGACTCTCGAGCCGTGGCACCTCCGCGAGAAGGTCCGCCACGACACCGAGCATGGCACCAGGTCGCATAGCCTCCATCCGGCCTTCGACGATCGACCCGACGAATGAGGCCAGGTCGTCGAGCGTGCGTCGATAAAAGTAGAAACCGAATGTCTCGGCGTCCAGGCGCACGCGACCGCAAGCCGCCTCGTAGCGATCGAGGAACCATCCGAACCGTTCCGCCGGGAAGAACACGGTGCCAGCGAACATGAACAGGTCGTGCTCGCGTGGGCCGAGGAGCGCGCCGTCCCAGTCGAGCAGATGCAGCGTCCCATCCGGAGAGCGCAGCAGATTCGAGCCCCAGATGTCGGTGTGGCAGAGGACCTCGTCCGAGTCGCAGGCCACGGCGCGGTCGCGGAGGGTCTCGAGGCGACCGATCGCCACCCGTAGCTCATCGGCCTGTGGACGGACCATGTCGCGAAGCGTGACGAGGGTCGGATCGTCGCCGAGGGGCTGGTCGGCCCGGTCGACGATCGACGTCAGCGTGAGGGCGAGTGACGGGAGGAAGGGAAGGTCGTACCGCTCGACCCGCTCGACCAGGTGACGGACCGCGTTCGTGCTCTCGTGGACAGCAGCCACCATGTCGACCACCTGTGCGTACAGGTCGTCCGGCCACTCCGTCTCGGCTTCGAGGTCACCGCCTTCGAGATACTCGAGGACCTGGGCCTCGTAGCCATCGACCGCGTTCAGGAACGCGCCGTCACGGTCCGCCACGGGACGAGGAACGGCGACCCGCCGGGCGGCGAGGGCGGCCAGGAGCGTGATCTCGGATGGGGCCGACGCCTCGTGTCGTGAGAGCTTGACGAATCGCCGGCTGCCATCGCCGCACGCCGCCACGTAGCTCCACGAATCCAGGCCGTACGGGACGAACGTCAGCCCGGCCGCATCGAGCAGGTAGCGATCGCGCAGGAGTTCGAGGAGCTTGCCCTGGTCCAGGTCCGGTTCGATCCGCATGCGATCCTTACAGCACGGCCCGATGTCCGCAGGCGATGTCGTAGGTCAAGGACGGTCTTCGCACGCCTCGCCCATCGTTCGAGAATCCCCTCACCCCCACCGCTCGAGCGGTGCCACGAACCCGACGATCAGCGCCGCCAGCTCCTCGGGGACCTCCATCCCGATGAGATGAGCGACGTCCGGGATCAGCACGGCGCGGGCATCCGGCCCGTGCGTCTCGAGGTGGGCGGCCGTCTGGGCGAGATGGGAGATGTCGAGCGCACCGGCCACGGCCAGGACCGGACAGCGCAGCTCGGCGAGCCGCTCGGCGGCCGGCGGCTGGAGCCGGATGGGCCGGCCGTCGACATGGCCGGCTGCGTACTGTGGCCGATCCATCGTCCGGACCGCCTCGGCGATCCATCCCGGGACCCGGTCGGCGGGTTGACCGAGCCCGTTTACCCACATCCGCAGGTCGAGCTCGACCATCGCGTCGACGTCGATGGGGTCGGCGCTCTCGAGCCGATCCATCTCGTCGAAGGCGGCGATCTCGTCGGCGGTCGGCTCGCCCTCGAACCCACCGAGCCCCCCGGCGACCCCGACGACGGCGGCGATCCGGTCGGGGAACTCGATCGCCGTGTCGAGGGCGATCTGGCCGCCGCGGCTGTTGCCGACGAGGACCGCTCGACCGATCCCGAACGCGTCGAGTACCGCGATGACGTCCCCGCGGTTGCTGAACTCGACGTCGGCGGTCGTCGACCGACCGAACCCTCGAAGGTCGTACCGGATGGCCCGATAGCCCGCGGCGACCAGCGGCGGGACGACCGTGTCCCACGCTCGGTGATCGACGATGGCCGCGTGGATGAGGACGATCGGCGGCCCACCGCCGTCACTCACCGCGAACAGCCGACCGCCCGAAACCTCGACGTGCCGATCCATCGGGGCAGGGTAGCAGCCGATCCGTGCGAGGGTCACCGCCCGGTCCCGAGGCGCCATCCCCACGGCAGGCGCCGCGGGCCCCCCGGGCTGACGATCAGCCGCTGACGGGGGCGACGTTCGGGATGGGCTCGGACCCGCTGAACTCCGCCTTCGTCGGCAGGAGCGACTTGCCCCGCCGGGAGATCCCCAGGAGCACCCAGCTGAGCGGGATCGGCAGGAACCACTGGAAGGCGCGGAAGAGCATGACCGCGGCGCTGATGGCCGAGCTGTCGGCGCCCCCGGTGTACGTGGTGTAGATCGAGATGTAGAGCAGGTCGGGGACGCCGGCGCCGCCAGGTGAGATCGGCAAGATAGTGATGACGAAGACGGCCGCCACGCCGGCGAAGATGATCGACGCCGGAAGCTCCTCCTGGGTCACGCCCACGACGCGCATCGACACGATCATCAACAACGCCCAGGCGAACTTCGACAGCATCGCGGTGATGAACGACGCGACGCCGCGTTGCCGGACCGTGTCGCCGAGCGTGACACGGAACTTGACCAGGCTGCCTGCGATGTCGGGGACCTTGCGGCCCAGGCGCCGAAGGACGGCCCCCACGACTCGCTCGGCGATCCGTCCGATCCTGCGGGCGAGCCGCTCGGATCGGACGACGAGGATCAGTCCGCCGCCGAGCAGGATGAACAGGCCGAGCCCGACGACCATGAACGCGGTGATCAGACCGGTCTCGACCGATACCCCGCGGTTCAGGCCCTCGGCGATGAACAGGACGACCCCGGCGACGGCCATCAGCCCGAATCGGCTCAGCTGATCGAAGATCCCGTACAGCAGGATCCCGCCGGTCGTCGTCTGGAGCGGCAGGCCCCAGCCGCGGATGACGACCCACAGGACGGCCATGTTCCACGGTCCGAGCGGGATGCTCGCGCCGATCCCGGTCAGGATCAGGTAGGCCTGCGTCCCGCGGATGAACCCGAGTCCCGGGATCAGCTCGGCGAAGATCGCGCCGGTCAGGACCCAGGCGATGAGGCCGAAGATCCCGACGACGAGGAACTGCTGGAGCGTCAGACCCTGGAGCGTCGCGATGACGTCCTGGTAGTTGATGTATCGCGGGAGGATGATCCCGAAGACCACGAACAGGACGCCGAGGACGATCCCGACCCGGAGGATGGCGTCACGCCGGCTCGGCGGCTTGGTCTCGGCGACCCCGGTCGGGGCCGCACCGGTCGTCGGGGCATCCGCGCCCGACGAGGAGGCATCGGCGGCCGATCCCTCGGCGGCCGGTGTGCCGGTCTCGCCGGGCGCGTCGGTCCCCTGATCGCCAGTGCCACTCATCGCGGTGTCGTCTCCCATCCCGTCCCAGGTCGGCTCGTCCGAAGGACGCGGGCCGTCGCCCGCGGCGTTGCCCATGGTAGCCGCGCCGGCGAGGGACGTGGAGTCCGAGTCTGGCGGTGACGGCGGGCACCGACCAAGGTACGGCCGCCCGCCGGACGAGCGAGGGAGTGACGCGGCGTCCGGGGTGGGGGACGATCCCGGGCACACCGATGCTACCCACGACCGTGCGCTCGAGCCAACGTCTGCTGGTCGCCCTCATCGCCGTGGCGATCGGTGCCTGGCTGCTGACGCCCACCGCCGCGCTGCTGTTCGGCGCCCAGGCGGTCCGGGGCGCGACCGTCGTCGACACCGTGAAACCCCGGGTGCTTGCGGCGCTCCCGGCGATGCCAGCGGCCTGGCCATCGAGCCACTTCGAGCTCGGACTGGCCGATGCCCCGGGTGGGGCCGCCGCGCTCCACGCCTCGGCGGCCTTCGGCTTCCGCTACCAGTATCTGGCCGGCGGGGTCAACACCGGCAGCGGGTGGTCCACCTGGAACACGAACGGCCAGTTCGCGTCCTACTACGTCGCCGATTCCGCGGCGAACCAGGTCACGCCGGTCTTCCCGTACTACATGCTCCTCCAGTCGAACCCGGCGACCGGATCGAGCGAGTCGGCCAAGGACCTGTCCAACCTGGCCAACCACACCACCATGGCAGCGTATTACAACGATCTCCGGCTGTTCTTCGCGCGAGCCGCAGGGGCGACGCCGGTCGTCCTCCATCTCGAACCCGACCTGTGGGGCTACATCGAGCAGGCCAGCGGGACGAGCGACGATGCGACCACCATCGCGGCCTCGGTGGCCAGCTCGGGCGACCCGTCGCTGACCGGCCTGCCGAACACCGCTGCCGGGTTCGCCCAGGCCGTCGTCAAGCTCCGTGACCAGCTCGCTCCGAACGTGATCCTGGCCTACCACCTGTCGGTCTGGGGCACGAACACGGACATCAGCTACTCGAACAGCTCTGACGCCGCGGTCGATGCGCTCGCTGCCCGCGCGGCGTCCTTCTACCACTCGCTCGGCGCGCAGTTCGACCTGACGTTCACCGACATCGCCGACCGGGATGCCAGCTTCAAGGAGATCGTCTACGGCGATGGCGGCGCGTCGCGCTGGGACGACGCCGACTTCGTCCGGTACGCCCGCTTCGTCGCCGGGTACGTCGCCGGCGCCGGCCAGCGTGTCGTCGTCTGGCAGATCCCCCTCGGGAACACAAAGATGCGCGCCCAGGACAACACCTGGGGGCACTACCAGGACAACCGGGTCCAGTGGTTCCTCGACGATCCGGGCGGGACGCACCTGGCGATGTGGCGTGACGCCGGGGTCATCGCCCTGATGTTCGGCGGGGGAGCCGACGGCACGACCTGCGCCTGCGACGGCCAACATGACGGAACGACCAATCCGCCGGCCATCGACGGGAACACCCGCTCGTCGATCGATGCGGACGACGACGGCGGCTACTTCCACGAGCAGGCTGCCGCCTACTACGCGGCGGGATCCCTCGCCCTCGACCCGGGGACGGGCGGCGGCGGCGGTGGAGGCGGAGGCGGTGGTGGCGGCGGTTCGACCGTCGCGAGCTGGACCCTCAGTGCGTCGGTCAGCCCGACCAGCCTCACCCGGAACCACGACGTCCGGATCACCGCGCGGGCCAAGGCGTCCGCGGCCACGCGGGGCAAGGTCAGCGTGGACGTGTGGGACCCGGCCGGCCACCTCGCCTTCCGCAAGACCTATGCCGCCCGGACGCTCGGGACCGGCGCCACGATCTCGGTCACCCCGGTCTTCCACGTGTCGTCGACGCGTCGCCTCGGCGTCTACACGGTCAAGATCCGCATCCTGAGCGCGACCGACGGGCGCGTCGTCGCATCCAAGACGAGCACCCACACGTTCCGGGTCCACTGACCCGGACCCCCGGCGCACGCCCGGGTCACCGCCCTCGACTCGCCCGACCGGACGAGCCTGCGCGACCCCGACCCGCCGGATGACCACGCCGACGCCGACGCCGCGGCACGATACTGGACGCACGGATCGATGGCGAGAAGGAGGGCGCCCGATGACCCAGCGCGGCCGGCCCGCCCGGATCTTCCACACGGCGGCCGACGAGCCGCCCAGGCGTGAGGTCTGACCGATGGCATCGGTCTCGACGATCGCCGCGGTCTACTCGCTGGGCGCGATCGCGCTGTCGGTCGGCCTCGTTGTGCTGCTGCATTACCTCGAGCCGGAGTTCGATCCATCCTGGCGGATGCTGAGCGAGTACTCACTGGGACGCTACGGCGTCCTGATGCGGGTGGCCTTCATCGCGGGGGGCACCAGCGTGATCGCGGTCGCCGTCGCGCTCGCGGGGTCCGCGTGGCCGTGGGATCTCGTCCTCGTCCTCGTCGCCATCGGCCCGATCGGCGCGGCATTCATCGACACGGATCTGGTCACCACACCACGGGCCGAGATGTCGAGGCGAAGCAACGTCCACGCTGCGCTTGGATCGCTGTTCATCCTCGGCTTCCCGGCCGCGGCGACCGCCACGGGGATCGCCGCCGCCGGTGACCCCGCGGTGGGGCCCGTCCTGGCCTGGGCGTCGGCCGCGCCCTGGATCGCGCTCGCGTGGTTCCTCGGGTCGACCATCCGATATGCGCAGCCGGACGCCGTTGCGTCGCCGCTCGTGCGGGTCGGCTGGCCGAACCGCGTGAGCATGGTCGTGTACCTGGGTTGGGTGGCACTGGCCGCGCTGACGACGCTTCGCTGAGCGCCGAGGCCCAGATCAGGCGGACGGCTTCGGCGCGGGCACCGCCGCCTCCTCGTCGCCTTCGCCCTCGTGGCGGATGGCGAATCGCAGCGTGCCGTAGGCCGCCAGGTCGATCGCAAGGCCGCCGAGACCGGCCAGCTGCGAGCTGTAGAACACGAAGATCTGGCTGACCAGGATCCAGACGAGCAGCCCACGCATGAACCAGTGGTACGCCTCGACCCGTGACGTCCGAAGGCTGACCACGCCGCGCAGGATGAGCGCGACCCCGATGCCGGTCGAGACGGCCTGGGCGAGGACGACGGTCGAGGTCTCGCGCTCGCCGATCGCGAAGGTCACCGCCAGGACCCCGA
>JADGQI010000117.1 GCA_017881905.1 Chloroflexota bacterium
GCCATGATCGGAGCGGACATGGGACTCCCGGGCGGAACACGCGGTTCGGGGACGCGGAGTCTACCACCACGACCGCCCCCGGAGAAGCCTCCGGTCATACCGATGGCAGATACCCATCGAACACGGGGCGGGCGGAACGGACGCCGCTGGGTGCCGCCGTCGTTCAGCCGGACGCTCACCAGGCGTTCGTACGGCGGGTGCCGGGTCCGGTTCGGCACGTCCGGGTCCCGTGGACGCGATCTTCCCGCCAGATGCTCACCAGGCGGTCGTACGGTCAAGTGCCGGGTCCGGTCTGGCACGTCACGGTCCTGTGGACGCGATCTTCCTGCCAGATGCTCACCAGACGGTCGTACGTCAGGTGCCGGGTCCTTCCGCACCGCCGCCACGCTCCAGGATCGCCCGGCGTGAGCGTGGATTGGCAGGGACCTGCGGATCCCGGGGCGCCAGAGGGCGTCGAGGCGTCGCCCTACGCTCGTCTGGTGCGCGTCTGACGAAGCTCAGCGGTGGGCGAGGCGACGTCGTGGCCGCCCGCGCGTCAGGGACGAGCGGAGTCGGCATCCGCCAGCGCGGCGGCGAGTCGGCCGGCGACGCGGGCGTCGTGCTCGATGAGGGCGACATTGGCGCGCACGCCGGCACCCCCGGTGAGCTCGGCGATCCGAGCCAGCAGCCAGGGTGTGAGGGCGGGACCGTGGATGCCGTTGGCGTCCGCCTCGGCGACGGCGGCATCGACCGCCGATCGGGCCGCATCCAGGGTCATCGCCGCATCGGACGGGACCGGGACGCAGACCAGGATCCCCGATCCGAGACCGAGGTCGAGGTGGCTCGCGACCAGGCGCGCCGCCGCCGCCTCGTCCCGGACGGATTGCGGTGCCCGGACGCTGCTCCCGCGCGAGTAGAAGCCCGGCATCTCGTCCTGGCCGACGGCGACGACCGGGACGCCGCGCGTCTCGAGGTATTCGAGCGTCAGCGGCAGGTCGAGGATCGCCTTCGGCCCGGCACACACGACCGCGACCGGGCTCCGGGCCAGCTCCTCGAGGTCGGACGAGATGTCCAGGGTCGGGGCGGCGCCGGCCGAGCCGAGCGCGCCGCGATGGACGCCGCCGATCCCGCCGGTGGCGAACACCCGGATCCCGGCGGCGGCCGCGACGATCATGGTCGCCGACACGGTCGTCGCGGCCCAGCCCGGGCGACCGAGCGCCACGGCGAGGCTCGGCCGTGCGGCTTTCAGGACCGAGCCGGCCGGCGCCGTCGCCAACGCCTCGAGATCGGCCCCGTCCAGGCCGATGAGCAGGCGGCCGTCGCGGATGGCGACGGTCGCGGGGACGGCACCGGACTCGCGGACGGCGGCCTCCGACGCCCGTGCCACCGCCACGTTCTGGGGATACGGCAACCCATGGCTGATCAGCGTCGATTCGAGCGCCACGACCGGCCGACCGGCGGCCAGGGCGGCGCGGACCTCGGCGCTGGGCGACAGGCGATCCTCGACGGTCATCGCCGGAGCGTAGCGCACGTGATATCAGACGAGCCGGAGCTCGCGGCGCGGGACCGAGATCTGCCGCGTGGCGATCCGGTTCCCGGCGACCGCGGCCCGGCGAAGGCCCACGGTCGGCGACCGTCCGACCGCGCGGGATGCCAGCCACTCGGCGATGAACCCGGCATCGAACGCATCGCCCGCACCGGTGGTGTCGATCGCCGCGATCGGCCGGGTGGCCACGTCGAACCGCGCGGGCGAGCCGCCGCGGGCCAGGACGCTGACGCCGTCGGCGCCGCGCTTGACGACCACGATCGGGGCCAGCGCGAGCGCGCGCTCGTCGGCATGCGTCCCGGTGCCCGAGATCGCGCGAAGCTCGGTCGCGGTCGCCAGCAGCAGGTCCGGTGCGACCTCGCGGATCCGGCCCCGGGCGGCGTCCTGCCCATCGGCCAGGAGCGGGCCGACCGATGCCAGGTCCAGGCTGATCAGCGCCCCCGCGGCGCGCGCGAGCGCGACGGCGGCGCGTCCGGCCAGCCCGAGCGGCTCGCCGAGGAGCGAGTACACGGGCAGGTGGAGGAGGTCCACCGACGCGAACCAGCCCGGCCGGAGGTCGCTCGAGGCGAGCCGATCCGCGGCCGCCCGATCCGCGACGAACGAGCGCTCGCCGCCGGCCGTCACGACCACGCCGATCCGCCCGGTCCGGGTGGTGCCCGGATGGATCGCCCGCACGGTCACGCCATCGGACCGGACCGCCGCGACGAGCGCCCGACCGGGCGCGTCCCGCCCGACCGCGCAGACGAGCTGCGTCCGCGTCCCGAGCCACGCCAGCCAGCGGGCCGTGTTCGCCGCCGAGCCACCCTGGTGGATCGTCACCCGGCCCGGGACGTCCGTCCCCAGGCGAAGTGGGTGGGCCGGTGCGAGGACGACGTCGAGCATGAGGTCCCCGAGGACGATGACCTGGGCGGGATGGGGACGGATGCGGCGGAGCGTCGGCACGGGTCGAGCATAGCGACCGCGCGGTCCGTCCCCTGGCTCCACGCCCCTCGCTCGTGTCCGGACCCCGGCATACAATGGCATCCCCGGATCGCGCCCACGACGCAGGGAGCACGCCAGACCGATGACCGCCACCGACGACCGGCTCGACCGGCTCGCCATCGACACGATCCGGACCCTGGCGATCGACGGTGTGCAGCAGGCCGAGTCCGGTCATCCGGGCGCCCCGATGGGCATGGCCCCGATGGCCTACGCGCTGTGGACGCGCCACCTCCGCCACGCTCCGACGCGACCCGACTGGCCGGACCGCGATCGCTTCGTCCTAAGCGCCGGCCACGCATCGATGCTGGTCTACGCGCTCCTCCACCTGACCGGCTACGAGCTGCCGATGAGTGAGCTCCAGCGGTTCCGCCAGTGGGGCTCGCGGACGCCCGGGCACCCCGAGTACGGGCTGACGCCGGGTCTCGAAGCGACGACCGGGCCGCTCGGCCAGGGCGTCGCGAACGCGGTCGGGATGGCCATCGCCGAGCGCCGCCTCGCTGCCGAGTTCAACCGGCCCGACCACGACGTCGTGGACCATCGCACGTTCGCGATCTGCTCGGACGGCGACCTCCAGGAGGGGATCGCGGCCGAGGCGGCATCGCTCGCCGGCCATCTGCGCCTGGGCAAGCTGACGATGCTGTACGACGACAACCGCATCCAGCTGGACGGCCCGACGGCGATGGCCTTCAGCGAGGACGTCCTCGCGCGCTTCGAGGCCTACGGCTGGCAGACCCAGCGGGTCGACGACGGCAACGACCTCGAGGCGATCTCCGCCGCGATCACCGCCGCCGAGGCCGACCCACGCCCCAGCCTGATCGCCGTGCGGACGCACATCGGCTTCGGGTCGCCGAACAAGCAGGACAGCCAGAAGGCGCACGGAGCGCCGCTCGGCAAGGACGAGGTCCGGCTCACCAAGGAGGCCTACGGCTGGGATCCCGACCGGACCTTCTTCGTCCCCGACGAGGCCGCCGCGATGTTCTCGCGGGCGATCCCGCGCGGCGAGCATCTGGCCGAGGCGTGGAACGCGCGGATGACGAGCTATCGGGCCGCCTACCCGACCGAGGCCGCCGAGCTCGGCCGCCGTCTCGACGGGGACCTTCGACCGGGCGCGACCGCCGGGTTGAAGACCTATGCCGTCGGCGAGGACGTGGCGACCCGCCAGGCGAGCCAGGCGGCGATCCAGGTCCTGGCCGAGACGATGCCCGAGTTGTTCGGCGGTGCCGCCGACCTGTCCGAATCGAACCTTACCGACGTCCAGGGGGCCGCGAACTTCGAGGCCGACGAGCCGGGCCGGAACCTGCGCTTCGGCGTCCGCGAGCACGCCATGGGCGGGATCGCCAACGGGATCGCCTACCACGGCGGGTTCCTCCCGTACGTGGCGACCTTCCTGACCTTCAGCGACTACATGCGCGGCTCGGTCCGGCTGGCCGCCCTGTCGGGGCTGCACGTCATCTACGTCTGGACCCACGATTCGGTCGGGCTCGGCGAAGATGGCCCGACCCACCAGCCGATCGAGCACTACGCCGCCCTCCGGGCGATCCCGAACCTGTGGCTGATCCGGCCCGGGGACGCCAATGAGGCGTCCGCGGCATGGGCGGTCGCCGTCGGACGGTCGGATGGACCGGTCGCGCTGGCGCTGACCCGCCAGAAGCTCACGACGCTCCCGGAGACGGCCGACCGAGCCCGCGAGGGCGTCGCCCGCGGCGGCTACATCGTGCGGGAGTCGAGTGGCGGGCCGGAGGCCATCGACCTCATCGTCATCGCGACCGGCTCGGAGTTGCCGCTCGCCGTGACGGCGGCGGAGTCGCTCACGGCCGAGGGGATCCGCACCCGGGTGGTGTCACTCCCCTGCTGGGAGCTGTTCGAGCTGCAACCCGTCGCCTACCGCCATGAGGTCCTGCCGACGGGGACGCGGCGACGCTTGACGATCGAGTCCGGCGTCACCCTCGGCTGGGAGCGCTACGCCGGCGACGAGGGGGCCCTGATCGGCATCGACCATTTCGGGGCGAGCGCCCCGGCAGCGACCATCTTCGATCACTTCGGCTTCACGCCGGATCGCGTCGCCGAGGTGGGGCGGCGCGTCGTCCGGGACGGGTTGCGCGGCCGGATCCCGACGGTCGACCACGGCCACCAGCCGGTCGGCCTCAGGCTGGCGGGACCGACCGTCGGTCACCGCGCCGACGCCGAGCCGGCGCGCTGACCGGCGAGCCGGAGCCTCCGATGCGCGTCGGGTTCGCCGCCGATCATGCCGGGGCGGAGCTCAAGGACGCACTCGTCGCGCGGCTGCGCGCAGCCGACCTGCCCGACGAGCTGATCGACCTGGGCGGCGACGGCTCGGACCCCGACGACGACTACCCGGACTTCGCCGAGCGGATCGGCCGTGCGGTCCGCGACGGCGCCGTCGAGCGAGGCGTCCTGATCTGCGGCTCGGGGGTCGGGGCATCCGTGGCCGCCAACAAGATCCGAGGCGTCCGCGCCGCGGTCTGCCACGATACGTATTCGGCTCACCAGGGAGTCGAGCACGACGACATGAACGTCCTGACCCTCGGCGCGCGGGTGATCGGCCCGGAGCCGGCGCTCGAATGCGTGCGAGCGTTCCTTGGGGCATCGTTCTCCGGAGCGCCCCGCCACCGTCGACGACTGGACAAGGTCCTCGCGATCGAGGCGGCCGAAGCCGCCACGCCGTCGGGGCAGGAGGTACGACCGTGACCGAGACCACCGACGCCGCCGCGGCGCAGCCCGAGGTCCCCGCGGCGCTCGTCGAGCGGGCGCGGAGCGAACGCTGGGCGGAGCGGCTCATGGCGCGCGATCCGAGCCTGTGGTCGTCCGATCCGGAGGTCCAGGAGACGATCGCCCAGCGACTCGGCTGGCTGGATGCCCCGAACCATTTCGAGGAGCAGATCGGGACCCTCGAAGCCTTCGGCGAGGCCATCCGCGAGACCGGCTTCCGAACCGCGATCGTCGCCGGGATGGGCGGCAGCAGCCTCGCACCCGAGGTCCTCAAGAAGACCTTCGGCGACGGTGGCGACTGGGTCGGGCTGCGCGTCCTCGACTCGACCGACCCGGCGGCGGTCGCTGCGACCGTGGACGACCTCTACCCGCTCGAGACCCTGTTCATCGTCGCGTCGAAGTCCGGCACGACCGCCGAGCCGCTCGCCTTCCAGGCCGACGCGTGGGCCCGGATCCGATCCGCGCTCGACGCGCGGCACGCCCACCAGGAGACCCCCGGCGACTTCATGGTGGCGATCACCGACCCGAGCCCGAGCCTCGAGGCCATCCTGCACCACGATGAGCTGCGCGAGGTGTTCATCAATCCGCCCGACGTCGGCGGGCGGTACTCGGCGCTGACGTATGTCGGTCTCGTGCCGGCCAGCCTCATCGGGGTCGACCTGGACCCGCTCCTCGGCAGCGCCCGGCTGATGCTCGACCGCTGCCACGCCAAGGACCCGCAGGCGAACCCCGGCGTCCACCTCGGACTGATCATGGGCGCCTACGCCGTCGCCGGCCGCGACAAGCTCACCTTCGTCGCCGATCCGGAGATCGCCGGCTTCGGGTCCTGGGCGGAGCAATTGATCGCCGAGAGCACCGGCAAGCACGGCGTCGGGATCGTTCCGGTGGATCTCGAGCCGCTCGGCCCGGCCGCGGCGTACGGCCCGGATCGGATCTTCGTCCGACTCACCCTCACCGACTCCGCGGGCCCGGCACCGGCCTCGGACGGTACCTCAGCCGATGCCCTCCTGGCGGCCCTCGAGGCGGCCGGCCACCCGGTCATCCGGATCGCGATCGACGATCCGATCGACATCGCCGGCGAGTTCGTCCGCTGGGAGGTCGCCACGGCGATCGCCGGGATCGTCCTCGGGATCGACCCGTTCGATCAACCGAACGTCGAGGAGGCGAAGTCCGGGACGCGTGCGGTCCTCGAGGCGATCGAGCACGGTCACGAGATCGAGCCCGCAGCGGCCGGCCCGGCGCCGCTCCGGGCCGACGACCCCGGCCTGGCCGCGGCGCTGCGGCTCCAGCTTGCGTCGCTCAAGCCGAACGGGTACGCCGCCCTCCAGGCGTACGTCGCGCCGAGCCCCGATCGCGACGCCGCGCTCGCCCGGATCCGGGCCCTCCTCCGCGACCGGACGGGTCGGGCGACGACCGCCGGCTACGGGCCGCGCTTCCTCCATTCGACCGGCCAGCTCCACAAGGGCGGTGCACCGATCGGCTGGTTCCTCCAGCTGACCGCGGACCACCCGGTCGATCGCCCGATCCCCGGCAAGCCGTACACCTTCGGCCAGCTCATCGACGCGCAGGCGGCCGGCGACCTGAGCGTGCTCCGGGCGCACGACCTCCCGGTCGTGAGGGTCCACCTCGGCCCGGACCCCGACGTCGGACTGGCCGCGCTCGAGCGAGCGCTCTCCGCGGCCGTCGAGGAGGCATGACCATCATGCGGATCGGATTCATCGGACTCGGGCGGATGGGCGGCAACATGGTCCGTCGCCTGCTGCGCGACGGACACGAGGTCGTCGCCTACAACCGGACGGCCGAGAAGACGCGCGAGATCGCGACCGAGGGCGCCGTCCCCGCCTTCAGCCTGGAAGAGCTGGTGGCCAAGCTCGAGGCGCCGCGGGCCGTCTGGGTGATGGTTCCCGCGGGAGACGCCACGGAGGCGCAGATCGACGAGCTGTCCGAGCTCCTCGCGCCGGGCGACACGATCATCGACGGTGGGAACACCAACTTCCACGACGACGTCCGCCGCCACGCCAAGCTGGCCGAAAAGGGGCTCCGGTACGTCGACGCCGGGACGAGCGGCGGGATCTGGGGCCTCGCCAATGGGTTCTGCCTGATGGTCGGCGGTGAGGCCGAGGCGGTCGGGCCGCTCGAACCGATCTTCCGATCATTGGCGCCCGTCGACGGCTATCTCCACGTCGGCGGCCCCGGGTCGGGACACTACGTCAAGATGGTCCACAACGGCATCGAGTACGGCCTGATGCAAGCCTACGCCGAGGGCTTCGAGATCATGCATGCGAGCGACTACACGCTCGACCTGGCGGCGATCTCCAAGCTGTGGAACCACGGCTCCGTCGTCCGGTCGTGGCTGCTCGAGCTGGCCGAGCGGGCGTTCACAGCGAACGGCCAGGAGCTCGACCACCTCAAGGGCTGGGTCGCCGATTCGGGCGAGGGACGGTGGACCGTCCAGGAGGCGATCGACCACGACGTGCCCGCGCCGGTGATCACCCTGTCGCTGCTGACCCGCTTCCGATCGCGCCAGGAGGACTCGTACGGCGCCAAGGTGCTGGCGGCGCTGCGCAACGAGTTCGGCGGCCACGCCGTCAAGAGCGAATAGACGACCCAGCGACGTGGCACGCCCGACGGCTCCCGTGGAACCGGCCTCGGCGGACGGCGCGCCGGCGAGCCCCCCTGCCGGTCGCCCGGTCAGAGACGTCCCACGGACGATCCGCGACCTGCGTCTCGCCCGGGACGGCAAGCGCAAGGCCGCGCCGTCCAAGCTCGACAACCCGCTTCGCGAGGGCCTTCGACTCGAGCGCGTGCCGGACCCGGCGAGCCTCGTCCTGTTCGGGGCCACGGGCGACCTCGCCCACCGCAAGGTCGTCCCGGCTTTGTACCAGCTGTGGCGGACGAACCTCCTGCCGCACGAGTTCATGCTCGTCGCGGTCGGCCGCAGGGCGTACGACGATCTCACGTTCCAGGCCGAGATCGGGAAGACCCTCGAGAGCTACTCGCGGGTCCCCGTCGAGACGGGTCCCAAGGCCGAGTTCCTGTCCCGGATCACCTACCACCAGGGTGACTTCGCCGACCCGGACGCGTTCGACCGGCTGTCGGTCCGTCTCGATGCCATCGACGAGGAGCGCGGGACCCGCGGGAACCGGTTGTTCTACCTGGCCACCCAGTCGTCGGCCTTCACCGAGGTCATCGCCCAGCTCGGACGCGTCGGGCTGGACCACGAGACGCACGGCGGCGGCTGGCGGCGGATCGTCATCGAGAAGCCGTTCGGACGCGACCTCGATTCGGCCATCCGGCTCAACCGCGAGGTCCTCAAGGTCTTCCGCGAGAAACAGGTCTACCGGATCGATCACTACCTGGGCAAGGAGACGGTGCGCAACCTGCTCGTCTTCCGGTTCGGAAACGGGATCTTCGAGCCGCTCTGGAATCGACGCTACGTCGACCACGTCCAGATCACTGTGGCCGAATCGCTCGGCATCGAGAACCGCGGGGCCTTCTACGAGGAGACCGGCGCCAGCCGCGACGTCCTCCAGAACCACCTGATGCAGCTGCTGGCCCTGGTGGCGATGGAGCCGCCGGCGACCTTCGAGGCTGACGCGCTGCGCGACGAGAAGGTCAAGGTCCTCCGGGCCCTCTCGCCGATGACGCCCGACGAGATCCGGTCCGACATCGTCCGCGGCCAGTACGGCCCGGGCTGGGTCGCCGCCCAGCAGGTCCCCGGCTACCGCGCCGAGCCGGAGGTCGATCCGGCATCCGAGACCGAGACGTTCGTCGCGGCCCGGTTCGAGATCGACGATTGGCGCTGGGCGGGGGTCCCGTTCTACGTCCGGACCGGCAAGCGCCTGCCGAAGCGGTCGAGCGAGATCGCCATCCAGTTCCGCCCGGTCCCCCACCGACTGTTCAAGGACAGTTCGGAGGACCCGGAGCCGAACCTCCTGGCGCTTCGGATCCAGCCCGACGAGGGCATCCTGCTCCGGTTCGGGGCGAAGGTCCCGGGCCTCGGGCTCGACGTCCGGGCGGTCAACATGGACTTCACCTACGGCTCCGCGTTCAATGTCGACTCGCCCGACGCGTACGAGACGCTGATCCTCGATGCGCTCCTGGGTGACGCCTCGCTGTTCACCCGGGCCGACGAGGTCGAGGAGGCGTGGAGCATCGTCACCCCGATCATCGACGCCTGGATCGACATGCCCGCACCGGCGTTCCCGGACTACGAGGCCGGGTCGTGGGGGCCCGAGGCCGCGGACGAGCTGCTCGCCCGGGACGGACGGCGATGGCGACGGATCTGACCGCCGAGCCGCGTCCCGGCGAACCGACGATGCGCTGGACATCGCGCGCGACGACGATCGACGGGATCGAGCGGGAGCTGGCCAAGATCTGGGCCGTGACCGACCTCACGACCGAGGTCGACGGCGTCGAGGAGCGGCACATCGCGGCGCGGACCAGTGTGATGAACCTCGTCGTGGTCGCCCGCCAGCCCGAGCTCGGCGAGCACTGCGCGGCGATCATCTCGCAGCTCACCGGGCGCCACCCCTCGCGCACGCTGATCTGCTCGCCGACCGACCCCGACGGACCTAGCTGGCTGGACGCGCGGATCACCGCCCACTGCATGCTGCCGAGATCCGACGCGGCCGAGACGTGCGCCGAGACCATCTACGTGATCGCCGGAGGCGACACCGGGCGGCATATCGCCGCGATCGTCGAGCCCCTCCTCGTCCACGACCTGCCGGTCACGGTCTGGTGGCCCGGGGAGCCGCCGCTCGGCTCGGTCCAGGCACGCGACCTGTTCGAGAACGCCGACCGGCTGGTCATCGACGGCTCGAGCTGGACCGGCGACGGACTCGGACGGCTGGCGGAGCTCGCCCGCCTGGTCGACACCGGGCAGCTCGCGGTGTTCGACTTCGCCCTCGCCCGGCAGTCTCGCTGGCGCGAGGCGATCGCTTCGACGTTCGACATGCCCGACCTGCTGCCGTACCTGCGCTCGATCCGCCGGATCGCGGTCACCTACGGCACCCACGACGAGCTCGGGCGTCCAGGCACGACAAACATGATCAAGCCGCTCTATCACGTCGCCTGGATCGCGTCGCGCCTGGGGATGACCGTCCTGAAGCCCCTGTCCGCCCTGGGCGCGCCTGCCGCGGCCGCAAGCCATCTTCACGCGACCCACGCGGCGCATGCGGCGCACGCGGCGGGCAAGCACGCGGGCGTGAAGCCGTTGGCCGGGCGCGGCTATGCGGCCACGATGCGTCTCGGCCAGGGCGAGGTCGGCGTGGTCATGCGGCCGGTCATCACGGGCATGCCGGCCGGGACGACGCTCCGGGTGGAGCTCCTGGCCGAGCGACGGGGATCGGAGCTGCGGATCGACGTGACGGCAGAGGCCGAGACCGTGGCGGTCCACGCCTGGCAGGACGGCGTGGAGCTGCTCGATCGTCGATTCCTCGCCGCGCGGCGGACCGAGATCGACCTCCTGGCGGAGGCCATCGAGGCGCCGAGACGCGACATCGTGTCCGACGGGGCGATCCGGATGGCGGCCAGGATCGTCGCCGCGCGACCCACCGAGGGCGAGGCTTGATCGACGTCCTCGGACCGCGGGGCGGACGACCGGTCGCCGACCGGGACGAGGAGCATGAGGGCGAGCCCACGGTCGTCATCGTCGCCGACCCGGACGCCGTCGGTGCGGCGGCGGCCCGGCACATCGTCGAGGCGCTGACGGCGGCC
>JADGQI010000118.1 GCA_017881905.1 Chloroflexota bacterium
AGCTGAAGACCATCGTCCCGGCATGGGCGCCGATGGCGTCCGAACCGCCCGGGAACAGGCTCGTGCCGCTCGCGGACTGGACCTGGAGGAGGACTCCGATGACCGCGCCATAGGCGAAGCTGGTCAGGCCGAGCGTCACCGCGAGGAGCGGGATCGTCGGCTCGCGCGTCAGCGCGACCCAGACCCAGCCGACCAGCCACAGGATCACGACCAGGAGCAGCGTCCCGGTGATCGCGCGGGCGGTGAAGTTCCCGGAGTAGAACGCGGCGACGTAGATCGGCACAAGGATGGCCAGGGCGATGGCGAGTCGGCGGTCGGCCCGGCGGATGAGCCAGAACGCCGCCGCCACCAGGCTCAAGGTGATCCAGCCCAGTGTTCCCGAGTGGACGTGGGTCAGCAGCTGGTTGTGATCGAACTCGTAGAGATCGAGGCCGTTGACGATCCCGATCGCGACGGTGATCACGAACAGCGCCATCGCCACGAGGAACAGGCCCCTGGCCACCGGGGCCCAGCCGGCCGAGACACGCACGGACGACGTCACGAGACACCCCTCCACTCCCTCGCGGGTCACGGCATCCGCGCCGCACCGGTCCCGCCCCGACCGCATCCTACGCAACGCAGCCCCGACGGGGAAGCGGCCCGGGCCGGCGCCCGCGATAATCGGCCGGTGAGGATCGAGGCGCCCGCGTGAGCACGTCCAAGGTCGCGACGATGCGCGATGCAGTCGCCGAGATCGTCCGGGATGGCGACACCGTGGCCATCGAGGGATTCACGCACCTCATCTCGTTCGCCGCCGGCCACGAGATCATCCGGCAGCGCAAGCGGGACCTGACCCTGGCTCGGCTGACCCCGGATCTCATCTACGACCAGATGGTGGCAGGGGGCGTCGCCCGCAAGCTGATCTTCAGCTGGCTGGGGAACCCGGGTGTCGGCGGGCTGAACGCGATCCGCCGCCGCATCGAGAACGCGGACCCGGCGCCGCTCGAGCTCGAGGAGTACAGCCATTTCGGGATGGTCGGGCGGTACACCGCCGGGGCCGCGAACCTGCCGTTCTACCCGCTCCGGTCGTACTTCGAGACCGACCTGCCCAAGGCGAACCCGCTCATCCGGCCGATCGAGTCCCCGTACGGCGACGGGATGGTCTACGCGGTCCCGCCGCTACGGCCCGACGTCACGGTGGTCCACGCGCAGCGGGCCGATGCCGGCGGCAACACCCAGGTCTGGGGCCTGCTCGGCTGCCAGAAGGAGGCGGCGTTCGCGGCGGAGCGGGTGATCGTCGTAGTCGAGGAGCTCGTCGACGAAGCCGTGATCCGGGCCGACCCGAACCGGACGATCATCCCGGGCCTGGTGGTCGACGCGGTGGTGGTCGAGCCGTGGGGCGCTCACCCCTCGTACGTCCAGGGCGCCTACGACCGGGACAACCGGTTCTACCTGGACTGGGACCCGATCAGCCGTGACGAGGCGGCCGTCCAGGCCTGGCTCGACGAATGGGTGTACGGGCTGGATGGACGGGCCGCCTACCTCGACCGGCTCGGGGCGGATCGGGTGGCGTCCCTGCTGCCCAGCGGTCGTGCGCCGTCCGGCTCGGTCGACTACGGGCAGTACCGGTGAGCGGATCGCTGATGATCCTGGTCGCGGGCCCGTACCGGTCGGGCACGGATGGCGATCCGGAGCGGATCCAGGCCAACGTCGACGCCATGACCCGGATCTCGCTCGAGCTCTACCGGCGGGGCCACCTGCCCGTCATGGGCGAGTGGTTCGCGCTCCCGCTGATCGAGGCGGCCGAGGGCGAGGGCGCCGGCGATGGGGCCTTCGACGCGATCTTCCATCCGATCGCCGAGGCAGTCCTCGCCAGGTGCGACGCGTGCCTCCGGATCGGTGGCCCGTCCGCCGGCGCCGACCAGATGATCGCGACCGCTCGTGCGCTCGGGAAACGGGTCTTCACCGACGTCGCTGAGATCCCGGGAGCGGCGCGATGACCGACGCCGCGCCGAACGGAGCCCCATCATCCACGGTCTTCTCGAAGTCCGAGATGATGATCGTGGCGGCCGCGCGCGAGCTGGCCGGTCAGCACGTCTGCTTCGTCGGCGTCGGGCTGCCGAACATCGCGGTCAACCTCGCCAAGCGGACCGTGACGCCGGACCTCGAGCTCGTCTACGAGGCCGGGGTCTTCGGCGCCGAGCCGGCTCGCCTTCCGCTGAGCATCGGCGACCCGACGATCGTGACCGGGGCGACCGCCGTCACGAGCATGTACGAGCTGTTCAGCTTCTACCTCCAGGGCGGCCTGATCGACGTCGGGTTCCTCGGGGCGGCCCAGATCGACCGGTTCGGGAACATCAACACGACCGTCATCGGCGACGACTACGCCCATCCGAAGACCCGGCTGCCGGGTTCCGGCGGCGCCTGCGAGATCGCGATCAACGCCCGCCAGGTGTTCGTGATCATGCGCCAGTCGAAGCGCTCGTTCGTCGAACGGATCGACTTCCGGACGAGTCCGGGGAACCTCGGTGGCGCCGAGAATGCCGCACGGATCCGTCGGGAGCAGGGATGGCTCGGGATGGGACCCTCGGTGGTGGTCACCGACCTCGGCATCTACCACTTCGACGAGACCGGCGAGATGCGTCTCGACTCGCTCCACCCCGGGGCGACGCTGGAGGCCGTCCGCGACACGATCGGCTGGGAGCCGCGCTTGGCAGCGGAGGTCGTGACGACGCCCGAGCCGACGGCCGAGGAGCTCCGACTCATCCGGGTCGAGCTCGACCCGGGGGGCGCCTACACGAAGTAGTCGGCGCTACGACCGTCGCGCGCCGGGTACGGCCCGTTACCATGAACCCGTGACGGCCCAGCCCATCGAGCCCGGACCCGACGCGCCGGTCGTGCGCGTCGATGCCCTGACCAAGCGATTCGAGACGGTCACCGCGCTCGACGACCTGACCCTCGAGCTCGGCCGCGGGATCATCGGCCTGGTCGGCGCCAATGGTGCCGGCAAGTCGACGCTGATCAAGATCCTGCTCGGGCTCCTCCCGGCGACGAGCGGCTCGGTGGCTGTCCTGGGGATCGACCCGGCGGTCCACGGCACGGCGCTCCGTCAGTACGTCGGATACATGCCCGAGCACAACGTCATGCCGCCGGACATCAGCGCGACCGAGCTCGTCGCGCACCTCGCCCAACTGTCGGGCCTGCCGAGCGCCGCCGCGCGTGAGCGGACCTCGGACGTCCTCCGCCACGTCGGCCTGTACGAGGAGCGCTATCGCCCGATCGGCGGCTACTCGACCGGGATGCGCCAGCGCGCCCAGCTGGCCCAGGCGATCGTCCACGACCCGCGCCTGCTGCTCCTCGATGAGCCGACCAACGGGCTCGATCCATCGGGACGCGACGAGATGCTCGACCTCATCCAGCGCACCGGCCAGGAGTTCGGGATCACCGTCATCCTCGCCAGCCACCTCCTCGGCGAGATCGAGCAGGTCTGCGATTTCCTCGTCGCGATCGACGCCGGCAAGCTTCTCCGCGCCGATGCGATGTCGGCCTTCACCTCCGAGACCGGGATCCTGACCGTCGAGGTGGAGCACGGTCGTGACGCGCTCGTCGCCGCGCTCACCGCTCGCGGCGTCCGGGCGACGGCCGCACCCGCCGACGGTGACGCTCGCGCCCTGCAGGTGGCGCTCGACGGGATCGAGCCGTACGACCTCATCCGCGACGCCGTCGCGGAGCTCGAGCTGCCGCTCATCCGGATCGAGAACCGCCGGCACACCCTCGAGGACCTGTTCCGGTGACGGGCTCGATCTACGACCTCGGCTACCGCCGGTACGACGGTCCGCGGCTCGGCCGCCGGCACGCGGTCGTGGCCCTGTTCCGCCATTCGCTCCGGAGCGTGTTCGGGATCGGGCGGAGCGGGCGAGCCAAGATCCTGCCGTTCATCTGCATCGGCCTGCCCACCCTCATCGCGGCGATCCTGGTCGCCGTGCGCGCGCTCGCGGGCCGGGCCGGATTCGAGAACGTCCAGCTCGTCCCGGGGCACGACGGGATCTATCCGGTCATCGCGGTGTTCCCGACCCTGTTCGTCGCAGCGCAGGCGCCGGAGCTGCTCGGCCGCGACCAGCGCTATCGGACGCTCACCCTGTACTTCTCGCGCGCCCTCCATCGACCCGACTACGCCATCGGCAAGCTCCTCGCCCTGAGTGTCGGTGTCGGCGTCATCCTCATCCTGCCCCACCTCGTGACGACCATCGGGACGATCCTGCTCACCGCCGACACGGTGAAGGGGATCACCAAGGAATTGGGCCTCCTGCCGGCGGTCGTCGGATCGACGGTCGTCATCGCCGTCGTCACCTCGGCGATCGCCCTGGCGGTCGCCTCGCTGACGTCGCGGCGGGCGTATGCCACCGCGGCGATCTTCGGCGTGCTCATCATCCCCGACATCGTGGCGACGGTCGTCATCGGCCTCGACCTCGGCGGGGTGTCGCAATGGGTCGTCCTGTTCGACATCGGTGCCCTCATCGACGGCGCGAACGCATGGTTCTTCGGCGTCATCACCACCAATCAGGCCGCCTTTGGTTCAGGGGTCCCTGCCGGGATCCTGACCCTGGCCGCGCTCGTCGTCGGAGCTGCCGCCACCGGCTTCCTGGTCGTCCGCTACCAGCGGATCGCGGCATGACCGACAGCGCGATCCCGGGCTGGGGCACCACCGGCGCCGGTCCGGCCCGGCCGGCCCGGCCGCTCGACCCGACCGCCGCGGTCGAGCTCCAGGATGTGTCTCGCTGGTACGGCAACGTGGTGGCGGTCAACGACATCTCGTTCGTCCTGACGCCGGGCATCACCGGGCTGCTCGGCCCGAACGGGGCGGGGAAGTCGACCCTCCTGCACATGATCGCCGGGCTGCTCCGGCCATCCGCCGGTCAGGTCGTCATCCGGGGTGCGCCGGCCTGGCGCGATCCTGCGATCTACCGTCGGATCGGTCTCGTCCCCGAACGCGAGGCTGTCTATCCGTTCCTCACCGGCCGCCAGTTCGCGCTGCTCAACGCCAGGCTCCAGGCGCTGCCGGAACCGGAGATCGCCGCGGATCGGGCGATCGCCCGGGTCGAACTGACCGACGCTGCGGATCGGCCGATCGGCACGTACTCCAAGGGCATGCGCCAACGGGCGAAGATCGCCGGGGCGCTCGTCCACGACCCGCCGATCCTCCTGCTCGACGAGCCGTTCAACGGGATGGACCCGCGCCAGCGACTCCAGATGATGGAGATGCTCCGCGAGATGGCCGCCGCAGGTCGGACGATCCTGTTCAGCTCGCACATCCTCGAGGAGGTCGAGCGGCTGGCCCAGAACGTGCTGGTCATCGTGGCCGGCAGGCTGGCGGCGTCGGGCGACTTCCGCGCGATCCGGAAGCTGATGACCGATCGGCCGCACACGTTCACGATCCGCTCGTCGGACGATCGCCGGCTCGCGGCGGGCCTGGTCGGGACCGCGGCCGTCTACGGGGTGGAGCTGACCGACGGCCGGCTGTCCGTCCGGACGTCGGACTTCGGGGCGTTCACCCGGGCGCTCGCGGGTGTCGCCCGGGATGCGCGGCTGACCCTGTTCGAGGTCCGGCCCACTGACGAGGACCTCGAAAGCGTCTTCGGCTACCTGGTGCAGCGGTGATCCGGTCGGTGCCCGGATGATCCGGGCCATCGCCGGGGTCACGTTCCGCGCACTCGCCGGCCGGCGGCGGACCCTGCTCGTGACGCTGCTGTGTTCCCTCCCGGTCCTCGTGGCGCTGCTGGTCCGCGCCTCCGGTCGCGCCACCGACCTCGACACGGTCACGGCGACCGTCGTCGATCGGCTGGTGATCTCGACCCTGGTCCCGTTGGTCGCCCTCGTGTTCGGGACGTCGGCGCTCGGCTCCGAGCTCGACGACGGGACCGCGGTGTACCTCCTCGCCAAGCCGATCGCCCGCTGGCGGATCGTCGTCGCCAAGGTCGTCGTCGCGGCGGGACTGGCCGTCATCGTGACCGTGCCGGCCGCGTTCGCCTCGGCCGCGCTCCTCGGCTCGGGCTCGACGTGGCTGCCGCACGCGCTCGGCTATGCCGCCGGGACCGCGATCGCGGCCAGCCTGTACGTGATGGTCTTCCTGGCCCTGAGCCTGGTGACGTCCCGGGCGCTCGCGATCGGCCTGGTCTACGTCCTCGTCTGGGAGGGGATCCTGGCCGGGCTGTTCGCCGGGACGCGGACGTTCAGCATCCGGCAGTACGCCCTCGGCGTGGCCCAGGCGATCGGCGGCCCCGCCACGACGAACGGCCCCGAGCGTCTCGAGGGCATGACCGCGATCGCGCTGGCCGTCGCCGTCTTCGCGATCGCCCTGGTCATCGCCATCCGCCGCCTCCAGTCGTTCGAGGTCGGCGAGGCGGACTAAGGAGAGTCACCGGCCGCCGTCACCGGCCGGCGCCGGGAACCCACGATCGACGCCGCTACGGGGCCGCGGCGTCCCTGCGGTGCGAGATGACAACGACATCGCCGGCGGCGGGGGACACATCCCGCCGATCCCGTGTATCCTCCGCCGGAACGCGGACCCACCGAACGGGAACACGACAACCGAAGAACGCCGCCGAACGGCCGACCTCGTGTCGTCGTCTCGTCGTCAGCCATCGCTGACGCTGTCCTCATTCCTGCCACGCATCCGTGTGGCTTCCTCCTGCGGAACGTTCCGTGCCGTCGTGCGGCCCAGCCCATCGCCATCGCGTGCAGCGCGATGTCCTGGTGGAGAGGAGCACATTGAGCCGGATCCCCATGCGCCTCAGGGCGCTGGCCATGACAGGCCTTGCCGTCGTCATCCTGCTGACCGGCACCGAAGCCGCCTTCGCGACCAGCCAGGTCGCAGCGCCGACCATCGATCGTACGTCGCAGCCCGCCAGCGTCACCGCCCCGGTCGCGCCGGCGATCCTGGCCGAGCGCGCGCTCGCCGGGGCGCCGGTCACCGACGGTGCGACGGTCGACGTGACCCTCGACCCGGTCGTCTCGGCCGGCACGACGCGGACGAGCGCCGGCTCCACGCCGACGCCCGCCGCAAGTGCGACCGCCAAGGTCCCGGCTTCGGCCGTCGTCGTGGCGTTCGCGCGCAGCCATCTGCGCGCCCGGTACCGGCACGACGCGACCGGACCGTCGAGCTTCGACTGCAGCGGCCTGATGTGGCGCGTGTTCCAGGAAGCCGGACTCGGAACGAAGGTCACCAGCCGGAGCGCCCGCGGCATCTACGTGTCCTACCGGTCGCGCGGACTGGCCTCGCGGACGAATCCGCAGGTCGGCGACCTGATCGTGTGGGGCCAGGGCAGCCACGTCGGCGTCTATATCGGGCGCGGATACGCGATCAGCGCGCTCGTCCAGGGCGTTCGGGTCCACCGGGTCCACGCGATGTTCACGCCGTTCACGGCGTACCTGCACACCCACCTGGCGAACGTCCTCGAGCCGTCCTGGGAACTCCAGCTGGCGAGGCACGTCCGGTCGGTCCGACACACGACCCGCTCGACCTTCCTGCGGGGTTCGGCGAGCGCCTCGGCGGCCGCCGACGGCACGATCCGGTCGGGCGTCCGCTTCGTCGTCGTGGCGCGCCACCGCGACGGGGCCGGTCGGTTGTGGCTCGAGGCCCTGACCTTCACCGGTCGGACGGGCTGGATCCGGTCGACCGCCTCGGCTCGCTGACGGCCCGCTAGACTCGGCGCGTGGCAGGCCGAGTCTTCCGACGATCGATCGACCCGGATCCGCCGGTCGCCGTCCGAGCCGAAGGTTCGACGATCTGGGACGACCGCGGTCGGTCGTACCTGGATGCTGCCGGCGGAGCGATCGTCGTCAACGTCGGCCACGGCCGGCGCTCGGTCGCCGACGCCATGGCCGAGCAGGCGGGACGCGTCGCGTACGCCCACGGCAGCGCGTTCACGAACGATGCGCTCGAGGCATACGCGGCCGAGCTCGGCCCCCGTCTCCCGCTGGACGACCCGGCGATCTATCCGGTCTCCGGCGGGTCGGAAGCGATCGAGACCGCCCTCAAGCTGGCGCGCGCCTATCATCTCGCCCGGGGCGAGGCGGACCGGCTGGTCGTGTTCAGTCGGTGGGGGAGCTACCACGGCAACACGATCGGTGCGCTCGACCTGTCGGGGCGCAGGTCGTTGCGCCGTCCGTACGAGGGCTGGCTCGGACGCTTCCGGCACCTCAGCGCGGCCTACCCGTACCGCGCCGGCGATCCCGGCGCGAACGCGCTGGCGACAGCGGAGGAGCTCTCCGCCGAGCTCGAGCGGGCGATCGAGTCCGCCGGACCCGGGACCGTCGCGGCGTTCGTCGCCGAACCCATCGTCGGCGCCACCCTTGCCGCCGCGGTCCCGCCGGACGGCTACTGGCCGGCAGTGGCCGAGATCTGTCGGCGTCACGGGGTCCTGCTGATCGTCGACGAGGTGATGACCGGGTTCGGGCGGACCGGGCGGTGGTTCGGGAGCGATCACTGGGGCGTCCGTCCGGACATCCTCGTCGCGGCCAAAGGCGCCACCTCCGGCTACTGGCCGTTCGGGTTCGTCGCTGCGTCCGCCGCGGTCCACGCTGCGGTCACGGCACCGGGCGCGGGCTTCGTCCACGGCTTCACCTACAGCCACCACGCGGTGGGCGCGGCGGTCGCCCGTGAGGTCCTTGGGATCCTCGAGACCGAGGGCCTGGTCGACGCCAGCGCCACCAAGGGTGAGCGCCTTCGTGAGCTCCTCGCCGAGCGCCTCGCCGAGCACCCGAACGTCGGCGAGATCCGCGGTCGCGGGTTGATGCTGGGGATCGAGCTGGTCGAGGATCGCGAGAGCCGGGCGCCATTCCCGCGTGCGGCGCGATTGACCGAGAACGTGCTCCGTACTGCACGCGCGGACGGTCTCCTGCTCTACAGCGGGACCGGCCTGGCCAACGGCGTCGACGGCGACTCGATCCTGCTCGGTCCGCCGTTCATCGTCAGCGACGAGGAGCTGGTCCGCATCGCGAGCGGGCTGACCGCGGCGCTCGACACGGCGATCGCCCAGGTGCGCAGCGCGCGCTGACGTGGCGGTGTCCAGGAGTGCGATCGCCGACCGGGCGGTCCGGCTTCGGGGCCGATCCGGCCGGACGGGGGATCCGGGCGGGGCTACCTCCGCCCGGCGCGGGTGATGATGAGGACGCCGAGGACCACCAGGACGATCGGGAGCAGCAGGTCGCCAAGGCCGGGGAACCCCGGCCACAGGCGGGACGCGATGTCCGAGCCGCCGGCGAATGCGAGGATCGCGCCGACGACGAGCTGCCAGCCCCATTGTCGCCGTGCCCCCCAGCGCATCCCGGCGACCGCCAGCAGCCCGACCCCGAACAGGAACGTGCCATAGCCGGAGCCGGCGGGGATGGCCCCGACGTCGATCAGCAGCCCGGGAAGGCTGTAGGCCGTGATGAGCAACCCAGGGTAGAGACCCCAGCCGCGCCCTGTCGCCCACGACACGAGAAGGGCGACCCCGAACGCGGTGGTCAGCGCCGACCCCACGATGTGCGCCTGCGGGTAGGCCTGACCGAGGAGCAGGATCCCACCGAAGACCACGAGGAAGACGCCGATCCAGGGCAGCCCGCGACGGACGTCCTCGTCGCCCCAGGTCCAGGTCCGGGACTCGAACCGGAACGCGCTCCCGCGCCCGAACCCGGATCCCGGTTCCTCGACCTCGCCTCGCAGGACCGGTCGTTCCTCGTCGGTCATCCAGTCACTCCCTCGAGCCCCGGCCGGGACGCCCCGGCCACCGGTCCGTCGTCCTCGTCCTCGACGTGGTCGAAGCCGAGCCGGTCGGCGAATCGCTTGAGCGGCCCCGGTGCCCACCAGTTCCAGTCGCCGAGCAGACGCATCGTCGCCGGCACGAGCAGGACCCGGATGATGGTGGCGTCGATCAGGACGGCGATCGCCATTCCGACCCCGATGCTCTTGATCGTGATGATATCGGCCAGCGCGAAGGCGGCGAACACGGAGACCATGATCAGCGCCGCGCCGGTGATCATGCCGGCGGTCTTGGCCAGGCCCTCGGCGACCGAGGCGGTGTTGTCGGCGGTCCGCCGATAGGCCTCCTGGATCCGCGACAGGAGGAGGACCTCGTAGTCCATCGACAGTCCGAAGATCACGCTGAACATGATGATCGGGTTGCCGGCGATGGTGTAGCCAAGCGGCGTGAAGTGGAGCGCGTCGCTGAAGTGGCCCTCCTGGAAGATCCAGACCAGCGCACCGAAGCTGGCGCTGATCGACAGCAGGGTCATGATCACGGCCTTGATCGGGATCGCGATCGAGCCGAACAGCAGGAACAGGACGAACGCGCTCGCAACCAGGGTGAGCCCGATGGCGTAGGGCATCCGGTCCGCCTGCGACTGGAGGAAGTCGTAGCCTCCGGCGGCGGCGCCGCCGATCGCGACGGTGGCTCCGGTGCCGGGCGTGACGCTGCGGATCGACGCGGTCTTGCTCGTCGCGGCGGGGGTGGCCGCGTCGAGCGGGCTGATCGCGTCGAATCGGACGATCGGACCCCGGACGTACGCCTTCTGGAGCGCATCGAGCGCGGCCGCGACCGCGGGAGGTCGCTGGGCGGCCGGCAGCGCGTAGAGCGCCGCGATCTGCTCGGGTGTCATCGCCGCCCCGGTGGTCGGGTCGGTCAGCGAATACGCCCCCTCGACGTGGTCGATCCCGACGACCTTGCCGAGGTTCGACGCATACCGGGCGAGGAGGAGCGCGTTGTCCGGGGATGTCGGCTCACCGGTGACGGTGACGAGCGCCACGATCGGGCTGGTCTCGCCCTTCGGGAACTCGGTCTGGATCGCCACGTAGGCGTCGCGGCTCTCGAGGCCGGGCGGGTAGGCCGACGCGTCCGGCACGCCCTGCTGGAGCCGGAAGAACGGCGACCCGAGCACGAACAGGACACCCAGCGTCGGGATGAGCACCGCGACGGGGTGGCGCATGACCTGGCGGGCGACCCGCTGCCACCAGCCTTCCCGCTCGGCGACCGACGGCCCGACCCGGAACCGGGCGAACAGCGTCTGCAGGCTCAGCGCGTTGACGCGCGGACCGAGCATCCCGAGGACCGCCGGCAGGAATGTCAACGAGAAGAACAGCGTGCTGACGACGACGAGCCCGCCGGCGATCCCGATCGAGGCGATCGCCGAGGCCCGGAAGAGGAGCAGGCCCGATAGGCCGATGGCGACCGCGAACCCGGAGAAGGCGACGGCTTTGCCGCTCGTGGCCACCGCCCGCTCGACGGACTCGCCGACGGTCCGTCCGCGGGCGAGCTCCTCGCGGAAGCGGCCGACGATGAAGAGCGAGTAGTCGATCGACAGGGCCAGGCCGAGCATCGTGGCGATGTTGGTGACGTAGATGCTCATCTCGACCCGCTCGCTGACGAAGAAGATGAGCCCCAGGGTCGATGGGATCGCCAGCAGGGCCACGACGATGGGCATCCCGGCTGCGGCGATCGACGCGAACACGAAGATCAGGATCAGGGCCGCGAACGGCAGCGAGACGGTCTCCGCCTTGAGCAGGTCCTTCTCGGACTGGCTCGCCGAGTCCTTGGTCAATGGGGCGTAGCCGGTCAGCTGGGTCGAGTACCCGGCCGGCGGGACGATCTTCTCGCGCAGGCCCGCGACCAGGTCGACCGACTGCTCGTTGGTGCCGTTGAGCTGGACGACCGCATACGCCGACCGGCCGTCCGTGCTGATGAACCGCTTGTCGCCCGTCTGGGCGAAGCCGACGACACCGGCGACGGCCGGATCGGCGACGACCGGGGCGAGGGTCGAGGCGATCGCCGCCTGGTAGTCGGGTGAGGTCGCGTCGGTCGATGCGGTCGACCTGAACAGCACGATCAGGCTGGACCGCCCGACGCCGAAGTCCCGGGCGAGTGTCTCGTCGACGCCCGCCGATTCGGACGAGGTGTCGAGCCAACCGCCGGAGCTCAGGTGACTCGACGCCTGGGCGCCGAACACGCCGAGGACCACGGCGACGGCGACCGCGATGACCGCGACGGGACGGCGGAATCGATAGACGAATGCACCCCAGCGAGTGAACATGCGGCGGTCCTTCCTGGTCGGCCGGTGACGTCGGCCCGCGACGCCGTGCTCGGTGTCAGGGCGGTACCATAGAGAATGACGGTTCTCCTTGTCAAGCGTCCTACTTGACCCACGTTGGACCTGGGCGTAGCATCTTGGGGAACATCCGTTCTTCTTCATCGAGGGACCATGCCCCGCGTCACCCCGGCCCATGAGCAGCAGGTCCGCGATCGGATCGTCCGAGCCGCCATCTCGGTCTTCAACGACAAGGGCTACCACCGCGCGACGATGCAGGACGTCGTCCGGGTCAGCGGCCTGTCGGTCGGCGCGATCTATACCTACTTCGGAGGCAAGACGGAGCTCTTCCTCGCGTCGTGCACCATGTCGATGGACGGTGGCTTCGGCGAGCTCGGGGACCGGCTCGCCCGCGGTCGGACCCTGGCCGACAAGCTCGGGATCGCCGTCGGGTTCTTCATCGACGCGATCGAACCGGTCGATCCGGGCACGCCGGGCTCGGCCACCTACCTCGTCCAGGCCTGGGCCGAGGCCGGCCAGGCGGAGACGGTCCGCGAGACGCTCGTCCGGCGCCGCGAGCAGATCGGCGCCGTCGGCCAGATCCTCCTCCGCGAGGGGATCGCCCAGGGGCAGCTCCCGGCCTGGCTGGACGTCGAGGCGATCGCCCTCGGGTTCAGCGCGCTGCTCGACGGGCTGCTCCTCCAACGGATCGAGGACGGGGAGGCCTGGCGGCGAGAGGACGCCGAGCGACGGGCGTTCGCGATGCTCGAGCTCCTGCTGGCGGCAGGTCCGGGATCCTCTCGACCGGCGGTCTCGCGGCCGGCGCCCGAGCCGTTCTCCCTCGCCCCGGCGGCGTCCGCGACGGACCTCGCGTCGTAGCGTCGGCGATCGTCGCCGAAGGATCCGCGATCCAGGTTCAGACCTGCGGCGGGAAGACCGTCGACCAGTCAGACCGCATGCTGACGACGGTCCAACCGTCGGCGGCCGCTCGCTCGAGCGCACGCTCCGCGCCCGCGTCCGACGCGAACTCCCGCTCGGCGTCGTCATGCCGGATGAGCAGACCGAGCGACGGCCGGCCTGCCAGACGGGCGTACGACAGCATCTCGATGTCGCCGTTCGAGTTGCCGCCCGCGACCAGCGGCCGTCGTCCGGTCCGGCTCCAGATCCGGATCGGCTTCTCGGGACCGTCGTCGATGACCTCCATGCCGGGCTTCAAGACGATCGAGCCGCCCTCCGCCCCGTCCCGATACTCGAGCGAGGCGGCGCTGCCGATGACCCGTTCGCGCGGGATGCCGTAGAGCTGGTCGGAGATCGCGCGCATGAAGTCCCGTCCGCCGCCGGACACGATGTACGTCACGAACCCGTTCGCCTCGAGGTACCGAAGCAGCTCGACCATCGGCTGGTAGATGCAGGTCGCGTACGGGCGTCCGAGCGTCGGGTGGGATTGTCCGAGGACGAAGGCTGCTGCCTCGGCCTCGATCGATTCGACGTCCTCACCGGCGGCCGAGGCAAGGATCCCGCCGAGAACGACCTTCACGTCCGTGTCGTCGCCCTGGTAGTACTTCGCGAACGCGCCGCCGAGCCACTGGTAGTCCCGCTCGTGTGCGGCCTTCCACGGCTGACGCTCGCGCATGGTGGGATCCGCCTCGGCGGCAGCCGCGAGCCTGCGCAGAAGGTGGTCGAGCTGGATCGGCATCGGGTGCTCGGCCCACAGGGTCCCGTCGTTGTCGAACACGGCGACCCGATCGGCCGGCGTCACGTAGTCCCGCCCACCGGGTTCGGTGACCCGCTCGACGAAGGACACGATCGACCGTCGGCTCGGAGCGTCCTTCCATGACGCGAGGTGCTCGCTGGCTCGACCGGGCGACGGCATCGGATCCCCTCCTGGCATGCGTAAGTCCGTCATTCTGGACCGCCCGTCGCGCCCGCGCAGGCACGATAATCGCCCGGTGCCACACGTCCAGACCGTCAGCGGTCCCGTCGCGCCGGAGTCCCTCGGCTTCACGCTTCCCCACGAGCACACGGGGATCTCGCTGTGGCACATCCCGAACCGGTGGGACTACTGGGAGCTGACCCCGGACGACACGCTGATCCTGCCCGAGCTGACGAGGTTCAAGACGGCCGGGGGCGGGACCGTGGTCGACCTGACGTCACCCGGCGTCGGCCGCGACCCGCTGCGTCTTCGACGCTACGCCGAGGCGACCGGCCTGAACATCGTCATGGGGGCGGGCTGGTATCGGACGGCGTACTACCCGGTCGAGGCGCTCATCGACCGGCGTTCGGTCGATGATCTCGCCGACGAGCTCGTGCGAGAAGCGCGCGACGGGGCGGGCACGACCGGGGTCCGGCCGGGGATCCTGGGGGAGATCGGCACCGACAAGCCGTGGCTGACGGCCCTCGAGGAACGGGTCCACCGAGCCGTGGCGCGGGCGGCCCGGCGAACGGGGCTGGCCATCACGACGCATTCGGTCCAGTCGCCCGTCGGATTGGACCAGCTCCGGGTCTTCGAGGAAGAGGGTGCCGACCCGGCCCGCGTCGTCATCGGCCACGCCGATTCGTATCCGGTCCTGGGCCACTACCTCGAGATCGTCCGCCGCGGCGCGAACCTCGAGTTCGATTTCCTGGGGATGAGCTTCACGCCCTTGGAGCGACATGGCGAAGGCAGGATCGTCGACCTCATCGTCGACCTCATCGGCCGTGGCCATGCCGACCGGATCCTGCTCAGCCAGGACGTCTGCCACAACTCGCAGCTCAAGGCGTATGGCGGGAACGGCTACGTTCACTTGGTCGAGACGTTCCTCCCGCGCCTGCGTGCGGCGGGCGTCTCGGACGACGCCATCCGGACGATGACCGTCGACAATCCCGCCCGGATCCTGACCGTGTCCGGCGCGGACTGACCGACTACGCCTCGAGGGTGGCGACCACGGACAGGGCGACGTTGCCCTTGAGCGCCTGCGAGATCGGGCAGCCGTCCCTGGTCGCCTCGGCGGCGGCGCGGAAGCCGTCGGCATCGATCCCAGGCACCCGACCGGTCACGGTCAGGGCGCTCGAGACCACCCGCCAGCCGGCGTCGGTCTTGTCGAACGTCACGGCGGCGCTGACGGACAGTCGCTCGGGCGGCGTCCCGCCGCGTGCAAGGGCGCCCGACAACGCCATCTCGAAGCAGGCCGCATGGGCCGCGGCGAGAAGCTCCTCGGGGCTCGTCCGTCCGTCGGGCGACTCGGTCCGCGCGGCCCAGCTGACCGGCAGGTCGGTGAACGTGCGGCTGCTGACGGCACTGACGGTCCCGTGGCCGCTCGTCAGGTCGCCTTCCCAGGCGGCTTCGGCGTGTCGGATCGCGGTCATCGGCGGACCTCCATGACGAGTCGCTCGCGGACCGCGGCGACGAACGGACGATGGACATGGGTCCGGGGCAGGCTGACCCGGGTCACGGCTCCGAACCGTCGATGAGCGTCGATCGCCTCGACGAACGCCTCGACGAAACCTTGTGTCCCGACCGGATCGAAGCCGTCCTCCCACCATAGCCCGATGACGCGGAGCGTGCCCGCCTTGCGATCGATCCGCGGCTCGATCCGGCCGACCAGACGGTCGCCGAACAGGATCGGCAGGACGTAGTAGCCCCAGCGGCGCTTCTTCTCCGGGACGTACACCTCCCAGACGTAGTCGAAGCCGTGGAGCGAGCGGAGGAAGTCGCGGTCCCAGTTGTAGGGGTCGAGCGGGGCGAGGAACGCGACCCGCGGGTCTGCGCCGCCCGGACATGGCCGACCGCCCGCCTCGGCCGAGACCTCGCGCTCGGCGGTCTCCAGGATCGGCAGCTCGGCGGTGACGATGAACCGGTCCCCGCGGACGCCCTCGACGGTCACCGGGGTGAGGTCGCCCGCTTCGAGCAGCTCGTCGAGCAGCTGCGGTCGGGTCGGACCGTCACCGTTACGACCGGCGGGCGAGTTGACCGGCGCCGTCCCGTACCACAGCTCCGCGGACCCGCTCCGCCCGAGGAGCCCATGGCCGCGATAGCGAGACAGGAGCTTGTGGCGGCGCTGGTCGCGCTCCGGGTGGCGGACCGACAGAAGGTCCTCGGGGAAGAGCCGCTCGGCCAGGTCGTACAGTCGACGGTTGCCTTCGCGTCGCGACAGACCCAGGATCCCGGCCTCGCCGAGAGCCTCGAGGATGGCCCTGACCTGATTGGTCGGCCGCCAATACCAGTCGATCGCCGCGCGCGGCTCGACGTCGGTGGAGCTGAGCGGACCGTCACGTCGGATCCGATCGAGGAGTTCCTCGACGAGCGGGGCGTGGTCGCGGAACGCGCTCTCCTCGTGCTCGGCGAGATTCGAGTCCCAGGTGACGCGGAACCAGGGCAGCTCGGCGGTCGGAACGAGGCTCAAGCCCTTGTTGTACGTCTCGTAGAGCAGGCGGTGCTCGTACAGGAGGGCGTCCGTCATCTCGCGTCGGTAGCCGTCGATCCGCGCGAGCAGGATCACGTCGTGGTTCCGGCCCGCCACCTCGAGCGGGTCGAACTGGAGCGACCCGAGTCGATCGACGACCGTCATCACGCTCGCGCCGTTCCCGGGCAGCGACCGCGGAGGGGCGAGCAGATGTCGGGTGGCGAAGAAGCGCCGCGCGGTCGCGCGCCCGATGGGGATGGGCTGGGTCATCCGGCCGATGGTAGTGGCTGTGCCGGTCAGGGGCTGTCAGGTTTGGTCGCGAGGTGGATCGTTGGTCGTCGTCGTATGATGGGTCGGTACCGAATCATCAGGTGAAAGCGAACGATTTGCCCGAGACCAAGCAGCCGTACCGACCGGACGAACGGACCAGACGGATCGCGGCCGTGCTCGACGCGATGGACGAGCTCGTCCAGCAGATGTCCGAGGGACACACGTCGGAGTTCCTCGAGATCGGGATCACGATGCCCCAGGCCAAGACGCTCTACCTCGTCGCGACCGTCGGGGACATCCGGATGTCCGCTCTCGCCACCCGTCTCGGCGTGACGCTGTCGACGGTCAGTGGCCTCGTCGATCGTCTGGTCGACGCCGGATTGGTCAGTCGTCATGACGACCCCGCCGATCGCCGCCAGGTCGTCGTGGCGATTACATCCGAGGGAGCGAGTCTGCTCGAACGGTTCCGGGAGTTGAACCGACGGCAGCTCGGCGATCTGATCGGCGGCCTCACCGACCGGGACCTCGTCACCGTCGCGCACGCCACCACGATCCTCGCTCGGGCCGCCGAGCGACTGTCCCGCCAGCGATCGACCACGGGCGCCGAGCGCCCGACCGGTCCGCCCGCCCGCCCCCCTGTGGGTCGGCCGACGCGAGCGCACAGCGACCGCGTCGACGACCCTGCGAGTGCCGCCCATCGGGCCGAAAGGAATCGTTCGTGAGTCGGATCACCGAGTTCGCCGTCAGCCGCCGGAGCGTCACGCTGCTCCTGGCGGCAGCCGTGTTCATCAGCGGCGCCTATGCCTGGGGCAATCTCCAGCAGGAGCTCCTCCCGGACATCGAGTTCCCGATCATCACGGTGATCACGCCGTATGCCGGCGCCGGCGCCGGCGACGTGACCGACCAGGTGTCGAAGCCGATCGAGCGAGCGATCTCGAGCGTGCCGCGGCTGGTCAACCTGCAGTCGACCTCGGGCAACTCGATCTCGCTGGTGGTCGCCCAGTTCTCCTTCGGCACGGATGTCAAGGAGACACGCGCCGCGATCGAGCAGAACCTCGGCGTCGTGGGCTTGCCGCAAGGCGTCACGCCGCAGGTCAACGCTCTGAACATCAACCAGACGCCGGTCATCATCGCCTCGATCTCGGGAACCGGTCAGACCGGCCTCGAGGATGCTGCGAGGATCGCCCGGACCGATATCGTCCCGGCGCTCCAGGGTCTCGACGGGGTCGGCGCGGTCGATGTCACCGGCGGCCTCGAGCAGCGGGTCATGGTCACGCTCGACCCCACCAAGCTGGCGACGGCCGGCGTCTCGGTCCAGCAGGTCAACGGCGTCCTCGCGGCGAACAACCTCACCCTCCCGGCCGGCCAGCTGTCGACCGACGGCACCAACATCCCGGTCTCGACCACCAACAGCTTCTCGTCGATCCAGCAGATCCAGGACCTGGTCGTGGGCGTCAAGCTGCCCACCGTCGCGAGCCCGGCGCCGGGCGGCGCGACCGGCCCAGCCCCCTCCGGCGGCAGCCCGCTCCCGAGCACGCCGGCCGCGAGCGTGACCCCGGTCGTCCCGATCCCGATCACGATCGGCGACCTGGGGACCGTCGAACAGGTCGGGGTGGCGACGACCGGATACGCCCGGACGGACGGCCAGCCCGCGGTCACGATCAGCGTCTCCAAGGCATCCGGTGCCAACACCGTCAAGGTCGCGGATGCGGTCCAGGCTGAGCTGACCGCCGCCCAGGCACGGAATCCAGACCTGCGGGTGCTGACCGTGTCGGACCTGTCCGGATTCATCAAGGAGTCGCGCGACGGGCTGGTTCGCGAGGGCGGACTCGGTGCGCTCTTCGCGATCCTGACGATCTTCCTGTTCCTGTTCAGCCTGCGCTCGACGCTCGTCGCCGCCGTGAGCATCCCCCTGTCGATCTTCGCGGCGCTCACGCTCATGCAGCTGACCGGCGTGTCGATGAACATCATGACCCTGGGCGGCCTGGCGGTCGCCGTCGGGCGGGTGGTCGATGACGCGATCGTGGTCCTCGAGAACATCTATCGGCATCGGGCCCGGGGGGAAGAACGGCTGACCGCCGTGCTCACCGGTGCTCGCGAGGTATCCGGCGCGATCACGGCCAGCACGGCGACGACCGTCATGGTCTTCCTGCCGCTCGGGTTCGTCGGTGGACTGGTCAGCCAGTTCTTCCTCCCATTCGCGCTGACCGTGACATTCGCGCTGCTCGCATCGTTGCTGTGCGCGCTGACCGTCGTGCCGGTCCTCGCCTACTTCCTGGTCGACCGGGTCAAGATCCAGGTCGACGAGGACGGCGAGCCGAAGCGCTCGATCTGGATCCGGGTCTATACCCCGACGATCAAGTTCGTCTTGCGCAGCCGGATCACTCGCTGGGCGGTCATCGTCGGCGCGGGCGCGTTGTTCTTCGCCGCCTTGTCGCTCGTCCCGTCGATCCCCACCCAGTTCATCAACGCCGGCGGCGAGAAGATCCTCCGGGTCAGCCTCGAGCCGCCCCCGGGCACGAGCTCGAGCGGCGTCCTCGAGCGGACCATCGCCGCCGAGCAGATCCTCAAGGCCAACCCGGACGTCCAGCTCGTCCAGTCGACCGTCCCCGGGGAAGGCGACACGAGCACCCAGTCCCTGTCCGCGGCGTTCTCCGGCCGATCGGCGAACAGCTCGTCGATCCTCGTCCGGCTCGATCCGAAGGTCGACATCAAGGCCTCGACCGAGCAGATCGCGACCGCTCTCGCGCCGATCGAATCGGACGGCTACGACGTCGCCGTGTCCGAGGCCACTGGCTTCTCCGGCGGCGGGATCAACGTCATCGTCAGCTCACCAGACCGGGCGGCCGTCGCGACCGCCGACGCCGCCATCGTCGCCGCGCTCGAGAAGAGCCCGGACCTCATCAACGTCAAGAGCGACCTGTCCCAGGGGGCTCCGACGATCGACGTCGCGGTCGACCCGAACAAGGCCCTCGGCGCCGGGTTGACGACGGCTCAGGTCGCGAACGAGGTGCGGACGGTGCTCGTGCCCGGTCGTGCGACCCGCATCCAGATCGGCGACCAGCCGACCGTCGACCTGTATGTCCAGGTCGATCCCAGCCAAGTCGACTCGGTCGACGCGCTCAAGAAGCTGCCGGTCGGGACCGGCCGGACCGTCCCGCTCGGCTCGATCGCCGAGGTCAAGCAGATCGACGCCCAGGGAAGCATCACCCGGATCGACGAGCGACCGGCGTCGTCGATCTCGGCGGAGATCACCTCGAAGGACACCGGGGCCGTGTCACGGGCGATCGCGACGGAGGTCGACGCGCTCAAGGCCGATGGATCCATCCCGGCCGGGGTCGTGGTGACCCTGGCGGGCGTCACCCAGCAACAGGGCGAGGCGTTCGGGGGCCTGTTCGCCTCGATGGGCGTGGCCATCCTGCTGGTGTACGTGATGCTCGTGCTGACGTTCAACTCACTGGTCACCCCGTTCGTCATCCTGTTCAGCCTGCCGCTGGCCCTGATCGGCGCCTTCCCGGCGCTGTACATCACGGGCCGGCCGATCGGGATCAGCGCCCTCATCGGGTTCCTGATGCTCATCGGGATCGTCGTGACCAACGCGATCGTCCTGCTCGACCTGGTCGAGCGCCTGCGACGGAACGGCATGAACACCCACGACGCCCTGATCGAGGGCGGCCGGATCCGCGTCCGGCCGATCCTCATGACGGCGATCGCGACGATGCTGGCGCTCATCCCGCTGGCCGCAGGGTTCAACCAGGGCTCGATCATCGCGGCCGAGCTCGGGACGGTGGTCATCGGCGGCCTGTTCAGCTCGACCTTCCTGACCCTCATCGTCATCCCGGTGGTGTACTCGCTGGTCGACGGCGCCAAGCGGCGAGGCCGCCCAGCGCCCGAACCGGCGGCCCCGGCGAGCGAGCCGCCGAGCGCGGAGGTCGCGCCCGCCTGACCGAGCGTCGCGCCGGGGCTCAAGCTCCTCTTCCTTCGACCCCTCGGGGCAGGTCCCGAGCGTCGCTCAATCGGCGGGCGGCTCCGTTGAACGATCGAGGAGCGGCCCGAGCGCGAACAGGTAGAGGACGAGCAGGACGCCGACGATGGCGACCGGCTCCCAGCCGTCGGCGATGACGGCCAGCCAGACGACGGCGACGACGACGCCGGCGACACGCAGGGCGGTCCGATGGGCGCGGGCCAGGCTCAGGAGCGTTGGGCCCGCGCCGGCTCCGCTGCCGGCGACCGACGACGCCGCGGCGCCCGCGGCAGCGGCCTTCCCGGCATCCACACCCGCGGAGCCGGCGCGGCGTGCGGCCGACCCGGCCGACCCGACGACCTCGGCGACCTGCTCGCGGCGGCCGAACAGCCAGGCGAGCAGTGCGACGACCGCGCCGAGCGCGGTGACCACGATCATCACGCCGAACAGGTCCTTGACTGCAGCATCCAACACGCCGTGGACGGTCGACTGCCCGGGCCCGTCGGAGATCGCCCCGACGATCCCGTTCTCGACGCCGCGGATCACGCCGCGCGCGACGAGCAGCGAGAGGACGACTCCGCCGCCGAGGAGCAGCACGGCTCGCCGTCGATCCCGAGCGAGGAACGTCGCGCCGATGAACAGGAGGATCGTCAGGATGAGCGCGGCGACGGTCAGCAGATCGAACACGTGGACCGCCGTCCGGGCAGCCTGGAGACGGTCGGCCCGGATCAGCGGCAGCGTCCCGAAGGTGTCGGGGAGCGTGACACCCAGGGCGTTCTGCAGCGCGGCACGCGCCTGGTCGGGGGCGGACGGATCCGACAGGTCGGGGATCGGCAGGTTGGCCGGGAGGATCCCGTCCGACTGGAGCGTGGCCAGCGCCGAGCCGACGAGCGGGAACAGGTTGAGCGTCACGTATCCGTTCTGGAGCGTCACCGCGTCGGATTCGCCCCGGAGAAGCTTGACGATCGTGGCATGAGCGACCCGGTTCATGTTGGTCCACGCCGTCTGGAATCCATCGGTCGACATCAGCTTCGCGATGGCGGTCTGGATCTGGGACTGGAGGGTGCCCGTGATCGGACCGGCGAGCAGGGCGGCCTTGTCGGGCAGGGCGCTCGTGAGCCGGCCGCGGACGTCGAGCGCGATCACCACCTGCTCACTGAGCGACTCGCTCAGTGACTGGATCACCTCGGGGTCCTGGGCCACGCTCGACGTGATCGAGACCCAGCGGTCGGTGTTCAGGACCGACTGGTGGATCCAGAAGAGCGAGGTGCTCGCGACGAGTGCGAGGCAGGCGAGGATCCCGAGGATGACCGCGAGCACCCCGCGGCGCCGGCCGGATCGTTTCACTGGGGCCGCCGTGGCGGTCGATGGCGTCGCTTCGGTCATATCTGGCTCCAGGTTGGTCAACTCGCCCGGATCTCTCGGACGTTGTCGATGAGGGTCAGGACGGCCACCCCCACCACGACCGCCAGGACGATCTGGGTGGCATAGGCCACGGCGAGGACGACGCCGCCGACGAGCGCCATGAACAGGGTGATCCGCAGCAGCAGGTCGATCAGGCGTCGCCGGAAGGCTGCCTCGAGGATGATGTAGCCGCCGACGGCGAGGAGGACCACTGCCCAGGACGGCAGCTTGGTGAAGTAGCGCAGCGCGACGAGCGCGATGATCCCGAGCCCGACGCTGATCGCCGACCAGAACTCGACGATCCGGCCGTACTGCTGGTCGCCCTGGACCTGCGGGTGGCTGGCGTGGTGGAGATGGGACCGTGGGTCGCCCCGGTCGCCCGCCTCGATCCGTCCGCGGCGCCGGAGGAGCGCCTCGCGCTCGTCGCCGATCTCGGCCCGTCGGGCGCGGAGCCGCGCGAGGTCGGCCTCGCGGGCGGCGACCTCCGCCGCGCGAGCGTGATAGGCCTTCTCGAACGATCCGTCGGCGGCGAGCGCGCGGGCGGCCTGGTCGAGACCGGTCAAGCCGTCGGTCGCCTTGGCGATCTCGCCGTCGACCGTCGCGGCTTCGGCGTCGAGGACCACGATCCTGCCGTCGACGGCGTCGATCGCCCGGCCGGGCGGGGCCACCTTGTCGAGGCCGAGGAACCCGATGGGGTCGTTCCACGACGGCCGGATCGAGCCGGTCCGGGTGTACTTCAGGCCGGCGGGGGCTCGCTCACCGGCGAACCGATCGCGCGTGTCGAGGCCCCACAGTCCGCGGTAGCCATCGACCCACGGGACGCTGTCGTCGACCTCGACGACCGTCCACTCCGCCGCCTGGCCCGGTCCGATGGCGAAACCGTCGCCGCGCGCGTAGTCGATGAACGGGATGCTCAGCGCGGCGGAGACACGGGCGGCCAGGTCGCCCGGATCGCCTTGGCGGAGCGTGTCCCGCCAGAGGTGGCGAGCCCCCTCGAGCAGCCCATTGATGCCGCGCATCGCGGGGAGCGGGACCGTGGTGATGTATTCCCCGGGCTCGAAGTACGCGGCATGCGAGCCGGCGCCGGCATGGATGACCGGGTGGTCGCCCTCGAGCCGGATGTACGGATCGTCCCAGCGCCGCCGCAGATCGTCGCCCGAGTAGTCATGGGCGGCGCAGCCGAACCAGACCGGCCGCGGGCCATCCGGCGTTTCCTCGAGGACGACGAAGGCCTGCTCCAGGTCGGCCTCGTGGTCGTTCGCCCCGTCGAATGTCGAGCGCCAGTCGTTCATGAAGTAGAAGTACAGGTAGTGGAGCACGATCCAGCCGTCCCGACGGACCACCCGTCCGTGATAGACGTAGCGGGGATCCGTCGCGCGGGCAGCCTCGTACTTGACCGAGGCCGCGGCAGCCGTTCCGCCCGGCACCTTGCCGCGGAGGAGGAGCGATGCATTGAATCCGGCATCGATGAGGCGAGCGAACAGGCCGACCCGGGCAAGCCGGCCCGGGGCGCGGAAGATCGGGCGGCCCGGACGGCGCGACCACTGCGCGAGCGCCACCCCACCGAGCGGCTCCTGGACGAGCCGGAGGAACAGCGTCTCCCCGGGTGGCGCGGTCTGCTCGGCAAGGATCGTCGCATCCAGGCCGCCGCGTTCGACGAGCAGGCGGGTGTGCCCTTCCGAGGTCCCGACGAGGAGATCGCATTCGGACAGGTAGGGCTCGACGGCGGTCGGGAAGAACAGTTCTCCGTTCGTGTACCGGATGACCGGCTCGAAGGCTCGCAGGAGCTCGAGATCGGTCGTCATTCGCCTTCGGCCCCCCGTGCGGTCATCGTGCGTGTCGATGGATCGTCACGCCCGAAGGCCTCGCGCACCGGCCGCGTGTTGAGATAGACGACGGCGACCACGACGATGAACAGCCGTAGGTCGTCCGACCGACCGGCCAGCGTCGAGAGGAGCTCGTTGAGCAGGCTGATCCCGGCCACCAGCAGGACGATCACGAACCCGGCCGGCATCAGCCGGAGCAGGCCGATCGCCCCGACGATGCCGAGGATCCCGAGGACGACGGAGATCGCCCCGAAGATCCGGTATTGCTCCACCAAGTCCGACAGGATGGTGTCGCTGCCTGGCGGTCCGATCCCGTAGACCGACAGGATGCGGATCGTGGACAGCACGATCGTCAGGATAGCGACGATCCACACGCCGAACGGGACGCGACGCTGTTCCGATTTCACCCGATGTCTTTGTCCTCCCCCCGGAGTCTGGCAGATTGCGGCAGCGGGCGGGAGCACCCGGAGCCCCTTCGGGGCCTCGTCCATGGCGTCGTCTCGTCCGTCGCTGGCCCTCGTTGACGGAAGCGTCGGTAATTCCGATAATATGAGTCGGAATTCCTGCATCGGCGCCCGACCCCAAGCGGTGCCGCCGGCCCGGATCCGTCAACCACCGGAGATGGCATGACCTCGAACGCGACCAGAGACGCCGTCCGTGATCGCCGCGACGAGTTCGCCTTCCACGACGACATCGTCTACCTGGCCGAGACGAAGCGCGGCCTGACCCGCGACACCGTCGAGGAGATCAGCCGGTTCAAGAACGAGCCGGAGTGGATGCTCAAGTTCCGGCTTCGGGCGTACGACCACTTCCTGGCTCGGCCGATGCCGACCTGGGGCGGTGACCTCACCCACATCGACTTCGACAAGATCGTTTACTACCGCAAGCCGTCCGAGCGCGAAGAGAAGTCGTGGGACGACGTCCCGGAGAAGATCAAGGCGACGTTCGAGAAGCTGGGCATCCCGGAGGCCGAGCGCAAGTTCCTGGCCGGGGTCGGCGCCCAGTACGACAGCGAGGTCGTCTACCACTCGGTCCGCGAGGAGCTGTCGAAGATCGGCGTCGTGTTCATGGGCACGGACCAGGCCCTGATCGAGTACCCGGAGATCTTCCGCAAGTACTTCGGCACGGTCGTCCCGCCGGAGGACAACAAGTTCGCGGCGCTCAACAGCGCGGTCTGGTCCGGCGGGTCGTTCGTGTACGTCCCCAAGGGCGTCGAGGTCCCGCTCCCGCTCCAGGCCTACTTCCGGATCAACGGCGAGAACACCGGCCAGTTCGAACGGACGCTGATCGTCGTCGACGAGGGTGCCCGGGTCCACTACATCGAGGGTTGCACGGCCCCGATCTACGCCACCGACTCGCTCCACGTCGCGGTCGTCGAGGTCATCGCGCTGCCC